>CAZGMX010000087.1:9028-11236 GCA_964526865.1 uncultured Actinomycetota bacterium | reverse complement strand
GGTGTGCAGCGTCGTGGCATCTATCTGGCTCCCCTGCGCGGGCTGGACCGGATGCGGATCATTGAAGGCAAGAGTCTGTATAAGGATCTGCAAGCCCGGTTAAAAAAGTTGTCGGCGGAGGTGGATTCCATTCGCAAACAGATGCCTGTTATTTTGAAAAATCGCAGGGACAAGTGGAGCGACCGGATGGAAGAACTGCGCGCGCAGGGAGATGTGTCCCGCGTGGACAGGGAGGTCGCTTCGTTTGCCGACAAAATCGATGTGACCGAAGAAGTGGTCCGGTTTGAGAGCCACATCGGGCAGTTCTCGCAGATCCTGGGGACGAAGGAACCGAAGGGGAAATCCCTTGATTTCCTGGTGCAGGAAATGATCCGTGAAACCAATACCATCGGTTCCAAAGCCATGGACATCGTTGTTTCCAGGCGCATCATTACCATCAAGTCGGAGCTGGAAAAGATCAGGGAGCAAGTCCAAAACATCGAGTGATCCTGTTTTTCCACTGGAGCGGAGCCGAAGACGGAGAGTGCAAATGGCCGGTCTGATATTTGTTTTGTCGGCGCCCTCGGGCGCAGGCAAGTCCACTTTGTGCCGGGAATTGATGAAGTCGATTCCTTCTTTGGTCTATTCCGTGTCGATGACCACGCGCTCGCCCCGCCGGGGAGAAAAAGACGGACTGCATTATCATTTTGTCACGCGCGAGCAGTTTGAGGAGATGGTGCGGCAGGATGGTTTTTTGGAGCATGCCGATGTGTTCGGCAATTCATATGGAACGCCCAAACTCCCGATCGAAAATGCCTTTGCCCGGGGGAAAGACATTTTGATGGACGTGGATGTTCAAGGGGCGATGAAAATCCGCTCCATGAAAAACGCGGTTTTCATTTTTGTTTTGCCGCCGTCCATGGCGATTTTAGAAAAGCGTTTGACCCAGCGGCAGACGGATGACGAGAATCAAATTCGCAAAAGAATCGCGATGGCCAGGCAGGAAATTGCCTGCGCGCACCGCTACGATTATGTTGTCTTCAACGACGACCTCGGGGAGTCGGTCCGCGCACTGAAATCTATCGTCGAGGCCGAACGCAGCCGGTTTTCCTGCCGGAAAGAGGCGCTTCAAGAAATGGGATTCAACGTATAACAGATAGAAGGTGAGGTTGACCATGGCAGAGCTGTTTAAAAAGAAAAAAATCCTGGTGGGTGTGTCCGGATCCATTGCGGCATACAAAGCGGCGGAATTGGTCAGCCGGCTGGTGCAGGCCCAGGCCGACGTGTCGGTGATGATGACGCCGGCGGCGTGCGAGTTTGTGACGCCGCTGACGTTTCAAACCCTCTCGGGCAATCCGGTGTTCAAGGACCTCTGGGAGGATTTTCCCCAGCGGTATCTCCCGGCGCACACGACCGTGACGGCTCAGGCGGATCTGATGATCCTGGCCCCTGCCACCGCCGATCTCATCGCCAAGATGGCCCTGGGATTGGCCCCGGATGTTGTGACCTCTGCCGTTCTGGCCGGCACTCAACCCATTTTGATTGCCCCCGCCATGAATGTTCACATGTACGAGAATCCCATCACACAGAGGCATTTGGCGGAGTTGAAGAGCAGGGGATTCCATCAAATCGGTCCGGAAAAGGGATTCTTGTCCTGCCGCTATGAGGGGATGGGGCGCATGTCCAATCCATCTGACATTGTAGCCAGGGCCCACGCAATCCTTTCTGGCAAGAAATAATCCATGCGATTTCTCATCAGTGCGGGACCGACGAGGGAGTTCATCGACCCCGTCCGTTATCTCTCCAATCCTTCGTCCGGCAAAATGGGGATGGAACTGGCCAGGGCCGCGGCAGAACTTGGCCATGAGGTGATTCTGGTGCATGGACCCTGTGGTGCGTCCATTCCTTCCCGCAAGAGCATTCGTGCCGTGGAAGTGGTGACCTGTCTCCAGATGCGACGGCAGATGCTGAAATATTTTTCCAAAGCGGATATTCTCATCATGGCGGCGGCGGTGGTGGACTTTCGCCCCGAACGGACGCAGTCCCACAAAATCAAGAAGGGGTCACGCCGGTCGATGATCATAAAGCTGATAAGAAATCCGGATATCCTGGCGGACCTGGCGGCGCGAAAGACGCATCAGTTGATGGTTGGTTTCAGCGCTGAAACCCGCAGCGTTCAGCGTTATGCCGCGGAAAAACTCCGGCGCAAGAAATTGGATTTTATCGTGG
>CAZGMX010000087.1:8060-9018 GCA_964526865.1 uncultured Actinomycetota bacterium | reverse complement strand
CCGGGGGCCGCAGGGCGCTTTTGGGTCCGAGACGAACAAGGTGTGGCTGTTGTCCGGGGATGGGGCCTGCACGGCATTTCCCCGCCAAACCAAGCGCGCGCTGGCAAAATGCCTGATCCGGCTTTTTTTGCGCCAGGAACGGTAATTTTTGCTTGACAGGCAGGAAACGGAAACGTAGCATAGCGACCGACTTGTGAAAATTTGCAATCGTGCCGTTTGTCATTATTTATAAAAAAGGAGGAAGTCTTATGAAGAGACTGACAAAGGGTTTTACGCTGGTTGAATTGCTGGTGGTCATTGCAATCATTGGTATTTTGATTGGTTTGCTCCTGCCGGGGTTGAACCGGGCCCGCAAACAGGCGCTCAAGTTGAACTGTCAGAGCAATCTGCGCCAAATTGGTGTTGCCATCCGGACCTATCTCAACGACTATAATCAACAGTTCCCGGTGGCGGCCACAGGACGCACGGCGTTGCAGATTCTCACCACAAAAAATTATCTGGAATCCCCCAATATCTTCAAGTGTCCCGCGTCTTCCACCACGGGCATCACGGGCGGCGGAAACGGAGATTATTTTTATGATAAGACGTTGACGACGGATGCAAAATCAGATTCCCCCATGGCGGCGGATTCGGCGAGTACGTTCAACGCCGAATCGCCCAAACCGTTCAATGTGTTGTTTGTGGACGGGCATGTGGGAGATGCGCCGACCAGGCCGACCAAGATAACCGATTGATTTTTTAGTTTGGCAATAGTAAGACAGCGAACAGCGCCCAATTTGGACAAAGGGCGCTGTTCTTTTTTTAGTGCGCCGGGCAGGGCGCACTCTTGAAAGGGAGTTCTCCGTGTCCCAAATTCTTCTTTTTCTTGTCTTTCTTATCCCGCTGGCATTCAGTCCTTTCTGTTTGAGCGTGGGTTTTGAGGATGCGTTTGAATTGAAGCGCACCGTGTTGGAAATGG
>CAZGMX010000087.1:0-8050 GCA_964526865.1 uncultured Actinomycetota bacterium | reverse complement strand
ATGGGAACGTTTGCCTTGTGCATATTTCTCGCTGTCCGATGGAGGACATTGATTTTGGATATTTCCCGCAACATCGGCCTGCTCGCGGGGGTTCTTTTCTTGATGGCCATGTCATGGCACGTGGTCTGTGTCGATTCCGGGTGGATCGCCTCCCGGAGACTTCTGGAACAATTCTGTTATACGGTGGTTTTTTTGTCGGCGGCGCTTGTTTCCGGCCGGGTTGGAATGTGCGGGCGTGTGCTTGCCATGATGGGCGGTGCGGGAGTGATCGCGTCGCTGTGGGGGATGGGACAGTATGTCCAGGGGATGGAGGCGTATTCGACGCTGGGCAACCGCAACTTTTTTGCCACCTTTTTGCTGTTTGCCGTGGGGGGCGATGTGTGGTGGATGGGATGGCACATCAGACAGAAGCGCCATGGATGGGGCGCTGCGTGCGCGTTGAGCGCCGGATTGTGCATTGTTGCCCTTTATTTGTGCGGAAGCAAAGCGGCCTGGATTGCCCTGATCTCTTCCACCCTTCTATTGCTTGCCCTGCAACAAAGGTGGAAAGTCCTGGGCGCGGCACTGATCGGTATTGCCCTGGGCATGAGTGTTTTGCCGTGGGAGCGAATTGTTGTGGAAATCCACAACGATGTGAGGCCGTGTCTTTGGGATGGTGCTCTCAAAATGGGCTGGAGCCGGATTGGGTTGGGATGGGGGGTGGGGCACTTTTTTGTTCACTTTCCCTCTTTTCGATCTGTGGAATATTTTTTGATGGGAAAATCCGCCGACACGACCCTCCACGCGCACAATGGTTTTTTCGAGATATGTGCCGAGATGGGCCTGCCCGGATTGGTTCTCTTTGTGATTGTCTTGTATCTGGTGGGCAGAAAACTCGCCGCCGCGGTATCGTCCCGGGACGGTTCGATGCCGGCCTCCGCGCTCTGGTTCATGTGCGTTGCGTTTTGCATCAAGGGCTTTCTCGACATGGATTTTGAGGTGGTCTCTTCGTCGTTCTATTTTTGGCTGGTGCTGGGATTGGCGGCAGGATTGCCATCGCAGAATGCGGTGGTCGTTGTCCCTGGGACATCACAGCAATCGCCTGAGAAAGCGGTGGCCGCATCGGAGAATGCCGGGATTGTTTCCAAGACAGCCGCAGCGGCCGCGCTGGGGTGTGCCGTGATTTTTTCAGCGCTGTGTTTCATCCAGTACACGATTCCGTTCGTGCGGGCGCAATGGTTGTCTAAAAAAGCGTCTAACATGGCACAGGGCAACCGGTGGGTGGAAGCCCAACAATATCTGGAGCAAGCCGTTCGAATCGAGTCCGACTGGGTGGACGGAATATTCCGGCTGGGATATGCCTACACGAGGACCGGACAGTGGGACAAGGCCTTGGATTGCTACCAGCAGGTTCAGCGCATTGCGCCTTATTACTCCAACGTCATGTTCAACATGGCAGCGGTGCATAAAAATAAGGGCGATTACGGCCGGGCGATGCAGTGCCTTCAGGAGGGATTTAGCGTCAATCCATACAGCCTGCCCGGACACGATATTGCCAGAGAAATCTTTTTGCTGATAGGGCAGGTGGAAAAGGCCAGACGGGAAGAGTTGTTGATCAAGGCCATCGAAACGGTGAAAAAGCAGACAAAAGCCTGATGATCCCACCCGGTCGCAATGGCTTTGACGTGACCGCCCCTGGTCGCAACCACCTCTTGATTATCAGACGATCTTTTGCTACTTTGGTGATCTCTTGCAACGCAAACCGGTTGTTTGGCCTGGTTCGAAGCAGGCAAAAAGTTCGGGTGATCAGATTTGGCGGCATAGCCAAGTGGTAAGGCAGAGGTCTGCAAAACCTCCATCTCCGGTTCAAATCCGGATGCCGCCTTGAAAAATGGGACGGGTTCATTTTTTTAGGATGTGCACAAATAATTTTTCAGCTGTAACAGCTTTGATCATCTTCTCAACGTAAAAAATGAACCCGTCCCATTTTTCTTTTGCCGAGATGGCGGAATTGGTAGACGCAAGGGACTTAAAATCCCTCGGACTATAAATCCGTGCCGGTTCGAGTCCGGCTCTCGGCAAATTGTTTTTGTGATTTTGTAACTCTTTGCTATACAAGATGTTGCTGAAAATAAAAATCCCGAAATCATTTTGTGACACTTTTGTGCCGGGCAAACAGGCACTGTCTAAAAGTATCGGTGCTTAATGCGTGGAAGTATGACCAATTTTTTTGGCAGGAGATAGGCGCTATGGGTAGATATGGTTCTGAATATCCTGAAACACTGAAAGAAATCCTGGATACGCTGAGCGTCGAAGATTTGAAATCCCTGGGCAGTCAGATCCAAAAAAAGCTGCCGTCGCGGCATGGCGAGATCGTTGAGTTCCTTTGCGATCAAATGAAGGCAGATAAAATCCCGCTCATGTGGCAACGCCTGAACGACATCGAAAGAAAATATCTTTCTGAAGTTGTGCACAGCGGAGAACAGTCTTTTGATCCAGAGCGTTTTAAGGCGAAGTACGGGCAGGATGTTCGCTTTGGGACTAAAGAAGATTATCGGTATCGTTGGGATGATGAGATTTTATTCTTCATGCCCCGGGGGATCATGCCGCTGGAACTGATTCCCCACGTGAAAAAATTGGCCCAAATACCCCCGCCGGCGCAGATTCATACCATCCAGGAACTCCCCCAACATTTTGTCTTGCGGCACCGGCAATACGATTACATCAAAAAAAAAGACGTTGAAGAGGTGGAAGAGCGAGCGCTTGCTATCCGCCTGACCGAAAGAGATGCCTTGCGTGATTTGCCGTTTTTTTTGGGGCTTGTGGATGTGGGCAAAGTGAGTGTCAGCGGCGTCAATCGTGTGCCCACCGAGTCCACGGTTCGATATCTATCAAGTTGCCTTCAGGGTGGTGATTTTTACGATGAGCGGGAACACAAGCCGGATCAAGAGAAGGTTGGGGCGATCAAGGCCTTTGCCTGGCCCCTCCTGCTTCAGGCGTCCGGCTGGGCCCAGCCCTTTGGTTCCAAGCTCAAATTGACGAAGGCGGGTTTGAAGGCATTGTCTGAGGCCGCCCCATCGCTGATCAAACACGCCTATGGGGCCTGGCTCGGTTCGGTGCTCTCGGATGAATATGCGCGCATTCCTGTTGTCCGTGGACAGACAGGTAGCGGCAAACGCGGGATGACCGATGTGCGCGCAAGACGAAACGCCATTGAGGGAGCGCTTTTGGAATGTCCCTCCGGTGCGTGGATTGCCGTTGATGAATTCTGCCGTACCATGCGAGCTGCGGGGCATGATTTCGAAGTGACTCGGAATCCTTGGGATCTTTATATTTTAGAAAAGCAGTATGGGACTTTGGGTTATGAGGGATACGGAAGCTGGGAAATTTTGCAGAAACGTTATGTCCTGGCTTTTCTTTTTGAGTATTTGGCGACCTTGGGATTGATAGACGTTGCCTATGTCCTGCCTCATGATGTTCGAAGGGAGGATTACAGCGACATGTGGGGGACAGACGATGTCGAATTCTTCAGCCGTTATGACGGACTCCTTTATTTCCGGATCAATTCCCTGGGGCGCTTTTGTTTGGAACAGACAAACCGGTACGAAGGACCTCAGATAGAGGTTTGCCCCAAGGCCCTAAAAGTTCTCTCGACGCACGAGATTGCCTTCCGCCGCGACGCCTTGACGCAGGGAGATTTGATTTTCCTGGAACGGATGAGCGAACCGGTTTCCGAAGGCGTGGTAAAGCTGAGCGCTCCTAAATGGCTGGAGCGGATTGCCCATGGCGTAGAATTCGATCGCCTTGTTCAATTTCTGGAGGACAGAAGCGAGACCCCGCTTCCCGACAACGTAAGGCGGTATCTTGCGGATATTCAGGCTCGAAGCGGGTGTTTAAAAGACAGGGGGCATGTGCGGTTGATCGAAGTGTCGGACGCCGCCCTTGCCCAGCTTTTGGCGATGGATACCAATCTTGCTGGGCTTTGCATGCGCGCCGGCGAACGCCATCTCGTGATTTGGGGGGGCAAGGAAAAGGCATTCAGCCAGATGGTGAAAAAACTGGGATACGTCCTTCCCTCGCTTCCGGAGAAAGCGTGAACCGGGTCCAGGACAATCCCCTTTTTGTCCAGACGGACTTTACGCTTCTTCTGGAGACAGATCATCCGTGCTTTAGCGAGGCAAGAAACCGACTATTGTCCTTTGCCGAACTCATCAAGTCCCCGGATCACCTGCACACCTATCGCCTCACGCCTCTTTCAATCTGGAATGCACGTTCCGCAGGGGTCACCGAAAGCCAGATCATCGATGTCCTGCGCCGCTTTTCCAAATACGATGTGCCTGTTTCCGTGGAACTCGCGATTCGTGATTATGCCTCCCGGTATGGAAAGATACATATCGTGAAACGAGAGGACCGGTTGGCGCTGGAAGTAGAGGACCCGTTTCTTGCAGAACAAATAGACCATCAGGAAAACATCCGAACCCTTCTGGGGACGCGCCAGACACCGTCGTCCTTCCTCTTTGAGACGGTGTACCGGGGTCGCTTAAAACAGGCCTTGATTAAACTGGGATATCCGGTTGTGGATTTGGCCGGATACGTGAAAGGCGAGCCGCTCCCAATCCTGTTAAGGGAGACATGCCGTGATGGTCGTCCTTTCCGGTTGAGGGATTATCAAAAAGAGGCCGTGGATGTCTTCCATGCCTCGGGTGGCCCGGCAGGGGGATCGGGTGTTATCCTCCTGCCCTGCGGAGCAGGAAAAACCATGGTTGGACTAGGGATCATGTCCGTCCTTGGAAATGGTACGCTGATCTTGACAACTTCCACGACGGCCGTGCGTCAATGGAAAGAGGAATTGCTGGACAAGTCCAATCTGGAGGAGTCGCAAATCGGGGAATACACGGGTTTGAACAAAGATATACGGCCCGTAACCATCACGACCTATCAGATGTTGACGCATAGAAAATCCAAATCCGAGGCGTTCTTTCATCTTCAGCTGTTTGACCGTCGAAACTGGGGCCTTGTTATCTACGACGAGGTGCACCTTCTACCGGCTCCGGTTTTCCAAATCACGGCAGAAATACAGATCAGACGCAGGCTGGGTCTCACCGCTACGTTGGTTCGCGAAGATGGCCGTGAAGACGATGTTTTTGCTCTCATCGGACCGAAGAAGGTGGATATCCCATGGAAGATTATGGAAGAGCAGGGATGGATCGCGAAGGCCATTTGCCGGGAGATCCGGGTGGAATTGGCCGCGGATTCGCGCATGGATTATGCCATGGCGCCAAGGCGCCAGAAGTTTCGTGCCGCTTCAGAAAATCCAGGCAAGCTAAGAATCCTTCGAAAAATTCTTGCTAAACATGCGGGTGAATCGGTTTTGGTCATCGGGACATACTTGGAGCATCTGGAATCCCTGGCGAAGCAGTCGGCATCGCATGTGCTCACGGGAAAAACGCCGCAAAACACAAGAGAGGCATTGTATGCCGATTTTCGGGCGGGAAGATTGAAAGTCCTGTTCGTTTCCAAAGTCGCCAATTTTGCCGTGGACCTGCCGGATGCGTCTTGCGCCATTCAAATTTCCGGGACATTTGGTTCCAGACAGGAGGAGGCCCAGAGATTGGGGAGGATATTGCGGCCCAAACCAGGGAATAGGCAGGCCCATTTTTATACCCTGGTTTCGCGCGACACGGTAGAGCAGGATTTTGCTTTGAAGAGACAACTTTTCCTTTGTGAGCAGGGTTATCGTTATGAAATCTCGGACGAAGAAGAGGATGAGGAAATCGAAACCGGCAAGGAGGATCGCCTGCCATGGAAATTTTCATTCAGCGGATAGAAGGACCAACGGGACCAACAGCGACAGTAAATAGCGCTTGACGGAATAATAAGTATATCGTAAACTATAGTAGACGATTGATAAGGGGTGTTAAATGCTCGAGGAATTGTTTTATCTTCACAAGAAGACGGTAGAAAATGTGCCGCTTGAATTTAAACGGTATCTGTATGAGGAGATCGACTGGAAAGGACAAGCACTTTGTGTCTCCGGTCCCCGGGGGGTAGGAAAGACGACCCTCCTGCTCCAACATTACCATGGGGTCTATGGCGATGTTGAAAAATGCCTTTATCTGTCTGCCGATAATATGGAAGTTGCTGAATATGGACTATTGAATACGGCGAAGGAGTATTTTAATTACGGCGGCGAGGCGCTCATTATCGATGAAATTCACAAATATCCATTATGGCAGATTGAAATAAAGAACATTATTGATACCTTCAAAGGAAAGAAAATTCTTTTTTCCGGGAGTTCTTCTCTGGAGCTCCAGGAGGGGAAGGCAGATCTTTCCCGGCGTGTTGTTTACTATCATTTAAAGGGGCTTTCCTTTAGGGAGTATCTTGAGCTTAAAGCGAAGATCAAGATGCCGGTATACGGTCTTCCCGAAGTTTTAGGCAAACACGTCAAGATCGCGCAGGAAGTTTCGAAGGGGAGAACCGTGCTGAAATATTTTCAGGAGTATCTTGTCTTGGGTTATTATCCTTTTTTCATGGAAGGTGAAAAGACGTATCTTTCAAGGGTTCTCAATATCATTGAAAAAGTTCTCTACGAGGATGTGGCGGTTATTGGGAGCGTGCGTGGGGCGAACATTCGTGTGATCAAAAAAATATTGTGGCTTGTTGCGACGTCATCTCCTTTCATTGTCAATATTGAAAAGATGAGCCGGGAGCTTAAGATATCCAAGGAGTATCTGTACCAGTATCTGGAACATCTTGAAAATGCAGGGCTCATCCTGTCGTTAAGGTCCGGCGGTAAGGGCTACAAAGCCATCCGGAAACCCGAGAAAATATTTATTGAGAATCCTAATTTGCTTTCTGCGATCCACCACTCTTTGATGTCGGAAAGCGAAAGGGGTGTTATTCGGGAGACTTTTTTTGCCAATCAAATGAGAGGTATTGCCTCCCTGGCCTTGCCGGATGCCGGAGATTTTCTTGTGGATGGCAAATACGTATTTGAAGTCGGTGGAAAGGGGAAAAATTCTAAGCAGATTCAAGGTCTTAAAAATGCGTGGATTGCCGCAGACCGAATTGAGATTGGATGCGAAAACAAAATTCCACTTTATCTTTTTGGGCTATTGTATTGACCTGCCAGCGGATAAATTTGGCGGGCGCGGTGTGGCACGGCGTTTGGCCCGGCGTGGTTTGCTAAGTGGTCGATACCATAAATACAGTGGCATTTGAGCAACGCTGCATCCGCACCTGCTGCGTTGCTCCTCCTCGCCATAGCACTGCTGACTATGACTCGTTGTCGCGCCTTGTGACGGTAGGCCGGGTACCCGCCGTAAGGCGGGTGGCCGTACCTAATACTTGAGCGCGAGAGCGCGAAAGTACAGGTGCGGCGTATCGTTGCTCTCGGTGCGTCACCGTATTTATGGTATCGACCACTAAGCGCCCATTCCTTCCTTCTTCAAGAAGGCGCCCAACTGCACGTCGACCTGTTTGATATGGTTTACCAGCCAGTCCACCAATAGATCCCTGGTCCTTTCGACCAGCGATGAGCTCGTGCCGGCGATGTCAAACTCGTTGGCCAGAGACTCTAGTTCCCTTTTGAAGAAGGCGTGTTGGGCCGCGTGGGGGACATACTCGGGATAGTTTCTTTTCGCCATGTACTCCTCTTCCGTGTCGAAATGAAACTCCGCGTAGTCCCGGACGAAACCCAGCGCATACGCGACCTCGATCTTCCCTTTTTCCAAATCTACCACCTCAAGAAATCTATTGAGCCGCCGGAAATATTCTTGATGTTGCTCGTCGATGATGCTGACACCAACGGCCAGATCAGGTGTCCAATTTACGTGCATGGTTATCCTCCCGTGTTATGGACGCTGACTCCTTGTCGTGAACGCGGGTTATTATACCTCATAGCGGTGCACGGGTCTGACTACTTTAGTTTATAGAGGGCCATTGCGTTTTCGAAAGCAATTTTGCGCGCAACATCGGAAGGAAGGGCTTTAAGGAACCGCGGTGTTGTCGAACGGGTAATCGGTATTCTTTTTGCCAGTAAGGCGCCAGTCCTGCTTCCCTGGAAGGA
>CAZGMX010000086.1:0-11413 GCA_964526865.1 uncultured Actinomycetota bacterium | reverse complement strand
CTTAGTGGTCGATGCCATAAATACGGTGGCATTTGAGCAACGCTGCATCCGCACCTGCTGCGTTGCTCCTCCTCGCCATAGTACTGCGACTATGCCTTGTCGTCGCGCCTTGCAGGTGCGGCGCATCGTTGCTCTCGGTGCGTCACCGTATTTATGGTATCGACCACTTAGCCCACTTAGCGGGCGATTCTCCATCAAAAGCACCGTGATGTCAAGCAATTGAGTGATTCGAGGAGTGATTCGAAGGACTCCTGCCCGAATTGAAGCGCCATCACTGATTTAGACATGCTGCTTTTGAATATTGCACTAATTATTCACGCGGTATAGAATCCCGCGGCTATCTATTTGACTCAACCAGTCTCGCAACAATATTGTTCGAGCGAGTAAAGCGAGTCGAGAACATGAGCGGACGGACTTCTCGACTCCCCCTCGCCTACGCTCGGGGTCGCTCGAAGAATAGTCGAGTCAAGTGGATAGCCCCATAGGATCAATTCGTCGACAAGAATAGTCATTCAAAAGATGCCAAAAATCTCAGGGATGCAACAACACGCGCACGGTCCTTTCGCTAGTGAAGGGCGCAGAGATCTCCTTGTATTTCTTCTCTTGGGGATTGCCACCCTTGCCATCTATGCAAAAATCGCCACTTACGGTTTCGTCAATTTTGACGACCCAGCCTACGTCACATCTGTCCCGCTCGTGACTGCCGGCCTGAACGGCAACACGGTCCTGCTGGCATTTAGCAACCTCCAATACGGTCATTACTTTCCCCTAACATGGATCCTCTACGCCTCCGTATGCCATTTTTTTGGATTGAATCCCCACGTCTACCATTTGTTGAGCATCCTCCTGCACACCCTCAACGTTTTTCTTCTATACCGTCTCCTGGCAATGATGACCGGCGCACGATGGCAAAGCGCACTGGTGGCCATGCTTTTTGCTGTCCATCCCTTGAATGTCGAAGCAGTGGCCTGGATCACCGAACTGAGTACGTTATGGAGTACCTTCTGGGGATTATGCACATTGTGGGCCTACTACCGTTACGTTCAAAACCAATCTCCCGGCAGATATTTTCTCGTCTTTGCTTTATTCATCCTGGCATTGCTGGCAAAGCCGGTGATCTTCACCTTCCCGTTTGTCTTGCTATTACTGGACTATTGGCCACTGAAACGATTTTCAACAGAAAAAAGATGTGCAGGATCGTGCCGGCGGATCGTCCTGGAGAAAATCCCTTTTTTGGTCCCTGTTCTTTTGGACGGAGCGCTGTGCATCATCACTCAATATCATTATGGCTCCATACCAACAATGGCAAATCTCTCTGCAACGGCACGTCTCGGCAACGCAATCATCTCTTATGTCTCATATCTCATCAAAATGGTATGGCCCGCCAATTTGGCGTGTTTCTATGCTCATCGAGTGATGATCCCGCTATGGTCCACTGGGGCGTCTCTGGCGGTGCTTCTCCTGATTTCTGCCGTTGCAGCAGCAAAAGTCCGGCGTTACCCTTATTTATTAGTCGGGTGGCTTTGGTATTTGGGCACGCTTTTCCCCATGATCGGCCTGTTGCAGACAGGTTCCCAGGCGATGGCAGATCGGTACGCCTACATCTCATTCATCGGACTATTTCTTGCCGCAGTTTGGGGCGTTGCCGACATATGGAAACGCTGGACCCTGCCGCAATGGATCTTAGCCGCCGCTTCGGTTTTGACAGTCTTGGGACTGGGAACTGTTTCCTTTATTCAAACGGGTTACTGGAAAAATTCTTTCACTTTGTTTGAGCATGCCCTCAAAGTCGCCCATCCTTCCCCGCAGACTCATGCCGGCTTCGCGGCCGCTCTGCAGGAGCAAAATCGGCTGGACGAAGCCCAAGAGCAATACCGCGAAGCAATCCGCCTGTGCACCCCAGATTCTAATGGCTACGATGATTTGTGCAACAATCTAGGCTCCGTGCTGAAAAAGCTTGGCAAAATCGATGGCGCCCTCGATTGCTACCGTCAAGCTCTTCAAGCAAACCCAAGATGCGCAAAAACCCGTTTCAACATGGCGCAACTATATCTCGAACAGGGAAACGTTCGGGATGCCTCCCTGTGCTATCAACAGGCAATTCGCATGGGGCTGAGCTGGGATTTTGACAACGATTATGGGGCGTTTCTGGCGCGGCACGGCAGGCTGGACGAGGCCATTTCCAAATACCGGCTGGCGATTCAGAAAAATCCGCTCAACGACAAGGCCCACAACAACCTCGGACTTTCCCTTGTAAAACAAGGGAAAGAACAGGAAGCCGTCTCTTTTTTTTCAAGAGCGGTGCAAATCAATCCTGCCAACGCAGAGGCACATTTCAATCTTGCGGTTTCCCTGCTGGCGCTGGGAAATAGTGAAACAGCCGTCCACCATCTTTCTATAGCACTCGAAATAAGACCGGACTACCGAGAGGCCCAAGAGGCACTTGCCCTTGTCAAAGAGAAATTGGCGAAGTAAGAGGGTTGGCGACAGATTTTAATGACGGCGCGTCGGCAGGCAAGGGGCGCTCAGGAGAAAAAACGCGGCATCACGCGGCGGCGCCGATTGCGCCGTCTGTGCCGCCCTTGCGATCCAGGGTGGGATTTTGTTGGTCGCCGGCGGCATTGCGGCTCAAGAACTCCTCCACAAATATAAGAAACGCGTCGCTCAGATAGCGGTCACCCGAGGCAAACACATCGGCAATACCGGCCAGCGCGATCATTCGCAGAAGGTTGTCTGTCAAGACAGCCGGCGGAATTTCAGGTCTCAGTGTGGCCAGCCGCTGAACCGTCTGGCGCACATCCGTCATCAGCGTCTCGGCTGTGGTGAAACTGTTATAGTCACCGTACTTGTCCAGGCAGTAAAGATTCCACATGGCGTCGTGCTGGCGAATCAAGAGTTCAACCGCTTCCACGTCGAAGGGATCCACTTCAAATTGTTTCAGCAGATCTCCCGCAAAATGGCTTCCCGACACGCGGTGATGTCTTGCGTCCAGTCTGTCCCCATCCCCCGACCGGTTGAGACTGACCCGGTTTTTCAAGATTTGTCCTATATCATGAAAAACCAGTCCAAGGGGAACCAGCTTTTGCATTTGCGGCAGAAAAGAATTTTGCGACAGAAGCGCCAGCGTGCGCCTTACCACCGGCTCACTGACATTAGGTTCTGCCCTCTTGTCATCTTGATCGGTCAACACTCGATACGCGCTTTCGCGAAATAGATTGTGGACTTCCAGCAGGATAGCCTGCCCCGCCTGGACCATCAATAGGATGTGATCATTTCGGCTCAACTGGGCATCCAGCTGATGTTCTGGTCTTTGCATAGGCCCCCACGCGCCGTCTCCGCTCTCTGTCTTGACGGCCATGGACCATTGATCGGCAATGGACAGAAATCCCGTGCAGGTATTATTCTCCAGCCACTGAAACAGGGGCACAATGCTTTCACCGGCGGCAACATTCTCCCAGATCGCGCGAAACACGTATGCCGCGGCAGCATCCTGGCCCACAAGCCGGTGCAAATTGTTGATCAGCGGCACCGCTTCCTGAAGGTACCGGTTGTCTCTGCTGCCGGCACTCGTCCCGCTGTCCCGGTATGCCAGCAACTTCTCCTCGATCCGGCGGGCCACCGTCGGAATTCCTCGTTTCCTTGCATATGCCGTCCAGAATTTCTGAAGCCTTTCATACTGTGTTCCCACGTTGATGAGCTGCTCCACCTCCCGGACCGGCTCTACCATGTCAAACCCCGCCGCATCGAGCAAGAACTCCAGATACTCGGGCGTCACCGTGAATGCCCACCCAGTCACGGTCTCACCCTTCACCTGCTTCACCGTGACCTTCACTGTATTATCGCCTGGCGCCCATCGCAGATAAAGAAGGCCCTCCTCATTCAAATCCGCCGCCGCTTTCAATAGAAAACGAATCTGGTCCTGCGGCGACATGTACAGGAGAATGTCACTGGCAAAAACTCCGTCGGACCTTGTGTCTGCGTCATAGGTCATAAAATCCCCGGCAATCAGACGCTCCGGCGCCAGCGCACTCAGGCGTTGGCGGGCAAGCGCCACATTCTCTTGTGAGAGATCGATTCCCCGGTAGTCAAAGTAACCGTGTTCCAAAAACAGTTCCGCGGCCCGCCCCGCCCCCATGGCAATTTCAAAGATCGACCGATCCGGCGGCCCCAGCAATCCCAGAAAATGCTCGATCTGCTCTGGACTGGTCCGGTCATCTCGCCTCTTGCCGGCCTCAAATGTCGGAGCGAGCTTCTCCCAATACACGCGATTGTCGATCGCGGCGGCTCCGCTTGCATCGAAATTGCTGACCGCCTGGGCAAACAAAGGGTTTTCCATGCAGGCCGCCACGACGGCTTCGCTCGCGGCATCCAGATGGCGCGGCGAAATCGGGCGGCAGGAAGGAGCGGCAAACGAGAACACCGGCTCGTCTCCCCTGGTGCGATACTGCACAACACCATTGTCATCGACGCCCGCGTATTCCATATTGAAGTGCAATTCCTTCGGGTCTGTCCGTTCAATGACAATTCCGACTAGAGGTTCGGGTAAATTGTTGACAATCATAACGCCCGGAATGGCCATTTCGATATAATGAACTCCCTTTTCTTCCAACGGCTCCAAGAATTGGGCAAGCGAAACCGGGCCTTGAGGCGTATCGATCCCGATATTGAAGTTTTCTAGCGCAAGGATGTAGGCAATCCCTCCAACTTTGAGATTGTTGTGGATGTTTGCGATGGCCGCGAGACGGTCCTCTTCGTGAGGCAGGCAAAATATGCACGTAATCAGGTCCGCGCCAACGGGCAGGCTGAAGGAAGCGGCGGTTGCCTCCACAAAACGAGGGTCACAGGAAGGTTCTAACAAATCCGCGCTTCCCGTCTGCGCAAAACGGATCAACTCTCTTTTCCTGGGGTCTCTCGCGGGCAAAGACATCACCATCGGCACGTAGTCGGCCAAGTCCACGCCAAATGTAATACAGCCGGGACTTCTCAACCGGATCTCCCGCAACGTCATTCCCAATCCCTGGCCGACATCCGCTATGACACTCCCGCTTTCACGTTCAAGAACGGAAAGGACTTCCGTCAAACGGGGAATCGGAGGTACTGCCTCCCCTTGTCCTCGCGGCTGAGCTACCAAAAGAGCTCTGATACTCGTCTCGTATTTTGGCAGTGTTCCTGTCATCATGAGAATATTATCCCGGTTCTCCATTGCCTTCAACTGCGTGGCGATTGCATCAAACGATGGGGAAGACGTATAGACGCCCTCCGCAATTCGTATGACGTGCTTCTGAAGTACCCCTGCAAAAGGACTTCTGCAGAGGGCATCGTATTCGCTCTGAAAAAAGATCATTCTTCCATGCCTCGTTTCAAGTTCCATAGCCAGGGGTGGGACAAACATAAAGATAGAGGCCATCGCTTTGCTCTCGCGAATTCCTACGATGATGTGTAAATCGATTGTGTTTGGAATCCCCTCTTGTTCCAACCGCCGAAAGCGCTCGTTGAAAGCGTCCGTCCTGTCGGCATTCAGAATCCCCTCATCGGAATCTCTTTTTATCGGGGTGATTTCTTCATAAAACACCGCCGCCAGCCGGCTCAATTGCGCCTCAGAAAGACGCCGATAGACGGGATGGTGCCTGAAAAAATCTTTAACACTGGCGATTTCCTGGGCCATTCTTTCTGCTTGCTCGATCACTTCACGGCTAGCGGCCGGGGCAAGCACATTCGCTTCGTCCGAGAAAGCCCTACGGCTAAATGCCGATGCGTTTTGCCATGGCAAATTGAAAAGAGAGAGACCTGCCGCAATAATCAGAACAGTGAAAAAACAATACCGACACGCACTTTTCATATCTGCGCCTCGGTCAACATTTTAGTGTATTTTTCACTTCGTGTCAAGGGTGGGCGCTATAACATGCGTTGCTGTAGTATATTACAGACACAATGCGTTTGCATCGCGAGGAGTGGCGTAACCCGACGAGGCAATCTTGTAGACCACTCAGGAAGTCCCGACGAGATTGCTTCGCCCTTCGGGCTTGCAATGACGATTTACGCAGACTTACTTCAGGAAAGAATCATTCTCCAAACGAGGTACCGACACAGCGCGCCGCATACACCAAAGGATCATCGGGGGAAACCAACTTCAATTGGGCAACCGCTTTTGCCAAATCCACGCGCACAATTTCGTTTCCATGAAGTGCCACCATTTTTCCAAAATCACCGTCCAGGGCCGCGCGAAAGGCCTCCGCGCCAAAGCGGGTTGCCAGAACCCTGTCAAACGGCGTGGGGACACCGCCGCGCAACACGTGCCCCAAGACCGTCACGCGGATCTCCGCCGAAACCTTTCCTTCCAGTTGACCGCTCAGCCAGTTTCCTATCCCACCCAGCCGCACGGGATCAGGACTGTCTTTGATCACCTGCTTCACGATCTGTTCTCCGCCTTTTGCCTTGGCGCCTTCCGCGGCCACAATGATGCTGAACTTCTTGCCGCGGTGGCGGCGTTGATTGATCGTCTGTGCCACCGCATCCACGGTGAATGGAATTTCCGGAATCAAAATGATGTCTCCTCCGGCGGCCACACCGCAGTGCAGGGCAATCCAGCCCGCATAGCGCCCCATCACCTCCACGATCATCACGCGGTGGTGGGACTGGGCCGTCGTATGCAGTTTGTCAATGGCCTCAGAGCCGTTGGTGACGGCCGTGTCGAAACCAAACGTCACATCGGTCTCTTTCAAATCGTTGTCGATGGTCTTGGGAACGCCGATGACATGCACGCCCTTTTGCCCGAGTTTGTTGGCAATACTTTGCGTGCCGTCTCCCCCGATGGTGACCAAACAGTCTAATCCCCATTTTTTTATTTGGCGCACAACCTCCTCCGACCGGTCTTCCATGCGCTCTTTCTTGCCGGCCTTGACCGGGACATGAAACGGATTGGCCGTGTTGGAGGTTCCCAGGATGGTCCCTCCCATCGTCAGGATGTTGGAGACGTCCCCGGAATCCAGCTCACGGCACCGCCCCTCGATCAACCCCTCATACCCGTCGTAAATCCCGCAAACCTCCCAGCCAGCATGGCACGCAGACTTGGTGACAGCGCGCAAAACGGCGTTGAGCCCGGGACAGTCCCCACCGCCGGTCAATACGCCCAGTTTCTTCTTCCTGGCACTCATAACGCGAATAGTCTACAAGAAAAACTTCCAAGTGGTAAGAATTATGTGCGCTCCCTGATTTTATATGATACGTCATCGCCATCTCTGAGAAACCGTCATTGCTAATTCCCCTTGCGCGGGTTTTGCCTCTGTGTTACTTTTACAAAATAAGTAACACAGGAGGATTAATGACTTCACTCATACGTTTCGGCGTTTCCCTGGAAGAGGGGCTGTTGAAAAAATTCGACTCCCTCATCCGGAAAAAAAGCTACGCGTGCCGCTCGGAGGCCATCCGGGATTTGATCCGGCAGGAACTGGTCAAGAAACAATGGACGGACTCCTCCCTGGTTGCAGGCGCCATCACCCTGATCTATGACCACCACAGGAGAGAACTCGTCCACAAACTCATGAATATCCAGCATGATTTCGGCGCCATGATCATCTCCACCCAGCACGTCCATTTGGACCATCACCACTGTTTGGAGATCATCGCGGTCAAGGGCTCCGCCAAAGAAGCACAGAGGCTGGCGGACACGCTCACGTCGGTCAAAGGGGTCAAACACGGCACGCTGTCCATGTCCTCCACCGGAGAGGAACTGGAATGATGACGTGCTTTTATAGAATCGCAGCGCCGTGCCGGAAAAAAAACATCACGCGCGCCCTGTCCTGCGCCGTCCTGGCTCTGGCCGTTTTCTGCATCCGGCCCTCCGACGCGCAGGCGGAGAGTATTTGTGCGGCAGAGGCCCCGGAGTGGGATCCTCCCTCCGCCGGCCCCATCACCACGTGGACGGCCCCCCTGTGCGGCAAGCACAAGCTGGTGGTCCAGTCCTTTTTCCTCTGCAATTGGGCCCGCGGTATTTTCGATGCGGAGGGACATTATCACTCCCTGCCCGGATCCGACCAAAAATCCAGCTATGAACAGCAGGTGTTTTTCCAATTCGGCCTGCTGGACCGGGTGGAACTGGATTTTCAGACGGCGATTCAGGAGAATTTTGTCAAGACGGACGGACAGCGGGTCCATTCCAACGGTTTTACGGACAGCTATTTGTGGCTTCGCGGCTGTCTCGTTGAAGAACAAGGATGGCTGCCCCACGTCACGGGACAATTCCAGCTCAAGTTTCCCACCGGAAAATTTGAAAAGACAGATCCGGACAAATTGGGGACAGACCTGTTTGGCGCGCAATCAGGCGGCGGTTCCTATGACCACGGATACGGCATCAATTTTTCAAAAAAATTGAAACCGTTCATCGTCCACGCCGATGCCACCTGTTCCTTCCCCATCACCACCCGTGTGGACGGGGTCCGCACGCGCTATGCCCCCTATTGGACCTACGATTTTGGAGCGGAATATTTTCTACCCAAGGGATTCAATGTGGTCCTGGAATTCAACGGCATCATTCAGGGAGATACCCGGAAGCACGGCGAACCCGTCCCCTCCACCGCGATGGACCAGTTCATCATGTCTCCGGGACTGGGATGGGCATGTGAACGCGTGCAAACGCTGATCGCGTATCAGCGGATGTTTTATGGAAAAAATTCGGACGCCACCGATTCCCTCGCGATGACGTGCGTTGTCACATTTTAGGAACACAATTCCATGCACATTCCAGACGGATATTTGGGACCCCCGACCTACCTGACGCTTTGGGCAATCATGGTGCCCCTCTGGTCCTGGGCGGGAAAACAAACCCGCAAGATGTTGCAGGCCCGGCATGTTCCCCTCCTGGCACTGGCGGCGGCATTTTCGTTTGTCATCATGATGTTCAACATCCCCGCGCCAGGTGGAACCACAGGCCACGCGGTGGGCGCCGCACTGGCGGCCATCGCGCTGGGACCATGGAACGCTGTCATTGCAATCTCCATCGCCCTGATTGTCCAGGCCCTGTTGTTCGGCGACGGCGGAATCACGGCCATCGGCGCCAATTGCTTCAACATGGCATTTGCCATGCCGATGACGGCCTGGGGCGTCTACCGCCTGTTTTGCGGTGAAAACACCGGCTCCATGACGCGGCGCATGGCCGCGGCGGCACTGGCCGCGTACGTGTCACTGAATGTCGCCGCCTTGCTGACGGCTCTGGAACTGGGACTCCAGCCTCTCATTGCCCACCGCCCGGACGGAACTCCCCTCTATTGCCCCTATTCCTGGAAAGCGGCTGTCCCTGTCATGGCGATGGAACATTTGTTTTTCTTTGGCTGGGTTGAAGCCATCGTCACAGCGCTAATCTTGCGATATTTTTGGACCGCGGGAATACGAGGAGGTGCCAGGGAAGAGCCGCGGCCCGGAGGATCTCAAAATTCATGACAAAAAAACTCTGGATCGGGATAGGAATTCTGGCTGTCCTAACGCCCCTGGGCATCTTGGCAAAGGGGAGCGCCTGGGGCGAATGGGGCTCGGAGGAGCTGCTCCGGCGGCTGGGGTATATCCCCGAAGGCCTCCGAAAATTGGAATCGCTGTGGAAGGCGGCCTTGGCCGACTATGCCCTCCCCGGCTGGGACACATCGTGGAAGGCGTTTCTGGGATATTTTCTTTGCGCCATCCTTGGAATCGGCGTTGTGTTCATGGTTTCCCTGCTGCTGGGAAAATATCTGGCCTGCAATAACAAGGACAAACCCCATGATCCCTGAATGGCTGGCCGCCCACGCCGACATACAACTCCCCTGCCCTCACTGCGGGACAAACAGGCCCCGGAGAGATTTCACCCAACGCACCCTGCAGGAAATCCAAAAATTTTCCCATTGGTTTCTCCTCTCCGATCACACGTGCAGGAGAGCCGGTTTCATGCAAAAACTGGATCCGCGCGTCAAACTCGCCGGTTTGATCGGATGGCTTTTGATCGTGACATGCACTCACCGGTGGGACTCTCTGGCGGCACTCTATGCGGTGATCTTGGGATTCGCACTGCTCTCCCGCATCCCCCTCGGACGTTTTCTCTCAAGAACCTGGCTGTTGATCTCCCTTTTTTCCGTTTTCCTGGCAATGCCGGCGATATTGAATCTGGTCACGCCCGGGGACACGATATGGACGATGGTCCGATTTCAAAAACCCCTTGTCTTTGGATGGTGGCACTTCCCCGAGGCCATTACCATCACGCGGCAGGGCGTACTCCTCGCCTCCATTCTGATCTTGCGCTCAGCCAACGCCGTCTCGTGGACACTGCTCATCGTCCTGACAACCCCGTGGGAAAAATTGCTGGGGGCTCTGAGGATGTTTCGTATTCCTCAAGCGATGGTGATGACCATCGGCGTCATGGTCCGGTACCTCCACTTGTTGTTCCGGGAAGTGGAAGAGTCACACCTGGCGATCCAAAGCCGCATCCTCCATACCCCGCGGACAAAAACCGGCCAGCGAATGGTCAGCAGCCGCGCAGGAGCACTGCTGCAAAAAACGCTCAAGCTGGGAGAGAACGTCTATCAGGCCATGTGCTCGCGCGGATATACGGGAGAATTTCGGTGACAGCGAATCGCTTCATATTCGAATTAAACCATGTCTCAGTGGCATACGAAGGCGGGTGGAAAGGGTTGAAGAATGTTTCCCTGGCCATCCAACCCCAGGAGCACGTCACCATCCTGGGCTCCAACGGATCCGGAAAGACCACACTACTCAAATTGCTGGACGGCCTGCTGTTCCCCCAGGAAGGAACCGTCGCCTTTCGCGGCGACATCCTCTCCGAGGAAACACTGCAGAACACCGCATTCCATCACCGGTTCCGCCGGAGCGTCGCCTTTGTGTTCCAGGATCCAACCCCCCAGCTTTTTTGCCCCACGGTGGCCGATGAAATCGCTTTTGGACCTTTGCAGATGGGTCTGGACGGCAAGGAAATCGAACAGCGGATGGCAGACGTACTCACGCTTCTAAGGGTGGAACATCTTCGCAAGCGCCGTCCCTACGAATTGAGCGACGGTGAAAAAAAACGCGTTGCCATCGCGGCAGCCCTGGCGGTCAATCCCGACGTCTTGCTGCTAGACGAGCCCACCGCCACGTTGGATCCGCGAAGCCGGTCCGAACTGGTGGACATTTTGGTCGATCTGCACGCGTCAGGCAAAACTCTGATCACGGCAACCAACGACTTGGAAATCGTGCCGGAGATCGCCAGGCGCGCCTATATTCTCGGCGAAGACAAGACAATCCTTGCGTCGGGAGAAATCAGCGCGCTCCTGGCGGACGAGGAGCTCTTGAACCGCGCCAATCTCATCCACACTCATGTCCACCATCACGGAGAGACCACCCACCGCCATCCGCACCGCCGGCGGGGCGTCGGCGCCCAGCTTGTCGCGCTGGT
>CAZGMX010000085.1:0-11547 GCA_964526865.1 uncultured Actinomycetota bacterium | reverse complement strand
CTCATTTACGAAAGCGGAGGGAAATACCAGGGGCTTTCCGAAGACCACCTCTTTTCCATGGAGTACCACTGTTTTCAAAGGGCCAAACAACTGCGAACACAGCCTCGATCGTTGAGCGGAACCGTCTCCTTGGTCACGGGCGCCGCCGGCGCCATTGGATCCGGCATCTGCCACGCACTGCTGGAGGAAGGGGTACATGTCGCCGCTGCGGACATTTCGGCGGACAATCTCCGTTCGATGGTACAGGAACTCGATTCGGTTTATCCCGGCCAAATCCTGGGGATATCCTTGGATGTCACCAGCCCCGCATCGGTGACCCGGGGTTTTGAAGAAGTGACACGTTTGTGGGGTGGAATCGATCTGGTCATCGCCAACGCGGGAATTGCCCACGTCGCCGCTCTGGAAGAAATCGATCTAGAGACCTTCCGCAAACTCGAACAGGTGAATATCGAAGGAACCCTTTTGATTCTGGGAGAGGCGGCGCGCCACTTTAAGCTCCAAAACACCGGTGGCGACATCGTCCTGATATCGACCAAGAATGTCTTTGCCAGCTGGCCCGCATTGCAAGCCTAGAGCTGGCGAATATCGGCGTGCGCGTCAACATGGTTTCCCCGGACGCGGTCTTTTCCCACGGATCCAGAAAATCCGGCCTGTGGGCCGAAGTCGGCCCCGACCGGATGCGCGCCAGGGGATTGGATGAAAAAGGTCTTGAGGACTACTACCAGCAGAGGAACCTGCTTAAGGCAAGAGTCACGGCGCGGCATGTCGCCAACGCCGTGCTCTTTTTTGCCAAACACGAAACACCCACCACGGGCGCCACCATCCCCGTCGATGGCGGCCTTCCCGACGCAACTCCGCGCTAAAAAACTGGGACAGCGCCCTATTTTTCGAATCACTTCGAAAAAATAGGGCGCTGTCCCTAGTTTTTTTACGTTACTCCCCTAGCATTCTGAATTTCTTCCCGCTGCGCAGATGTGCTTCGATTTCCTCCAGCGTGCGCCCCTTGGTCTCAGGAACATACATGTAGCAGAAAATCATCCCTACCACCGCGATCGCGCCATAAAACCAAAACGTCCCCGCCTTGCCCAGCGTCTCCGTCAACGTAAGAAACGTCGCGGCCACCAGGGCATTGAACCCCCAGTTGGCCAGCGTGGCAAAACTCATCGCCCTGCTGCGGACGGTCAAGGGATACACCTCCGCGATCAACAGCCAAAAGATGGGTCCCAGACTGATCGCAAACGACGCGATATAGAGTACCAGGCTCCCCACCGTGATCCACTTCAAATGCGCCGCTAAATGGGAGGAGCAAAACGCCATCCCCAGGAGTCCCAGGCTTAAAATCATGCCCGCCATCCCGATAAAGAGCAGCCTGCGCCGTCCCCAACGGTCTAACAGCCACACGGCCACCACCGTCATCAGAACGTTGACCAACCCAATTCCGGCCGTCGCAAGAATGGAGGCCTTTGCGGATGCAAATCCCGCAAATCCGAAAATCGTCGGGGCGTAATAGATCACGGTGTTGATGCCGGTCGCCTGTTGAAAAAAGGCCAGCATGATCCCCACCACAAACGCCGGCCGCACCCACGGCGCAAACAATTCCTTCCAGGGAGCTTCCTTCTGTTTGAGCGTCTCCTCGATCGCCTTGATCTCCCCTTCGATGTCCTTAGGCCGCCGCGTCCGCTTCAACACGTCACGGGCCTTATCGACAAACGCGCGGCTAACCAACCACCGCGGCGTCTCCGGAAGAAATATCATTCCCACCACGAGGATAATCGCCGGCACAACCCCAAGGCCGAACATCCATCGCCATTGATGATCTCCAGACAACGAATAATCCACCAGATACGACACAAAAATACCGACGGTAATCATCAACTGATTCAGGGAAACCAGCGCCCCGCGGGCCTGCGGAGGTGAAATTTCCGAGATATAGAGCGGTGCAGTATACGAGGCGACACCAATCGCGACACCAATCAGAAACCGGCACACCACGATCCATATCACGCCATTTGCACACGCGGCCCCCAGCGCCCCGATGGAGAAAAGGATCGCCGTCCCGATGAGGGTCTTTCTTCTTCCTATCCCGTCCGAAACCGCGCCGCTGGTCGCCGCGCCAAACACGGCCCCCAGCAAAACGGCACTGACCACCATCTCCTGCATCGTGGAAGACAGGGCAAACCTCTCTTTGAGAAAAAGGAGCGCCCCGGAGATAACCCCCGTGTCGTAGCCGAACAGAAGACCTGCCAGCGCGGCAATCGCGGAAATCATGCAGATGACAAGACCAATTTGGGTCTTATCCGCAGACTGTCTTTGTTCCACAGAAACCTCCCTTCCTGATTCAAAAACAGGGGGCAGCGCCCTATTTCTAAGATCGCAGTAACCCAACGAAATCGCTGCGTCCGCCACTAAAGCGCCGGCGGACTCGCGATGACGTTTCAAAAAATAGGGCGCTGCCCCCTGTTTTTTCTATTTTTTACCTTGTTCCCCCTTCACCAACGCCTGTAGCTGATCCAGCGCATCGCGCATCCGCATCTGGGTCACGGAATTTTTTTCCACCCCGATCTGCTTCTGCAGGGCTTCTATCGCCTTGGGATCCCCAATTTGCGCCAGCGCCTCCGCCACAGCCGCGCGCACCTCCGGATTGCCTTCTCCCAGGCGCTTTATCAGCGCATCCACAGCCTCTGGGCCCCCCATCTGACCGAGGGCCTTGGCCGCGTCCACTCGCGCACCTTCCGAAGAATCCCCCATGGCGGCAAGCACCTGGTTGATATCCCCCGCATCGGGCATCTTGTAATTGTCCACCTTGGCCCTGTCACGCGCGTCGTCCATGCGGTTCACCTCGTAGCCCAACGCCCCATCCGGATCATTATAATCGTCATTGTCCATATTCACAGCGAATGCGTCGATACAACCCAGCAGCAAAACCGCCATCACCGGTCCAAAAACTTTCTTTACCATGTCCCCCTCCTTGCTGTTACAAGTTTTATTACCCTGGCACAACGCCGTGGGCTTCGTCCCTCAATCTCTTTCCAAAAACAGCGTTTCATACCCAATGCGATATTTGCGAAACCTCTTTGCGCACAGGATGGTTTGATACGCCCCCCCTCTTGGCAAACCCCACCATGAGACAATCAAAAATCTGATATCCTGGGGGAACGCCCAGCGATTCCTTCCACCCCTTCAAGAAATTGAGATACCGCGTAGCATTGCCCGTCACACACCCCATCCCCAAACGCGCCGCCTCCAACGCCATATTGTTGAGCGCCTTGGAGGTCGAAAGTTTTGCATGGGGAATCGCGGGATCCAGACAGCTGACGATCACGATGGTATGATCCGGAACAACTTGCCCTGGCATGGTGGTCTTTCGCAAATTCTCCCTGACCAGGGGATGTCTCAAAAACCTGTTAAACATGACCCGAAAGAACAGTCCGCGGCGGAGCTTTTTAATATGCGTCCACAACGCGTCTTGCAGCTCCCTGCAAGCACCCCTGTCTGCCACGACCACAAAATACCAAGGCTGGGAGTTGTATGAGGAGGCAGACCACCGGCCGGCGGCAAGAACTTGGGTGATCCACTCCCGGGGAATCACCCTGGGCTCAAATTCCACGGTCGAGTCCACTCGTTTGAGAAGATCAATGAGATCGGAGGCGTCTTCCCATCCCGCCTCACGCTCCCGCATTCTTTGGACAACAACGTCCCGATAAATCCCCTGCCCGGCAGATTGTTTCATATGAGACATAACTCTACCAAAAGATCCGGTGAATTTGAATGTCCAACATCAATAATCCAAAAATATTTTCACTTTTATTTTGGACTTTTTCCTTTAAGTGATAGAATAAAGAAGAGCCTCGCCCATGTACTTAGAATTCTATAGACTTCAAGAAAAGCCGTTTCACGTGACGCCTGATCCGCGGTTCTTTTTTCCCGGAACCAAATATCAGCAGGCGCTGGCCAGTCTTCAATACGGCATCAAAGAAAAAAAAGGATTCATTCTTGTCAGCGGCGAAGTCGGGTGTGGAAAAACAACGCTGTGCCGCCTGTTGCTTCAGGAACTGCAGAAAGATTCCCGTGTCGAAGTCGCCATTGTTCTCAACACATTCCTTTCCGAAAAAGAACTGCTGGCCGCAATCAATCAGGATTTTCTGATCCCTCCCGCAGGGACCACACGCGGCGCACTTTTGCAGAGTCTCAACGATTTTCTGCTGGCCAAGAAAAAAGAGGGGAAGAACGTCGTTCTGTTCATCGACGAGGCACAAAATCTAAAGAACAGTGTGCTGGAGCAAATCCGCATGCTGTCCAACTTGGAGACAGACACCGACAAATTGATTCAGATCGTTTTGGTGGGACAGCCCGAATTGGTCGCGCGGCTGCAGATGCCCGTTCTACGCCAGCTTGAACAGCGCATCGCGGTCCGCTATCACTTGAGTCCCCTGGACCTGCCCGAGACAACCGCCTACATTGAACACCGGCTGAAAAGGGCTGGCGCGGCGAGCACACAGATTTTTTCTGCGGGGGCGTTGGCCAGAATTCATCAGGCCACCGGCGGAATTCCACGGCGCATCAATCTGCTCTGCGATTACTCCCTGATGGTGGGGTTCGTGAGGGAAGCCCCGCGCGTGGATGAGGCCATCGTGGAGGCGGCACTCCTTGAAATATCTCATCCCAATGATTTCAAGACGGTCAGGCAAAGAACAGCAGAACCTATTTTGGTGGGGCGATAAATGAGCATTCTATTGGACGCGCTGAAAAAATCTCAAAGGGATCAAGAGCCCGAGGTGGAACTTCCTCTGCCGATCGCGAGGAAGATACCGCGGGAGTCTGTGTTCGCAGCGGTAGCGGCCGCGCCGGCAGCGGCAGTGTTGGAGGAAATTCCGGTACCGCCTGCCCTTGTTGACACCCAGGAGGCTTTGCCCCAGAAGACCGAAAAAGCAGAGCAGGTTGAGCAAAAAGAACAGGCAGCAGAGCCCCTGCCTTTTTCGCCAGCAAAACTCAGCGCGGTTCTCGCCTTGATCGCCGTCGGCATTTATTTGATCGCGATCTCCTTCGGCGGACCGTCGACAAAGAGTGTGCCCGCAACGGCGGGCCCCGCAGCAATATCCGCCACGGGATCCCTGGGGCCGGCTCAGTTGGACGCACCCAAACACGCGCCAGTCCTCATTACAGCGGCCGCCGCTGTTCCGGCACCGGGGCAAAGAGAAAACCCTGCGACAGAAATCGCCTCCAACCCATTCTCGGATGCCGCCCCATCGGGAACAACCACCGGTTGGCGCCTGTTGAATAAATTTCGCGAATGGTTTTCTGAAGAAGACTTGCCCGAATTGACAGCCGGGCTGACGGGACCCGCTTTCAGCCCAAACGCCGCACAGATTATTCCCAAGGTGGAAGGCGTTGTTTGGGACAGGGAAGATCCCTTGGCGATCCTGGGGGGCAAACCCCGGCGAATCGGCGACACAACAAACGGCTGGACCGTCCAGACCATCACTCCCGATGAAGTGACCCTTTCCCGAAACGGCGCCGTTCACACCGTTTCTCTCCTCAATCAAAAAAGCAAGCGATAGACATCGTTCTTGAAAAACATTTTTTGCCTCAATCCGCGCGTTCTTATTGCTCTGCTGTTTCTGGTCGCCTGTTCCACTGCGCCGGCGGCCCAGGAGCAAGCGCCAGAAATCGCCAGCCCCGTGACATTCTCCAAGGAGGAGACGGCCAAATTGCTTGCCGGTTTTCCCGTCCTGAAGGAAATTCCGGATTCCCCTTTATTGGCCTGTTCCGGCAATCCCTGGACAGCCGCCATCCTGGTCAAATCCGCCCCCCTGGCGTGCGCCGGCGTTCTGCTGGAGTTTCAAAAACATCCGCGGATTTTTTCCAAAGTCAAAGAGACAACGGTCGCGGGACTGGGGGAATCGCGATATCGCGTGTTCACCCGGGTCCGGGCGGGCCTCTTTCAGTTTAGATACACGGCGCTGTGGGCGTATCAGGCCAAGGACAATCTGGCCCGGTTCGACCTGGACCCGGAGGAAAAAAACGACTTTCTGGAATACCGCGGCGGCTGGAAATTTATTCCTCAACGGGACAATTCCACGCTGATCCTCTATTCCATCCGCACCAAGACAAAAAACAATCCCCTGCCGTTTCTGGAAGAGGGAGCCGCACGCGACGAAATGCCCAAGACGTTGGAGGAGTTTAAAAAGGCACTGGTAACGTCAACATAATCTGACCCGTCATTGCGAGCCCGCTGAGGCTTCAATGGCGGGCTGTAAGTCCGCCGACGCTCCAATGGCGGGCAATCTCGCAGGATATACCGTCATCGCGAGTCCGCCGACGCTTTAGTGGCGGACGCGGCGATCTCGCCGGTAATATCGCACACATTTGGATTCCCGTACTCCGCGCTCACCGTGGTGTAAAGCCCGCCTCGGACATTGAACGCGCCTTCCACCCGCATCCACAGCGGTTTGGCCGCCGCCGCCAGATCATCCAAAATCTGATTGACAGCCGTCTCGTGAAACATCCCCTCATTGCGAAAGGACCACAAATAGAGCTTCAGAGATTTCAACTCGATGCACAACTCCCTCGGGACGTAGCGCACCGTGATGACGGCAAAATCGGGCTGACCGGTGCGCGGACACAGGCAGGTAAACTCCGGGCATTCCACACAGACCTCATAATTGTGCCGCCGGGCGGGATTGGGAATCACCTCAATTTTTTTTGATGGCTTCGAGGACACGGACTAGCCCCTTCACACCACTTCGTTGAGGTGATTGATCAACTGCCGCAGGAGGCCAAAGTCGCGGTGATTGAAGGTGAGCATCAGGCGCGGAAAAGACAAATGGTCCTTGTCCTCCACTTCGTCCGACAGGGGGTTCGTGCGCTCGATTTGTCCCTCCGCCAGAATGCTCTTGAATTCCCTGTTCATTTTGGTCAGCGCCTGGTCGGAGACATCCTTCTTCAGGCGCAGGATCATTTTTTTTCCCACATATCGCGAAGAGTGATAGACGCGGTAAAAACTCGTGATTTCCTCCACGGCGGCATCCACGTCCTGGGTCAGAAAATACAAGTGAAGATCCGTGGAAGACACCAGTCCCTTTTTGATGCAATGATCGCGGATGTAATTTTCCCACGCCGCCCAATAGCCGCCGCCCGGCACATCCAGCAGGACAATGGGCCGGGGATTGGACTTGCCCGTCTGCACCAGCGTGAACAATTCAAAGGCCTCGTCCAGGGTGCCGAAACCGCCCGGAAAAAGGGCGATCGCGTCCGATTCCTTCACAAAAATCAGTTTGCGGGTAAAAAAATATTTGAAGTTGATGAGCTTGTCCGCGGCGATAAACTCGTTGGCCTTCTGTTCGAACGGCAGGCGGATGTTGATGCCAAAACTCTTTTCGATTCCCGCGCCCTCGTTGCACGCGCGCATGATGCCCCCTGCCGCCCCGGTGATGATCATAAATCCCTGCTGGGCCATCTTGCGGGAAAACTCTCTGGCCATCTTGTATTCGGCCGTTTCCGGACCGATGCGGGCGGATCCAAAAGCCGTCACCTTGGGCACTTCCTTGTACTGGGAAAAAACGTTGAAGGCGTACCGCATCTCTTTCAACGTGGAATTGACCAGTTTGAGATCCCCCCGGTTGTTCTTTTCCCCGGCCAGCCGCAGAATGGTTTCGAGCATTTCCTCGATCAAACCGTTGTCCGGATTTGCGCCGGCCACCGCGTGCACCAGGCCCTTGACCCTGGCCTTGATTTCCGCGCTCAAGTGTCCTTCCTCTTTCATGGTTCCCTTTCTATATTTCTTAATACCGCTCCCAGTGAACAATGTCCTTGACGCCCTTTCTGTTGGCAACCTTGAAACCATCCGCCGCCTTGGGATATCCCAGTGAAATCAAACTGATCAGTCTGCACGACGAGGGTACGCCCAACAACTCACTCAGCGCCGCGCCATAGGGCTTCTTGTCTCCCGCCACCCAGCAGGATCCCACGCCCATTGCGGCCGCCATCAACAGAATGTTCTGCGTCGCGGCACAGCCGTCCTCCAAATAATATTTTGTGTCCTGGCAGTAGACCAGGATGCAGGCCCTGGCCTGGGCAATGAACTTGCCGTGGTCCGTAATGCCGGCAATCTTTACGAGTGTTTCAGGGCGGGTGACGACGACAAACTCCCATGGCTCCACGGCACGCGCCGTCGGCGCGTAGCGTGCGGCGTCCACCATCTGTAACAATGCCTCGCGGGGGAGTTCCTTTTCCTGATAGTGCCGGACGCTTCTTCTATTTTGAATAACGTCCAGAATGATGCTTGGTTCGGTCATGGCGGCATTTCCCTCCCGGGATTATTCTATTGAACTTTGCGCCGCTTGTCTAAATGTTAATCCCTCACAACGCCCCCGCCCCCCGCTCCCCCGTCCGGATCCGCACCACATCCTCCAGGTCACAAACAAATATTTTCCCATCGCCGATCTTTCCCGTGCGGGCCTTGTCCACAATGATCTTGATCACCTGTTCGACCAACTCCGCAGAGATGGCAATTTCAATTTGGATTTTCGGCACAAACGACACGCTGTATTCACTGCCACGATAGACCTCCCGGTGTCCTTTCTGCCTGCCAAATCCCCTGACCTCACTGACCGTCATCCCCACGACGCCGATGTCCTGCAAGGCCTCTTTGACCTCTTCCAGCTTGAATGGTTGAATGATGCTCGTCACCAGTTTCATGGCTCACCTCTCTAAAATTCCGCGTATGTGCTCATGTTATAGGCCGCCTCTCCGTGCAGTGCCTGGTCCAATCCCGTCTGCTCTTCTTCCGTTTCCACCCGCAGGCCCATCACCTTGTCCAGAATTTTCAAGAGCAGATAGGTGACCACAATCGAATAGACCCACACGGCGGCAACACCCAACAACTGCACGCCAAGCTGTTTTGGATTGCCGCACAAAAACCCGTCCGCACCGGCCGGATTGACAAGTTTGGAGGCAAACACACCGGTCAGAATGGCCCCCAGCGTGCCGCCCACTCCGTGGACTCCAAAAACGTCCAGCGCGTCATCGATTCCTGTCTTGGGACGCAGATTGACAGCGGAAAAACACACCACGCCGCCCAAAGCGCCCAGCACGAGCGCGGCCATGGGCGTCACAAATCCCGCCGCGGGCGTGATCACAACCAGCCCAGCCACGGCGCCGCTGGCCGCTCCCAGGACCGTGGGTTTTTTTCTAAAAATCCAATCCATGAAAATCCAGCCCAGGGTGGCGGCCGCAGCGGCCGTATTGGTCGTCACAAATGCCGACGTCCCCAAACCGCCGGCCGACAACGCGCTTCCCGCGTTAAAACCAAACCAGCCGAACCACAGCAGTCCCGCCCCCAGCACGGTAAAGGGAAGGTTGTGGGGCGGCATGGGCTCGTGGGGATGTCCACGCCTCCGGCCGATAAACATCGCGGCCACCAGCGCCGAAATTCCCGACGAGATGTGCACGACCGTCCCGCCCGCAAAATCCAACGCTCCCATTTTTCTCAGCCATCCTCCCGTGCCCCACACCCAGTGGGCAATGGGATCATAGACAAGCGTTGCCCATGCCAGCAAAAAGACCAGATAGGTGCTGAATTTCATCCGGTCCGCAACGGCGCCCGTGATCAACGCCGGCGTGATGATGGCAAACATCGCCTGATAGATCATAAACAACTGGTGCGGAATCGTGGCCGCATAATCCGGATTGGGCTCCAGGCCGACCCCCTGCAGTCCAAACCACGATAAATTTCCGATCCATCCGTGTACGTCCGGGCCAAAACTCAGGGAATATCCCCAGAGTACCCATTGGACACTGATGAGGGCCACGGCAATGAAACTTTGCATGAGCATGGCCAAAACATTTTTACTGCGAACCATGCCCCCGTAAAAAAAGGCCAATCCCGGTGTCATCAGCATCACAAAGGCCGTGGAAATGAGCATAAAAGCTGTATCGCCGGCATCGATCTTTGCCCCTTCAGCAAAGGCAGGCACAGCCCACAAAATCCCGGCCGCGGCAAAAAACAATATCCGCACACGCAATCTTTTTTTCATATAAATCTCCCCTCCTCTCTATTCCAGGGAAGACTCATAGAGCAAACGCCGTGCCAAGTGGGTCGCATGCCATTGCGAGGCACGGGAGATACCGTCATTGCGAGACGCGTAGCGTCGTGGCGGTCTCGGCGGGATTAGCAGTCTGCTGAAAAAGTCAATTTGTCATCGCGAGGAGGCAGAAGGCCGACGTGGCGGTCTCGGCGGGATTAGCAGTCTGCTGAAAAAGTCAATTTGTCATCGCGAGGAGGCAGAAGGCCGACGTGGCGATCTCGTAGCATTAATGAGTTACGACGAGATTGCTTCTCCCGGCATGAAATCCGCCGGGCTCGCAATGACGAAAGCCGATAGGCTCTACGCAACGACGTGTTATACAATTCGCAGGCACCCTGCTCAAAAGGGGGCAACAAACATCATCACGAGGAGGAAAAAAGCAGGTGTGGTAAACGATTACAAGAAGAGATGAACGACGGGCGAAAATCAATCGAAAACAGCAGCAGATTCTTACCCCTCGCCCAGATAGGCCTTGCGGACAAGAGGATTATTCAACAGCCGATCCGCGCGATCCGACAAAACAATTTTCCCCGTCTCCAGGACATATCCATAATGCGCCAACCGCAATGCCATAAAGGCATTTTGCTCCACCAAGACAATCGTCACACCCTGTTCATTGATCGTCCGGATCACGGAAAAAACGGTCTCCACCATCTTGGGGGCCAGTCCCAGCGAAGGCTCATCCAGGAGCAGCACGCGAGGCTTGGACATCAATGCCCTGCCGATGGCCAGCATCTGCTGTTCCCCCCCGCTCAACGTCCCCGCCATCTGATCCTTGCGCTCTTCAAGCAAAGGGAATATGCCAAAAACATTTTTCATTTCCGCGGCCGCATCGTGATGGGGACCCAGGCAGAACGCCCCCATCTCCAAATTTTCCTTCACCGTCAAATACGTAAATATTCTGCGGCCCTCGGGCACCTGAACTACGCCTGCCCCCACAATCTTTTCGGGCGCCCACAAACGGATGTCCCGGCCATCCAACAGCACCTCTCCCCCTGTGGACCGCACTACGCCGCACACACTCATGAGCAGTGTGGTCTTTCCGGCGCCATTGGCGCCGATCACGCAGACAATCTTGCCCTGCCCAACCTCCAAGCTCACGCCCTTGAGAACGCGAATGGGACCATATCCAGCCGTGAGACCGCGGACTTCAAGCATGTTTGATATACCCCTCTCCCAAATAGGCCTCGATAACGGCCGGATCGTTCTGCACCTGCGCGGGCGGTCCCTGGGCAATCAATTCACCATAGTCCAGCACCACCACCCAATCCGACACCGGCATCACAAAATTCATGTCGTGCTCGATCAGCAATATCGTGACCCCCTGGCCGCGGACGCTTTGGATCAGCGCCAGAAGTTCCTTCTTTTCCTGGGGATTCATACCGGCCGCCGGCTCATCCAGGAGAAGCACCCGGGGAGCAGTCGCAAGCGCCCGGGCCAATTCCAGTCTCCGTTGATGCCC
>CAZGMX010000084.1:1727-11817 GCA_964526865.1 uncultured Actinomycetota bacterium | reverse complement strand
CGAAGAGACTTCTGTGCTGTAGAGTTCATAATCTAAGACTCTGTGTCCATATCCTATGTCCCGCAATCTGGCCCTCACCATAGAGTACGACGGAACGGATTTCAGAGGCTGGCAGGCCCAGGCCGGCTACCGCACCGTTGAGGCGGAGATTCAGAAGGCGCTGGAGGCCGTCACACACGTGCCCGTAAAACTCTTTGCCGCGAGCCGCACAGATGCCGGCGTTCACGCCCGCGGACAAACCGCCAGTTTTAAGACGGATTGTGATTTTTCGATTGCCCGCCTGCATGCGTCCCTGTCTCAAATTCTACCCGAAGACATCGCGGTCCTGCACATCGAGGAGAAGCCGGAGGAATTTCATGCCCGCCACGACGCAAAGGGGAAGTGGTACCGCTACGGTGTCATCCGGCGCGATCTGCCGCCGGCTCTGGAAAGAAAATATTTCTTGCACATCCGCGATCCCCTGAGGATGTCCGCCATGGAGTCCGCGGCGAAATCGATGGTGGGCACGCACGACTTCAGTTCTTTTGGAGTGAATTCCGGGATCGAGCCGGAGAATCCCGCCAAGACAATCCATTTGCTCACCATCACAAAAGAAGATTCCAAAATATTTTTTGATATTGTGGGAGACTCCTTTTTGTACCGGATGGTCCGCAGTATGATCGGAACACTCCTTGAGATCGGTCAGGGAAAGCGCAAGCCGGAAAGCGTTGCGGCGACGTTTGAGAAAAAAGACAGGTGTTCAGCGGGGTTTTCTGCTGCCCCGCATGGTCTTTGTCTGATGAAGGTTTTCTACGACGATCCCTCCAAATTTGTTATCCCATCCAAGTAATTGCTGGTCAATAAGTTATAGCCCGACATCTTCCCGCGCCCTTGACAAAGGGTAAAATCTAAGTTAAAATACTGATGGAACAGACGTTACGCGCTTTTTGGTGGCACGTACACGCAGTGCTTTCGCGCAACAATGTGAACGGCGTGTATGTTCTCAACAAGGGGTACGCATGCGAATATTTGGAAAATATTTTGCGATCATCTTGTGTGCCGGGTTCATTTTCTGTCAAGGCGCAGTTTACTGCTCCGTGTTTCACTGCTCCGACCACCTGGCCCCAAAATCCCACGTGGAGTCGGTGGCGGGAACGGGGGCAAAACAGGCATTGGAGTCGGCGCTATGAGGCGCAGCCAGAAAAATTCTATTTGGCGTTTTACACACAGGACCGTGGCGCTGGCCGTCTGCGCCAGTCTTATCGTGATGCCCGGCCCCTATGGATGGTCCCGCGCCCAGGGGCGTGAAAACCCCGAAGACACCGAAGCAATCGCCGTGTGCCTGGCTCCAATTTCCGCGGCCAAATCGGAGGCAAGAAGGAAAGAATTCGAAGAGGCGCAGTTGTCTCTGAGCCGCGTCAAGCGGGTGAGGGCGGCGCAGGCAAACGGGGGAAGTAACGTGCAGGCGAGAGTTGCCGCAGGACGTCTCGCAGGGATTGCTGCAGGGTTGTTGGCGGCAATCCCAGGGATGCTGCATGCGGCGCAGAAAGAACCGGGATGGTGGCAGAGTGCGGCGCACCGGTTATCGGCGGAATTTAATTCGCAGGGAGTGTTTGGCAAGACCGTCATCGCACTGGGCGTAGCGATGTTCACCATAATTTTATGGCTGTCGATTGCGGAACCCATCGGAGAGCGGCTCAAGAAATGGATTTGGCCGTCCAAACTCAAGCGTTGGAAGATTCCGGATCAGGGATTAGAAGGAAACGAGCGTTTGGAATTGTCTCCTACGCCGGTCCTGGCATGGCATTCAGAGAGAGTGGGAAACGCGATGCGCGCTGTGGCGGAGCGCTTAACCCCTTTGCGTTTTGACGAACACGAACTGGAAATTTGCCGGATGTCGGGCTATTCCCATGATATCTGGAAAGAACAGAAAGAGGCACTGGGGCTGGTTCGGAGGCTGACGAAGTTGACAATACAAGAGCGTGCCCAATTGGAGGTGTTGGCTCAGGAGGCTGAACGTATGTTGGCCGAACGTTCCGAGAATGCCGATGAGACACCGATTCATGTGACGCGCGAAGAGCGCTGGCTCGTGAGGCATCATCGCGCGCCGCTGTCAATTTTGACGGATATAGACATTCCCTCGGGATCCAGGTCAAGGTTATTCTCTATGTGCTGTATCCTTCACGTCGTCAATGAAATGGATACTGCCATCGACAGATCCCACCCTTATCGTATCCACATTCCTTTGTCCCAGATGGGGCCGTATTTGGAGACCAATGTTCTCACCCCTCTGCGCGATGGCTATAGCGCTTATTTGAAGGGAGACGGCGAAAGGGCGCGTAAGGAAGAGGGGTTCAACACATTCCTTCAGCATTTGGGGAGCAGTGTCTGTGCTCATCTTCAGGAGCGGGATGGTCGAATCAGCGGGGTTGTTGCCGGCAAGCCGCTGGTAGAGCAAGTGTCGTATTTGGTTCAAATCAATACGGATATGGAACGGTTTTGGCCCTACACCCAGGACGACCTGATCAAGCGTTTGAATTTGTCTGAAAATGATCCCAGGCGGGCGGAACTGCCAGGCGTTTTACATCGATTGACGGAAGAAGACAAGACGCTGACCAGGATCCATGGGAACAAGTATGTCTGGACAGAGAATGTGCCGCAGCTTTCAGAGGCCGCTTTGTTGCTTCCCTATAAGACTGATCAGGGGCTGGAAGAATGGATGGAGGCGACAGACTGTTTTGAGCGCCTGAATGACGGAAGGATCTTTGAGGTTTTGCGGTGGCCGGCAGGCAGGGACCATTGCGAAGAGGTGTATGTCTCCCCGGCACGATTACAGGCAATGGAGCAGGCGCAGGGAATTTACCATTGGATTGATGGCAGTGGAAGCCCGCGAATTATCGAGAGGAGCGCTATGGAACGGCTTGCGCGGGAATCTCAGAGCGAACTTGTCGGCCTGCTTGCAAATCCCGTCAACCCAAATCCCAATGCATGGTTTCTGCGAAGAGATCTTCAGGCGCTTTTAGACCAGGGAACGATTGTTGAATTTAGAGACATCCATAGAAATCCTTTTTATATGCAGAGTGAGGATGCGCAGCCCATATTGAGCAATGCCAATGCGCATGTTGTTTATTACTCGAACAGTGCGGGCGGCACCATTGTTATTCCGGCACAATTGGTCGCCCTGCCCAGTCTTTTGCAGAGCGGAGAATGGGTCAGAGTCCTTGCCGGGGACCAGGGACTGTACCGGTACGCAAGAGCCGATATGGTGCAAGAGTTGGAACGTAATGGGCACATTGCCGAAGTGCAAAAATTGACCGCGCCCGGCGGCCTGGAAACAGGGTATGTGACACGGGAATACGGCACGGTACTTGAGCAAAACAATATCTTGTGTCCCGCGCGTGGAGAATTGGTGTCGATAGGCGACCGGAATAGTCCCTCCGAAATCTACATCCATCGGGTGGACGAGCCTGCTTTGCTCCAAAATGGATTGTTCAAAAAAGCCCGTGTCGATCTTCAACGGGAACAACCGGTGCTTGCCTCAGCCGTGGACGCTTTGATGGCAGAAGGATGTCTCTATTCTGCCCTCATGAGCGGGGACGAGCCTTCTCTGCGGGGGGTAGCGACACTGGTTCTAGAGGATGGAATTTCAGAACGGAAACTAAGACAGGGGATGCGTCTGCACACACTCAAGAATGTTATCGATCTCTATAATACACCGGAGGAAAGGGATCTGATCTACAATGCCTATGAACTGGCCCGGCAGTTCTATGGGCCGAAAGGATCGGAAATTGCGGTGGGATATTTGATGGATGATGCCATTGAAATGGCGACGTTGATAGCGGATCCCGTCAATGTCCGTGTTCCGGCATATCTTGTGGCGGCTGCGCTGTTGTTCCGTGTCAGACCCCAGAGCATTAAGCAAGCAATCGAGTCCGGCCAATCTCACCTGCAGGCGCTCTTCGACAATGTTCCGCAAACGGTATGGGACTGCCTGTCCCATTTGGATCAGTTGAATGCCATCGAGTATATCCCGCCCAGGAAAATCGGCGATCAAAAACGGAAGGATTTTAAGGATTTTTACGCGCACAATTTCATCAATCTCATCCTCAAAATGACGGGAGACGATGCCGAAACGCTCATTCTGTATGTCGTCTATAAGTATCACGATCTCCAGGCCATGAAAAAGATGGCCGAGGCTAAAGATGAGGATGTCTCTGAGGTCCGGTTTAATCGCGTCACGGAGGTGGGTAAGGCGCTGGCGCTCGAGCTGGGATTGACGGATTTTTCTGGAAAAATGGATCAAAAGGCGTTTGAGACGCTGAGGGAAGAAGACAACCAGATGGTCTTAAAACTCATTCGGGATACATTCGGCGTGGACTATCAGGATTTATCTCTGTACCCCATGCTGTTGGAGGAGCAGATCAGACTGGAAATCGAAGAACTGAGACAGGCGGGAGTTGTGATCGACGCCAAGTACAAGTTCAACGTAAAGGGGGTTCCTAGTATTTTTAGCAAATTAGAAAGGTATGCGAGACAAGGCAGGGGCTTACGGGATTTTCACGATCTGGTCCGCGGGAAAATCATCCTGGAAGGGGAGGCAAACAAAGAGGTGTTGAAACAAATTCCGACCATTCGAAAACTGGGCGATCACGAAAACGTGCGAAAAAATGCGGCAGGACTGGAAGTTCGGGGCTGTTACGAAAAGAGCGCAGTATTTACGACGGCGGAAGGTCCCTGCTGTGTCATCCGCGACGACCTGCTGGATCAAATCGCCGCCAATGTCGCCCGTAAGACAGGGAAACATGCGAACGAAATCAAGAAGAAGGCGGCTGCCCTGATGAAGACGCTCACAAGCAACCTGATTCCCGAGGTGTTTCAGACGGAAATCGCCATGCAAAACGAGGCGGAGGAAAAGGCGGAACAAATGGGTTCCCATCAGCACATCTATTACGAAGAGCGCAGGGCAGGATATGCCACGCGCCCGGTTCAGGGGCGCCAGCAGACAGCCAAGAGTATCGATGAGGTGCGCGGTGCGCTGCGGGCAAAGCAGGAGGATCCGGATATTAGGGATTTTGAGTATGTGCGGTTTCGTTATAAGGAGGATGGCAAATGGGTGGAATATCCACACGGCCTGCCCAAACCCCAAACGCCGGGGGAACTGCCGACGGTCGCGGATTTGCTCGCGCGGCAAAAGCCGGAAGATTTTGAAAGGATTGTGATGCTGGGGAGGAAAAAAATGTGTGTAGGCCAAAACGAGATAGAGAGTTTTGGAAAGAGAATTGCGACGGGGAATGTGGTGTGTCTGGAAGAGGAGGATTGCGGCAGAAATTTTGAAAATGAAATCAATGCCCTCATTGCCGTGCGCAGGGAGTACCAGGAGTGCCTCGCCGCGGCAGACAAAAAAAAGAGGGACCAAACGGCGTGTCAACAAATATTGGAAGAAGCGGCAAGGAGAAGGCAGCAATTTGACCAGCGGCTCCCCGTGACCAATGCGCAGGCGAGAGTTTCCCGGGCGATGCTGTTGAAGGGATACAACGAGGAAAGGAGAACGCAGGTCTATGACAGGCAGAAGAGGGAGATATTGAGAAACCTTCGCACCGACCGAAAGGTAAGCGATTTTGCCGATGAAAAACAATTGGTTGAGTTCATGTCAAAAAGGGATGGGTACGTCTGGCAGTGGATGATTGCCCGGGGATTTCGCGGATCGAAACTTGTTTTTGAAACGTGCATGGGGCTGGACACGGGCGAGATGCAAATGAAAGATGTTCTCGACGTCATTTGTATTGCCTTGGGCAGGGAGAGACTGGCCCAGGAGGGGGTGGCGGCTTTTTCCGAGGAAAATTGGAGAGACCAAATACAAGCCATCATAACCCGGAAACCACGGCTTGTGGAGGGCAAGGATTGGCGTACTCTCTGTTTGAAGCTCGGAATGCGGGAAGTGGCCCTGCAGGAGGTCCTGGAATGTTTTGAGGCGCGTGGCAGGGAGATTCTTCGATCGATGTTGAATGTGGATGATGGAATTTTGCAAAACGATGATGCCATGGACGCCTTGTTGGATCTCACGGCGTCCCACCTGGATTCTTCCGAAATCTTTACCGGACGAGATGATCCTAAGAAAGATGCCCTCCGGTGCCTTGCCGTCCGTCTCGGGGCCAATGCATTGTCCGTCGATACAGTCCGAAAGGTCCTGGAAGACGCAGGCCGGCCCGTTACATCCGGCCCGCGGCGTTCCGCACATCGGCACCCGGCGATGGTTGGGGCGGCCGTTCCCAGACGGGTTGTGGCAAAGGTGACGATCGAAGACGGCGGTGTCCGCGATGATCCATCGCTCCCCATGAAAAATTCCTGGCAGAGGCTGCAGCTTATGTGGTCGGATGCCTCGGTGCGCTACCGGCTGGCGGTTGACCGTTCGGACGCTGTTTTCTTTGAAATCCACGAAGGAGACGGTCCCGCGGGCGCAATCCACGGGATGCATCCCGACAATACGAGCGATTTGGTGATCGAAGTGTCCTCCTCTGTCCTGGAACGTGCGGCGGCAAATCCCCAAATCCTGCGGGCGGTTCTTGCGCATGAATACCGGCACCGGATGATTGCGCGGGACAGGCTGTTTGAGGGGCGTGTCTCTCAAGACGAACTGCGCAAGCCGTTGAGCGAGGTGTTCACCATCGCAGGAGAAATCGCCGATGCCTGGATAGAAAATACGCTCGACGACTCCATCCGCGAATATGAAAGCGTTGAGACGCCGGTGAACGGCAAACGGCCATTCACCGAACTGCTTCGATTCGCTCAGGCTCACGGCCGGATGGATGCGGCACTCCTGGACAAAATCGTGGAGTTTATCGCGAATAATGCGGCGGTCCTGTATCCGGATATCCCCGCAGAGGCGATCCGGATGCTCCGAACGGAAGGATTGGCCCTCTGTCACAAGGCAGAGTTTTTCAGCGCGGTGTTTCCACGGTTGATGGGAGTTGTCCAAAACACTTGGTCCGACGAACACATCCGCTTCTTTTTACGGCGCGTCGATCGCTCCCTGTGCGATCAAGATGCGCGCGTGGCCGTGGATGTCGGCCAAACGGCGCACCACACCATGACGACGATGCGCCACTGGCTGAACAACTTCCTGCAATCCGCGCTGGCCGCGGTGGGATCCATGAAAGAGGGAGAGCCGCCCCAAGAGTTGGAATCTGATTTGAGCGCCTTGCGGCGCGCAATGAACGCGCTGCTCAAAAAGATGATCATGCTGAAGATGATCAAGAATCCGGATGGGGTGGAGCCGTATCTGGCGACGGCAAAGGACGAATTTGTTTTTGATGAGAAGCAAATGATGGATGCCTCAAGAATCGCGGATCCTCAAGATCCTGCCCTGGAGCCCCGCCTGGAAGCCGTGAGGACCATCGCGGCCGGTGTCGCCCATTTTACGACAAGAATTCAGGAGTACCGCCATCCCTTGGGCAAGTTTATGCGGATGACGGAGGGAGAAAGAACGGCGTTGCTGGACGATTTGCAGCAGGATATCCGCGTGACGATCCAGCGGCTGGCGGATCTCTCTCAGTCGGACGCAAGATACGGATACACCCGTCTGCGGATCCGGAACGCAAAAGTGGAATTTCCCGGTCTGCTCCACTATGCCGATCCCACCCAGCAAGACCATGCCCAGGCCATGTCGGTTTCCGAGGTCAGCGAACGGTATGCCGAGGAAATCATTCAGGATAACAATCGCGCCTGGGAACTGGCCGTGTATGCCATCCAGGATGAGAGGGACGGTTTTAGAATTCTGGAGCAGATGATCAATAAGGCCGATATCATGGTGCAAAAGCGCTGGCTGAGGGCGGTCCTCGGATGGCAGGAGGATGATACGCCCTGGTGCCAGCTGTGGAAAAAGGAGAAACGCACCCAGAGGGATGTGGATGGTGAACGGCAGCTGCGCAGAGCAGGGCAGGTTCTAACGAATGTCTTCGAAGCGGGCGAACGGGCCAGGGAAAAAGCCCGCGCAGACAGCGCGCGATACCCGAACAAGGCGGCGGAGCTTGTGGCGGCGATGTTGAAAGATATCAAGCTTGGCGCGGCGAAAAAAATGTCTTTCCTCCAGCGGGAGGAATGGGTGGACAGGCAGGGGGGCCGGGTCGAAGAACTGGTGAGGTTTTTTGCCGCGCTTCCCCCCGGCTTGCAAAATGAAGTGCTTTGGGTTTTCTTGAATGACATGAACGATGTGAGACCGGCCGTGCAAATGCAGGCACGGCAGACGTTCAGACAGATGGTCATGGCATTGATCGATATCGTGTTGGCCTATAGCAGTGATTTGGCGAAATGTTCTTCGCCGGAAGGGTTGGAGGAGATACGGCAGTTGTCCCGGTTTATCATGGTTGCGACGGCGCACATGAGGCAGGTGGATTCTGCCGGGGTTCAGGAGATGGTGAACAACCTCCTGGCAGACCCGCGGCTGTCAAGAAATCTTCTGTCGATGGTCTTGGAGCAGACCTGGATAGGGGATTATTTGCCGGCGGCGTTAAAATACACGGCGCTGGTGAGCCGGGAGACGGCGGCGAGAAGGGTGGAGGATATTTATAGTTTGGGAGAACGGAGCAGGCAATTGCTTGTCGGTTCTTTTGATGAGGACTCTCAGTCCGCCGTGGTGTTTATCCTGGCTTCACTGCAGAATATGAGAGATCAGGGAGACAGTCATTCCGCATCGGAACTGTCGGCCCGTTTATCGAGACTGCTGACGAGCATGCTGGCCAACGGGGACGTGTGCCTGACCCCATCCGGAAACGTTTTAGACACCCGTTCGCAGGACTTGCAGGAGCAAGCCGCGTAGCAACCTGGCTAGACACGTAACCCTTCAGTGAACAGGGGTACTTTGCTTATTGTGATATGTTACGGGGGCAAGGGGTATTATTTTTTCGGGACGCGGTTCGTTCGCTCCTGCGGCGAACGCCCGCTGCCGCTCGGCGCGCGGATTGTCCCGGCATAAAACACGCCGGGCCAAACCAAGCTCCGCGCGCCTGCGCGAGCCCGCTCAAGAACAATACCCCTTGCCCCTGTTGACTGAAGCATTACCTAGACACTCACAAAATATTTGACACATTTTTTCTTTCCGCATATAATCACCGTCTTTCTTGGCTCATAACGATGAAAACATATATTCCAAAACCTGGTGAAATCAAGCCCGAGTGGGTGGTCGTGGACGCGGCCAGCGCGCCGTTGGGGAGACTGGCAACCCAGATATCCCTCATGCTGCGCGGCAAGCACAGGCCGTCGTTTAGTCCCCACATGGATACGGGAGATTTTGTCATTGTGGTGAATGCCCAACACTTGGTTCTTACGGGGGCAAAAAAGGACCAAAAGATGTACCAGTATTTCACCGGCTATCCCGGCGGTCTGCGGCACGTGACGTTCGACGCGATGCTGAAAAAAAGCCCGGAAAAGGTGGTCCTGATGGCGGTGAAGCGGATGCTGCCGGACAACAAGCTCTCGGATAAATTGCTGACGAAATTAAAGGTGTATCCGGGCCCTGATCACCCCCACGCGGCGCAGGGGCCAAAACCCATCGTCATCGCCGCCCCAAAGGAAAAGAAAAAGGGAAATTGACATGCCCATTCAAACGATAGGTTTACGTGCAACGGGACGCCGCAAGAAGGCCAGAGCCCGTGTGCGTCTGCTGGAGGGATCCGGACGCATTGTGGTTAACGATCAACCGATAGAAAAATATTTCACCCGGCCGTCCTTGAGAAAGATCATCGCGCAGCCCTTGGAATTGACCAGCACGACATCGAAATTTGACATCATTGCCAATGTCGAGGGCGGCGGCAACGCGGGACAGGCGGGCGCCCTGCGGCTGGGAATTTCCAGGGCCTTGTTGCTTGTCGATGCCGGCATGAGACCGGTCTTGAAGAAGGCCCTGCTCCTGAGACGCGACCCCCGTGCCAAAGAGCGAAAGAAGTACGGACAAAAGGGAGCGAGAAAACGATTCCAGTATTCGAAGCGTTGATGATTTTTTTGGACAGGTGAACGCAGAGGTTGAAAAGCAGAGGCTTGCTGGACTCTGCTTTTTTCTTTGGTGCAGGGAAGATGCAGCCGGAGAGAGATCATAGGAGTGCAGTCGCATGGAAAA
>CAZGMX010000084.1:0-1717 GCA_964526865.1 uncultured Actinomycetota bacterium | reverse complement strand
GGCGACGGGATATTCCGGCCAGGAATTGACGAAGATTTTGTGTCGTCATCCGCAGGTGGAAGTGGCCGCGCTTTGTTCACAGAGCATGGCCCGGGAGTCTCTGGGCGAACAGTTTCCCTATTTTCGCAAGTGGGCGGATCACAAATTTATCGGGCTGGATGTCAAGGCCGTCACCCAAAAGGCTTCGTTTGTCTTTCTGGCCCTGCCGCATCAGGCGGCGGTAAAACTTGCGGGGGACTTTCTGTCCCACGGCGTCAAGGTGGTGGACCTGTCGGCGGACTTCAGGCTCAAGGATTCCAAACTCTATAAACAGTGGTATGGCTGGGAGCATCACGATGCGGAATTATTGAAGACCTCCGTCTATGGGCTGCCCGAGGCCTACCGGGAAAAAATCCGGAAGGCGCGTTTGGTGGCCAATCCCGGCTGTTATCCCACGAGCGTTTTGCTGGGGACTCTGCCAATGTTTAAGAAAAAACTTCTGCAGGCCGGTCCCATCATTGTGGATTCGAAAAGCGGCGCATCCGGCGCTGGCCGAAGCGCGAGCCCGGATCTCCATTTTTGCGAGGTGAATGAATCGTTCAAAGCGTACAAGGTCGCAGCCCACCAGCATACGCCGGAGATTGAGCAGGAATTGAGCGTGGCGGCGGGAAAAGACGTGCAGGTGGTTTTTACGGCGCACCTGCTGCCCGTGAGCCGGGGGATTTTATCGACGATCTATCTGAGGCTGTCCAAAAGGGTTGACACACGGGACTGCCTCGAGATCCTGCAGGAGGCTTATCAGGACGAGCCTTTTGTGCGGGTCTGTCCGGAGGGCAAAATGCCCGAACTCAAATTTGTGCAGCATCAGAATTATTGTGACGTTGGGATTCAGGTGGATTCGCGGACAAGGACGGCCATTGTGGTGACGGCCATCGACAATCTGGTCAAGGGAGCGGCGGGTCAAGCCGTGCAGAACATGAATCTGATGGAGGATTTTGAGGAGACGGAGGGACTGTGATCATGGCTCGGGTACGGCGGGAAGGCGGGGTGAAGATTGTGGCCGGGGGCGTGACGGCGCCCAAAGGATTTTTGGCGGGCGGGCTGTACTGCGGAGTGAAATACCGCCGCAAAAAGGATTTGGCGCTGATCTATTCCCAGAAACCGGCCAATGCTGCCGCGGTGTTCACCAACAACAAGGTGCAGGCGGCCCCCGTCAAGCTTTCACGAAGGCATCTGAAGGGCGGGGTGCTTCGGGCCATTGTTGCCAACAGCGGCAACGCCAACTGTTGTACAGGCAGGCAGGGGATGGCGATTGCCCAGCGGATGGCCCAGACGACGGCGGACTGTTTGAATGTCTCCAATCCCATGGAAGTGGCCGTGTGTTCCACGGGGATCATCGGGCGGATCCCTCCTGAAAAAAATATTTTTGACGGCATCCGGAAACTGGCAAAAAAAATCAGCACACACGGGTTCAACGCGGCGGCCGAAGCCATTATGACGACGGACACAAAGATCAAGCAGATTGCCGTCTCGATTCCGGTGGGCGGGGTTTGGGTGACCCTGGGGGCGATGTGCAAGGGCTCTGGCATGATCTATCCCGACATGGCCACGATGCTGTGCTTTATCACGACCGATGCACGGATCGATTCGCGGTGGCTGAAGACGGCGCTCAAATCCTCCGTGGAAAAAACCTACAACCGGATTTCGGTGGACGGAGACCGGAGTACCAACGACACCG
>CAZGMX010000083.1:9277-11852 GCA_964526865.1 uncultured Actinomycetota bacterium | reverse complement strand
TCGCCGCGCCGATGGCCGACGTGATGTGGTCGTAGCCCGGGGCGATGTCGGTGGTGAGCGGCCCCAGGGTGTAAAACGGCGCCTCCCGGCAGTCCCGAAGCTGCTTCTTCATGTTGGCTTGGATCTTGTCCATGGGGACATGGCCGGGACCTTCGATCATCACCTGAACCCCATGTTTCCACGCGGTCCGGGTCAGCTCCCCCAGCGTCTTGAGTTCGGCAAACTGGGCTTCGTCGTTGGCGTCGGCGATACTGCCGGGGCGCAGGCCGTCCCCCAGCGAAAAAGCAATGTCGTAGGCCTTCATGATTTCGCAGATTTCTTCAAAATGGGCGTAGGCAAAATTTTCCTGCTTGTGGGCAAGACACCACTTGGCGTGCGTCGCCCCGCCGCGCGAGACAATTCCCGTCAGGCGCCCGGCCGCCAGTTCAATGTAGCGGGAAAGAACCCCCGCATGGACCGTAAAAAAATCCACTCCTTGTTTTGCCTGCTCGACCAGCGTGTCCCGGTAGATTTCCCACGTGAGGGCCTCTGCGACACCGTCCACCTTTTCCAGCGCCTGATAAATTGGGACAGTCCCCACGGGCACGGGAGAATTCCGGATGATCCACTCGCGCGTCTCGTGGATGCGGGAACTGGTGGACAGGTCCATCACGGTATCCGCACCCCATCGCACCGCCCAAACCATCTTTTCCACTTCCTCCTCGATGGTGGACGCCACGGAACTGCTGCCAATATTGGCGTTGATCTTGACCAGAAAATTCCGGCCGATGATCATCGGCTCCAGTTCCGGATGATTGATGTTTGCGGGAATGATCGCCCTGCCGCGCGCCACTTCATCCCGCACAAACTCCGGCGGGCAATCTTCCCGGATCGCGGCGTACTCCATCTCTTGGGTGATGATGCCGCGGCGGGCATAGTGCATCTGAGTCAAATTTTTTCCGGCCTTTGCGCGGCCGCTGACCCACGACGATCGCACATGCGGCAATCCCTGGGCCAAATCAATTTTGTATTTCGGGTCGCTGAACATCCCGCTGGTGTCATAGACACGGACAGGCTCATTGCGGACCCGGATCCCACCGGCCCGGCGCGTCGGGGTCAGGGAAATTTCTCTGACAGGGACGCGGATACCGGGATGAATTTTTCCCGGCACATAGACCTTGCGGGACGCGGGAAAATCATAATGAAAATCTTTTTTCAGCGCGGATTTCATAGGGACATTGGGGCCGGGTACCTGGGCAGAAATTACAAACCCGACATAAGGGATGAGATCTTCTTGTTAAAAAAATCCCGCATTTCTTCCAAATCAACCGGTTTGATCATTCTGGGCAGGATGCTCAAGTCATTGACATATCTCAGCGCCTGGCTCAACCAGTAATCCTCCATTCCGACATGCTTCTTTCTGGCGTGTTGATACACTTCCTCAAACCGCATTATTTCCTTGTCGATAAAATAGATGTCAACAAAGTCCTTCATGTCATGCCGGTCAAAAAGCGCGGAAAACTTGTTGCACGACAAATCCAAAAGGTTGTCCATAAAAACACCGTACTCCTGATTGAAAACAACCGGCTTGATCCTGTACGGGCTGTCCTGCGCAAAGTGCAGCATGACGTTTTCCCCGTCCGCGGACGTGACGATGATCTCCACAAAGGTGTTGAATGTCCGCCGCGCCTCCACGGACAAGGAGAGCCGGACATCTCCCGGATCAATGCTTCCTGAAAGTTAGTCAATATGCGCGTAGTCAAAATACCATGTCCAAAATTTTCTTATGCCCGCCGGCAGATTGAGGCGGGGAAAATAATGCCGGATTGTATCCATTCCCAGGCTGCGGATATCCTTTTTTGTCCCATGACACAAAACTCTCGAGACATACCATATCCTGAATTCCTCGGTGTCGCACCCGTCCTTGAAATCATAATCCCAAATCAACAACTTGTTTATTGAAAAAGACTCCATTCAGCCCCCTCCTCGCCCGGGGATGACCCGCACCGCCGAATGGTTGAATTATAATTTAAAAAAAGCGCGGACACTATTTATTTCACCGGGGCATGGTAATTATTCAGTTAACGGTGGTAGCAGGTGGGATGATCTCTGAGCACGCCTGTCGAGAGAGACGCGGGAACCTTTCGAGCGCCGCATGGGGAGTGGATACGGCGGCAATTATGGCCGAGGTTCCACGACCCGAGGCGCCGAAAGGGTGCGCCGCGAAGACCGGCGATGCGAGGAGATCATCCCATCTGCCACTGTTCATTGAAGGGTTCCCGGAGCGGGAGAAACGGGCTCTTCCGGCATCAGAACCTTGGGATGCCTGCGTTCCAGGGGGGCCGCGATGCTGTACGCGCAGGGCACGACAAAGAGGGTCAACAGGGTGGACAGAAGGACTCCGCCGATGATGGCAAACGCCATGGGTACGCGCGTCTCCGCCCCCGGCCCGATGGCCAGCGCCGGCGGAATGGCCGCCGTAATAGTCGCCGTCGATGTCATCAAAATCGGCCGCAGACGGATGGGACAGGCCTCCAGCAGGGCGTCGTGCACGTTTTTTCCGCCCGCGCGCACCTGATTGGTAAAGTCCACCAGC
>CAZGMX010000083.1:4373-9267 GCA_964526865.1 uncultured Actinomycetota bacterium | reverse complement strand
GCAAAATGGAATTCTTCTTCACGATCCCCATCAATAATATTAAACCGATCATGCTGTACATGTTGAGCGAATAATTGCCCAGCCACAGCGCCGCCAGCGCCCCCGATACACTGAAGGGCAGGGCCAACAGGACGATGAGGGGATGCAAATAGCTGTTGAACTGCGACGCCAGCACCATGTAGGCCACAATGATCCCCAGCCACAGGGCAAATTTCAAGCTGTCAAACGATTCTTTGAATGTCTGGGCACTGCCCGATAGCACGATGCGATATCCCTCTGGCAGGATTTCTTTGGCGATCTGGCTCACCCGATCGATCGCCGCGGCCTGGGATTTTCCCTGGGCGACGTTGGCAAATACCCCGATGGCCCGCTCCCGCCCGCGCCGCGTGATGGTCAGCAGGCTGGGCTTTTCCTCCATTTTGACAACATCTGAGAGTTGGACCATTTCCCCGCGGTTGTTCCACACAAAGAGTTTCTTGATGTCCTCCGGCCGGTCCCTCCCGCCGGCCAACAGCCGGACGCGCACGTCGTAGCGCCGCCCTTCGGCGGTGTACTTGCCCACGCGCTCGCCTCCGATCAGGGCGTTGATCGTGTTGCTGACGACCGCACTGCTCACGCCGCGGTCGGTCTCCTTTTGGCGGTCCGGAAACACCCTGATCTCCGGCATCCCCACCAGATAGTCCGTATCCACGTCCGTCATCAAATCGGACTTTTTCATCCGGTCCATGATCCTCTCGGCAAACCCCGCCAGCTTGTCCCAGTCGTGCCCACGGATGGTGAATTCGATGGGATATCCGCGGTGCGCGGTCATGCCGCGCGTGGAGAGGTCCTGCATGCTCACCTTGAGATCCGGGATTTTCGAAAGTTTTTCCCGCACGGCGTTCATGACGTCCTGCTGGGAGAGGCGCCGTCTTTTTCCCGGCGGAACCGGACGTTCCTTGGGCTGTTTGAGCGTGACAAACATGATTCCCGCGTTGACTTCCCCCCCTGTGAATCCGCCGATGATCGCGATGTAGCGCCTCGTCTCCGCCTGCGCGGTTACCACGGTCTCCACCTCCTTGAACTTTTCGCTGGTGTAATCGATGGACGAGCCGACGGGCGTCTGCAGACGCATCATAAACATGCCCTGATCCTGCTGGGGCACCAGTTCCTTGCGCAGATGTTTGGGAACGGTCAGGGACGCGGCAAAAATAACTACAGCAATTACCAAGACCAGCCACCGCACGCGCAGGGCCCCGCGGAGGATCCAACCGTACAGACGCTTCAATCCGCTGAACGAATTCTCGACAGCCCGCCCAAAGAACGTCTTGCGATGCCCCACCTCCAGAAATTGGGCACAGCGCATGGGGGCAAACGTCAGAGCCTCGATCAGCGACAGAGCCGTGGCCACGGTGATCGTCACGCCGAATTGGTAGAAAAATTTTCCGATGATCCCCTGCATGAACGCCACGGGCAGAAAGATCGCGATGATGGCCATCGTCGCGGCCATCGCGGCAAACGTGATTTCGCGGGAGCCGGTCAGCGCCGCCTGCACCTTGGCCTCGCCGGCCTCGCGGTGGCGTACGATGTTTTCAAGCACCATGATGGCGTCGTCGACCACAATACCGATCACCAGTGTCAGGCCCAATACCGTGAACGTGTTGAGCGTGAACCCCATGAAATATAAGACAATGAACGTACCGACGATGGACGTGGGGATGGCCAGCAGAATGTTCAGCGTCGTGCTCCACGATCCCAGAAAGATCCAGCAGACAATCGAGGTAAGAATCGCGGAAACAACCAGCATGAAATTCAATTCCCCGATGGAATCCTCGATGAACCGCGTGCTGTCAAAATTGATGTCCAGTTCCATCCCCTTGGGCAGTTCCTTCTGAATCTCCTTCAGCCGCTCCTTGACTTTTCTGGCCACCGCCACCGCGTTGGCGCCCCTCTGTTTCTTGATCCCCAGCCCCACCGCGCGCTTTCCAAAGATGCGGCATATCTTGCGTTCATCAGCAAGCCCGTCTTCGATCGCCGCAACGTCCTTGAGGTAAATCGGGCGATAGACCGGCGTCCCGCCGCGCCGGGAAATGAGGAGATCGGCAAATTCCTCCGGCGTCCGCGCCTCCCCCATCGCGCGGACGTTGTACTCCTTGACCTTGGTTTCGATGCGGCCGGCCGGCATTTCCACGTGTTCGGATTTGATGGCCTGGATCACATCCTCGATCGTAATCTGGTACTTCTCCAATTTGTCGGCATCGAGCCACACCCGCAGGTTGCGCTCCAAAAATCCGCCCAGAAATATTTCCCCAACGCCTCCGATCGTCTGGAAACGCTCCTTCAAATGATTCTGGACATAGGTCATCAGGTCCCGCAGGGGGCGGTCGCCGGAGAGTCCCAGATACATGATCGGAAAGTCTTCCGGATTGACCTTGGTGCAGACAGGCGGATCAATCTCCTTGGGCAGTTTCTGCTGGGCCTGCGAGATCTTTGTCTGGACTTCCTGCAGGGCCACGTCGATGTCCCGGTCTAAATCGAATTCGATGGTGATGGCGGCCGAGCCCTGGCGGGTGGAGGAGGAAACCTCGCGGATCCCGGCGATCCCCATAACCACATCCTCGATCACATCCACGACGTCCGTTTCCATAACCTCCGGTGCGGCCCCTTCCCAGTCCACCGCCACATTCACCACGGGAAAATCCACATCCGGCAGTTCGCTCACTCCCATGCGGGAGAAGGAAATCGCACCAAACAGGATGAGCGCGATCATCAGCATCCATGCAAAAACGGGATTGCGGATGGACATCGTCGAAAGGCTCATTGGATATCCCCCACCGCCACTTTCAGGCGGTTCCAGTCGCGCTTAGCTTGATAGCGCGCCTTCAGATAATCGCGCCGCACCGTCTCCAGTTCCTGCAGCGCCGCCAGTACGTCCAGATTGTTGACCAGATTCAAACGATATTCCTTGGTCTGGATTTCAAAATTCTTGTCCGCCGCCTCTTCGGCTTCACGAAACGCCTCCGCCGCCGCGGACGAGAGCCGGAATTCTTCGTAGGCGGACCGCACTTCGGCCTCTACCAGCCGCTCGACACGGGAACGTTCGTACTCGGCAATCCGGAGTTTCGCGTACGCCTCGCGCATGGCCCCCGACACCCGGATCCACTCAAACAGCGGGACGTTGAACGTCATCGTCATGTCCCAGTCCGTATCAGATTGATAGCCCACCCGCTTGGTGTATAGATTGGTGTCCAGCATGAGCGTGGGAAAGATGCCCGACCGGGCAAAAATCACATTCTGTTTTGCCGCCTCCACCGCGGCGCGCGCCGCCTTCACGTCGGAGCGTTCCCGGCCCTTGATCATGCAGGCCTTCAAATCGGACACCGGCGCGGGCAGTTCCGGCGAATCAACCAATTCTTTGATATGATTCAACCCCGTCAAAAAATACAGGACGATGACGGTGGCGACCTCTGAACGGCGTGTCTGCTCGATCTGGGCCTGTACCTGTTTCAACTGCGCCGTTGCCATCACCACTTCACTGGGGCGGGAGCGGCCCAACTGAACCCGCTCCTCCAGTTCCTTGATCCTCTGCTCCAAAAATTCGCGAATTTTTTGCAGGGACTCGACTTCGTCGCGCGGTCCCATCACCCCATAGAAAGCGGTCACGACATCCAAGAACAATAGTTCTTTTCCCCGCTGTAGAGATTCCGTTTTCTGGACCTTCAACGACTGGGCGCCCCCCATCGCGGCCAGGGACTTGAAGCCCTGGAACAGCGGCTGGCTGATCTTGAATTTCCGCTCCGGCTGGGACTCCCGTGTGAAGGAACTGCCCAGCGCTCCGGCCCCTTCGTTGTTTCCCTGGGGAGAATCCTGATGAAATTCCTTCAAGAGGAAAGACGCCGTCGGCGTGATCGTGGACAGGGCCTGCAAATACTGGCCCTCCACCTCCTCGATGCGCTGCATGAGAATTCCGATGTTCTCACTGCGCTTCAACGCCAGGGCGTAGCAGTCGTCCAGGCTCAGGACCCGCTCCTCCAGGGATGTCTCGCTGACGTTTTTTCCGGCGGACCAGCCTGTCTGGCGGTCTTGCACCTTGTCCGGCAACGCCGGTTCCGCCGGCGCCAACGACGCGGCACACACACACCATAAAACAAGAACAAGGCAAACCCACGCGGTCTTTTTCATGACTGCCCTGTCAGGCTCTGGACCAGTTTGTTTAATATTTCCATATACCGCGTGCGCTCCACCGCGCTCAAACGCGCGTAAAGTTTGATGATCCCCTCTCTCTTTTGTTTCCATATCTGCTGAAAAATCCGCCGTCCCTTGGGGGTGATGTCCACCCAGACAACACGGCGGTCTTCGTCGTCGCGCCGTCGCGCGACCAGCTTCTGCTTGACCATCCGGTCCACCAGCCCCGTGGCGGACGAAAAACGCAAATTCATCCACTGGGCCAGTTCGTGCATCTGACACGACTTGGCCTTGACCAGCCGGCCCAGCGTCCACAACTGCGGCGGCGTGATCTGGCCGCGCGTCAGATAATTGTTCTCGTAGCGGAATATCTCCCGCATGAGGACGGGAAATATCTCCCCCATCCGGTCGGCAAACGACTCAAGGCTCTGCTCCACGCGCCCTCCATTTATTTTCGCTCACTGATAATTCGTGGTACGAACTATATCACAGGCGAAATAATTGGCAAGACATTTTTTGGCCGCATCGCATTCCACCGTGGCACGGAACGACGGCTTCGGATATACTATCGCCCCGGAACCCACGACATGAAAATCCGTGACATTCTGGCGCGCGACAGGCGGACGTTTTCCTTTGAGTTTTTTCCTCCCAAAACTCCCGAGGGGGAGCGCGCCCTTTTTCAGACCATCGCCCAATTGAAGCCCCTGTCCCCTTCCTTTGTCTCCGTGAC
>CAZGMX010000083.1:0-4363 GCA_964526865.1 uncultured Actinomycetota bacterium | reverse complement strand
CGTGACCTACGGCGCTCTGGGCAACACCAGGGAAAAGACCTTCGACATCGTCACACAGATCAAAAAGGAATATGCCATGGAAGCGATGGCGCACCTCACGTGCGTCGCCTCCAGCCGCGCCCAGATTCTGGAATACATGGAAGAACTAAAACACAAGGGCATCGAAAACACGCTGGCCCTGCGGGGCGATCCGCCCATAGGGACCCAGGACTTCGTTCCACCCAAAGATGGTTTTTCCCACGCCAGCGAATTGGTGGAGCAAATCCGCGCGGCAGGCGGTCTTTCTATCGGCGTGGCGGGATTCCCGGAAAAACACCCCGACTCCCCCAGTCTAAAATCGGACTTGATGTACTTGAAGAAAAAAGTGGACGCCGGCGCGGACTTTGTCATCACCCAGCTTTTTTTTGACAACGCCCTGTACTTTGATTTTGTGCGCAACGCCAGGGCGGCCGGTGTCGCGGTCCCCATCATCCCCGGCATCATGCCCATCACGGATTTCAAACAGCTGGAAAAATTCACGGCGATGTGCGGGGCCTCCATCCCCGACCAGATCCGCGAGGACCTCACCCCCATCCAGAATAACGCGGCAGCGGTCTATCGATACGGCGTGGCCTACTCCACGGCACAGTGCCAGGAATTGCTGGACCGCGGCGCGCCGGGACTCCATTTTTATACCCTCAACAAGTCGCAGGCGACCTGGGAGATATTCCGGCACCTGCGCGGTGTTTCTGCCCGCTGAGCGCGCCGGTCCAGCCATGCAGCCATCCCCCAATGAAAAAATCCTGCGCTGGCAATTCCGCCTGAGGGACGCCGTCTTCTATCTATTTTTTCGCTGGCTGGCCCTGCCCGTCATCAAGATTACTCCCCTGCAAGTTCTGTATCCCGCGGCCCGCCTGGGCGGTATCGTGTGCTGGCATCTTCTGGTCCGGGAGCGCGACCGCGCCGTTCTCAACCTGCGGCTGGCGTTTGCCGACCGTTTGAGCGCCCGGCGCCTGCGCCTCATCACCCAGGGTATGTTCATTCAGTTGACCACAATGACGTTTGAATGCGCAGAACTCTTCGCCTGTCAGAAAGGTCCCCTTTGGGACAACATCACGGGACATGATTTCGGGGTCGCCACGCAAACCCTGGCCGAGGGCCGCGGCATCGTGGTCCTGACCGCCCATTTCGGCAACTGGGAATTGATAGGGACGGAATATTTTCGCAGGGGATTCACGGGGCTGGTGTTCTCTCGCAAAATCCGCTCCCCCCGTTTTCAAACGCTGGTCAGGGAATGGAGATCCAGGCAGGGCGTTTTGGAATGGTACACCGACGAGTCCCCCAAGGCCCTGCTCACCTGCCTGCGAAAAAATTTGGGCATCGGGGTCTTAAACGACCAGGACATCCACCGGGCCAGCGGCATCTTTGTGGATTTTTTCGGCATCCCCGCCTACACGCCGCGGCTGGTATCGGAATTGTCCTACAAGACCGGCGCGCCGCTCGCTCCTTCCTTCTCGATGCGCAGAAAGAACCGGACGCACGTCATCCGCATCCTGCCCGTGATCAAGCCCGGCGAGGCGGAAGACAAAGAGGCCTACATCCGCCGTTCCATGCAGGAATACTGCGGCATCCTGGAAAAGCTGATCCGCCGGCACCCCACGCAGTGGGTGTGGTTTCACCGGCGGTGGAAGACGCGGCCGTGGGAGATTGCCAGGGACATTTAACCTGCAGGCTAAAGAGCGGAATCCAGCACGCGCCGCAACAGGTTGAGGCGCTCAAACTCCCCCCGGAACGACACCGCGCCATTTTCCATGAGGTTGTGTTTCAGTCCGATGTGCATCGCGCCCGTATCCAGGGATACCACGATGTCTCCGCAATCGATCGCCCTGGAATAGGCATCCGCGGGCACAAGAACTCTGCGCAGACCGATTTTATTGGCCCGGACTTTTCCATCAGAATAGGTGGGCAACAGCTCAACGGTGCGGGCGATCACGGATTCTGGAGGGATCACGTCTCTTGCGGCCACTGTGTTACCCGAACCTTGCAGGAGATCCGCTATCCCCGCCGTATCTCCTTCTCTCCAAATTCCCAGGGATTGAATATCCGCCGCCTTGCGCTCCAAATACGAGGTCAGCCGTCCCATAATGCCAGCGGCATCGCTCAGAGTCGCAGACGCTGCCTGGACAGGCCCAGGAGTCCTTCTGAGCATTTCCAACTCATCGAGCAAGAATCTCAAGAACCGCGTGTACGTTTCTGTCCCCGGGTGCAGGATATAGGTTCCTTTATATTCGGCCCGAACGTCCGCGCCCCTCAGTATCTTTCGGGCCTCGATGGAAAACGTCATCCCGTGCGGCAATCCCATGGATATCAGACAATCCCCGGATGGAACGGGCGAGGAAACCCTCTGTCTGAAATAACCGGTTGGTCCCCGCTCCATCGCCACCGTGGGATCTCGCCGCAGGCTGTATAAATCTGTCTCAGCATTGTACGTCCATGTTTCCGGCGCAAAAAATTCATCCTGCGACGGCCCATTCTTTCCATCCAGTCCCGCAAAAAAAACACGCACATATTCAGGCCGCAAAAGATCCGTGGGGCCGTGCGAGACCCACCGCCGGATCCACTGGGCCTTTCCCCGCTGGCCTTGCCGTTCCAATGCCTGCGCGAGAAGCCCCCACGCGTGCGTGTTTTTGGGCTCCCAGGAAATCACCGTCGCCAAACACGTCACGGCATCGGAATATTTCTGCTCACTCATTTGGGAAAATGCGCTATAAAAAAAATGCCCCGGCGATTCGACAGGCATAGTCCTGGAACAATAGACCGCCCCCAAGACTTTCCGGGCTTGAGAAAATTCTTTTTTTCTGATGCAAGAGAAAAATCTCCCCAGTTTTGCCTCCCACCGCTGGGCATCGACCAGCCTCCCGGCCTGTTCAAACACCGCAGTGGCAGAATCCCACTGGCCGCGTCCCAATTTCCAACGCCCCAATTCGATCAGGATGTGCGCTTTTTCCGCCGGCTGATCCGCCGCATGAGCAGCCCGCAGATAACATTCTTCCAAATGCACATCTTCATCGCCGCTGTAATAAAATGCGCGAAGGGCCTGAGGATAATTTTCCTGGGCCAAATACCGCCGTCCGATTCCTTCAAAGAGACGCCTGGTCGCCTCGGGACGAGAGCGATCTGGAGGCGGCAATATCTGGATATCCAGCCCTGCATCGGCTCCTTCTTGATCACGAATACGGACGTATCCTCCTCCCATCCGGTCACTGCGCGGAATATACAATACGCCGTTCCAAAAGAGCCTGTTCTCAAAAGTATCCAGCCAGCCGGGCATCCGTCTAAAATCCACAAGTCCAGATGAACCCGTCTGGTCCTGTTTATGGGTATGATATATCTTCACAGCCAGTTCCAGGCTTTGCGCACTGCCGAAAAATTCATCGTCATCTTGAACATGTGACTTTGGCGCCAAGGCAAACGAGTCCGGACTTCCTGCCAGGAGCACAACAAGAACACTGGCAAGAAGAACAAGCGCGCCCGAACACGTTATCCTGTCGAGTCCGTCCATACTTACGCCCCCACAATGTCGGTTTATCATACTTCATAAAAATGGATTTGTCAAGGAGATGGAAGTATTTTAAAAGACATTTGACGGCGGCGTGTTAGAATGGCAGCCTGATTAGCTGCCAAAAAAGTCGATTTGTCATCGCGAGGAGGCCAGCCACGCTTCGCTCGCTGCGGACTTCGGCCGACGTGGCGATCTCGTAGTATTACTAAGTTACAACGAGATTGCTTCGGTCCGAAAACATTTGGACCTCGCAATGACGCTAACGGACTTTTTCAGCAGACTGTTAGCCGGGAAAGGAGAGAGTCTTAGCCATGGGTTTTCGATGCGGCATTGTGGGACTTCCCAACGTGGGAAAGAGCACCATCTTCAACGCGCTGACGTCCGGTTCGGCCGCGGCGTCCAACTATCCCTTCTGCACCATCGAACCCAATGTCGGTGTCGTGGCCGTCCCCGACGAACGGCTGGACCTCATCCACCAGATCGTCCACTCGGAAAAACTGACCTATACCACAATGGAATGTGTGGATATCGCGGGACTGGTCAATGGGGCCAGCCAGGGAGAGGGATTGGGAAATCAATTTCTCGCCCACATCCGCGAAGTGGACGCCATCGCGCACATCGTGCGCTGTTTCGCGCAGGACAACATCGTGCATGTCAACGGCGGTGTCGATCCCCTGCGCGACATAGAGACCATTCAAACAGAACTCCTGTTGGCCGACCTGGAGTGGGTCAAGAACAAATTGGACAAGGCGGAAAAGATGATGCGCGCCCAAAAGAAAGAGTCGTTCATCGAGGCCGAGGTCGCCAAGAAATGCATGGAGG
>CAZGMX010000082.1:0-11875 GCA_964526865.1 uncultured Actinomycetota bacterium | reverse complement strand
CCTCGCGAAAGTGCTCGACTGCGATCGCCAACCCGAGGTCGTCGGGCGTGCGCGGGCGGGGCAGGTTGTGCGCCCACCGGTGCCTTCACTCAGCGGTACTCCAACGAACCAGGAAGAAGACATTGCGGTGGAAAATCCCGCTCAAGAATCGGGAGCGGCAGATTCGGCCAATGCGGAGGGCAACGCCGGGGAGGATGCGTTCAGTCAACCGGCTTCGTATGGTGTGAATGGGGGAGGTTCGGCCGGGCCGGAAAATCTTCCGCCGCAGTATCCCCGGCTGGCGCGCAAGATGGGTTATGAAGGGACGGTTATTTTGCGGGTGCGGGTGGATGCGTCAGGCCTGCCGTCCGCTGTGGACGTGGAAAAATCCAGCACGCACGCAATCTTGGATGCGGCGGCTGTGAAGGCGATCCGGCAATGGCATTTTGTGCCCGCAAAACGGTTTGGCATTCCGGTGTCGTCCGTCGTTCGAATCCCCGTTCAATTTAAGTTGGAAAAATGAAACTCGTCTCGCTGTGGAGTGGAGGAAAGGACAGCTGTTACGCCTGCTATAAGGCGTTTCAGAAGGGCCACGACGTTGTCGCGCTTTTTAATTTTGCCGGCTCCGAGGGAACCCATTCGCTGTCACATGGTTTGCCGCTTCAATTGATTCGCGCGCAGGGGATGCACACGGGGATCCCCCTTTTACAACAGAGAATGCCCAAGCAGACGTATCGTGAGGCCTTCCTGGGGCTGATCGAAGAATGGAAAAAGAAGGCGGGCATCGAAGGGATTGTCTTTGGTGATATTTATCTGCAAGAACACCGGGATTGGATCGACAAAGTGTGCTCTGAATTGCGGGTCCAGGCTATTATGCCCTTGTGGGGCGCCGGCACCGGCGCGTTGATCAGGGAAATTATACGGGATGGATTCAAGACTGTGGTGGTGTCTACAAGGGCCGATTGTCTGGGGCCTGAGTGGTTGGGAAAAACTGTGGACGCAAAATTCATCGAAGAATTGGAGCGGATGGGCGGGATCGATCTGTGCGGAGAGAAGGGAGAATTCCATACCTTCGTCTATGACGGTCCTCTTTTCAAGAGGCCCGTGGAGTTTGTTTTGGGAGAACGGGTGTGCCGGGACGGGCACTGGTTTTTTAATTTCGGGGACACCACACTTAATTCCCCGTTTCTATTATGACAATCATGGCGAAATTATCCAATAATAGAGAGAATGTATCAGGCCGTGTTCCTGTGGAATTAAGTGTGGTGTCCCCGAAATTAGTGGCTGCCGCCACGGGATTGTTTTTTCTATTTGTGGGTTTTTCCGTTCATACGGCCCACGCGGGCGATGCATATTCCCAACGAATCGTTTCTTTGGGGCCGGCCGTCACCGAGTCGATCTATCTTTTGCATTCGCAGGACAGACTCGTCGGCGTGACCACCTACTGCGTCAAACCGCATGAGGCCCAGGCCAAGGAAAAGATCGGCACGGTCCGCCAGACCAATATCGAAAAGGTTGTCAGCCTCAGGCCGGATCTGGTGGTGGCGACATCTCTGACGGATCCCAAGGTGGTGGAAAAGCTGACCGGGTTGGGAATCCGGGTTGTGCGCTTTTCACAACCCAAAAATTTTGAAGAGATTTGCAGCCAGTTTATGAGCGTGGCGGCATTAACGGGCAAAGAAAAAGAAGGTCTCCGGATTACGGACGAGGCGCGGGCCGGCGCACAGCACATCCGCCGAAATGTGGAAGGCCTGCAGAAGCCCCGCGTTTTTTTTCAAATTGGGGCCAAGCCGGTGTACGCCGTGACTGGCAGTTCTGTCCTCCGTGATTTCATCGGATATGCCGGAGGAGTCAATATTGCCGCGGACGCCGCAGACGGCATTTACTCCAGGGAAGAGGTGTTGAGGGAAAATCCGGACGTTATTGTGATCGCGACGATGGGAATTGCGGGAGAAAAGGAAAAAGAAACTTGGGAAAAATACAAGACATTGAGCGCTGTGCAAAATAACCGGATATTTATCGTCGATTCCGAAAAACTGTGCAGTCCCACGCCCTTGAGTTTCGTGCGATTCTTGGAGGAGATGGCCGGCTTGCTGCACCCGGCCGATTCGACGGCCGACGCGGACCGGAACGTGTCATGAATAAGAAACCCGCCGTGTGGGTGCTTTGGGTGTTGGGTTTGTGCGTGGTCCTGGCGGCCGTCAGCTTCTGCTCTTTGATTGTGGGTCCGATGCATATTTCCTTGAAAAGCACCCTGTCGTCCTTGCTTGCAGGGGAGCGTACCACCGAACTGAGCGTCCTTTTGGACATCCGCCTGCCCCGGATCGTGCTGGGGTTTGCCGTGGGGGGGGCGCTGAGTCTTGCCGGCGTCATGCTTCAGGGAATGTTTCGCAATCCCCTGGTGGAGCCCTACACCCTGGGCATTTCCGGCGGTGCGGCCGTCGGGGTGTGCCTGAACATCATTTTCAGGTTGAATCAAACGGCCGGGATTTTGTCTGTGCCGGTGTGCGGCTTCCTGGGCGCGATCCTGATCGTCCTGCTCGTCTATGCGTTGAGTGTTCAAAAAGGGGCCCTGATCACGCAAAGGCTTCTTCTGACCGGCGTCATGCTCAGTTTTATCGCATCGTCGCTGGTCATGCTCCTCATGTCCGTGTCCCGGGCCGAGGATCTGCACGGAATCGTTTTCTGGATCATGGGTTCCCTGGAGGAGCCCAGCTGGGTTCTCATCCGGTGGATGTGTATTGTGTCGCTGGCCGGGCTGGTTGTGTCGTATCCGTTCTGTCTGAGCCTCAACGCCTTCTCTCTGGGCGAAGAACAGGCCCTGCATTTGGGAATCAATCCGGAAAGGACCAAGCGCATCCTGTTTGTGCTGGTGTCCCTGCTTACGGGGTTGTGTGTTTCAGTTGCCGGCATCATCGGGTTTGTGGGACTGATTGTTCCTCATTTTTTGCGGATGTTCGTGGGGGGCGACCACCGGATCCTTTTGATCAGCTCTTATCTGGCGGGGGCGGCCTTTCTGATTTTTTGCGACACCCTGGCCAGGACAATGATCGCGCCGGTGGAATTGCCCGTGGGCGTCATCACCGGCATACTAGGCGGCGCGCTGTTTGTCTACGCGCTGACAAGAAGGCAGATGCTTTTCGGAGTGAGATAATGAGCGGGACGATGCTGGAAATTAAAGATCTGACCTGTGGATATTCCGACAAGTTTCTCCTGCGCGATATTTGTTTGTCGGTGGAGAAAAAAGAACTGGTGGGAATCATCGGGCCCAACGGTTCGGGAAAAACCACCCTCTTGCGGGCGATGACCAGGGTGCTGAAGCCCCGGAAGGGCGCCGTTTGCCTGGAGGGGAAGGACATCTCGCAAATGGGATTCGGGGAGTTGGCGAAAAAGGTCGCGGTGGTTTCACAGGATTTTGAGTCCGGGAGCATGAGCGTGGAGGAGTTTGTTTTGTTGGGAAGAATTCCCCATTTTGCAAAACTTCAATTCTTGGAGACGCAAAAAGATTTAGATGTCGCCCGGCAGTGTATGATTTTGACGGACACGCTCAAATTCAAAGATCAACCCGTCTGCGAGACGAGCGGCGGGGAAAGACAGTTGGCGCTGATCGCCCGCGCGCTGGCGCAGGAGCCAAAACTGCTTCTGCTGGATGAGCCGACCAGCCATCTGGACATTGCCCACCAGGTGCGGATTTTGGACCTGATCGAGAAATTGAACAGGGAGTTGTGGATCACCGTCATCATGGTTTTGCATGTTCTCAATCTGGCCTGCGAGTACTGCCACCGGTTGGTTCTGATTCATGAGGGAAAAATCGTCAGGACCGGGACGCCTTCGGAAATTCTGACGGACCGGACGATCGAAGAGGTTTATCAGACGGCTGTGACAGTGCAACAAAATCCCGTCTCCGGCAAGCCCTGTGTTTTTATCGGGAATAGGGGACAGCGCCCTTTTTTTTGAAGCAATTCGAAAAAAAGGGCGCTGTCCCGGTTTTCCAAATGAAAGGGGGGAGTATGAGAAAGTTTGTTCTGGCAATGGTTCTGGGTGTATTGAGCCTGGCCGTGTGGATGCCGAATGCGCATAGCACCATCACACAGGGAAACAAGGACGGCAAAAACATTGTGGTTGAAATTGACTACGGATCCGTGCGGCCAATGCGCCAAGCGCAGATTCCTTGTGTGGAAGGAAACACTGCCTTGGATGTATTGCAGAAAGCGGCCAAGGTGAAAACGCATTCTGTCCGTCAAAAAATATTCGTCAGCGCCGTCGATGGGGTGGAGGGCAAACGGGGAGAGATGGCATGGTATTACGCCATCAACGGTAAACCGGCGCGGATGTTGGCGTGCTCCAATGTTCTCAAGGCAGGGGACAGCGTGAGGTGGACATATAAGAAAGATGTCTGCTCTGGGAATGTGGATAAATAGCGTAAGGACGACGGACGGCGCCATGTTTTGGTTGTGATTTTATGGGGCTCGTGTTTGCAATCACTTGCATAAATAGAACCGTCCCCATTTTATAAGCTTTGTGCCGCACGACCCTCCGCTTGAATCGGGTCCGGCACTGGCTGGAAGACCGGCTGGGGTTTAGGGATTTCCTGATCAAGCATGCGCCAAACTTCATCGCATTCCGGCGTGTTCTCAACTGGCCGCAAGGCGGCAGGGAAGGGGATGTGCCGCAGGGCTTTGCGGCGATTGCCTTCGCTCATACGTTCCTGCGTTTTTCGGAACGACAACAGGAGGTAAGGTCCCATCGCCTTGGCCGAGGGAATGGGTTGTCTGCCAACCAGCTCGTATCCCAACGCCCGGAACATCCGGTAGGTGATCAAGGGGGTGTTTCCCTCGTCCACGACGTGCACCTGTCCGCCCACCGGCAGGATGCGGTCGATTTCATCCACGATGTATCGGATATCTTCTTTGCGATTGTTGCTGTGCAGGCTGTTCATGAGGCTCTTCATGATCACGGTACTTTCGGCGCCATCGGCGAAAGTGGCCGGAAGGTGTGCCGCGTTCCCGCTATAGAACTCAATGGGCGCGATATTCTGGGCTGCCCTTTCCTCCTCTCGGAGGCGTTTCCCAGCCTCGATGACATTTTTGTCGCTGTCCAGGGCCATGAAGCGGTAGTTTGCCGGCCGGGCCGGCCCGGATAGCTGTTTGGCCATTTCGTTGAGCATGGAGCCGGTGGCATCGCCCAGGGCGGCGATGGCCGAATTGGGAGGCGGGGGGCCGATGAACGGCAGGATTTCTCCGGTTTCCAACGCGATGGAAAAATCGTAATAGTGAAAGACATCGGGATCCGCGGCCGGGTTTTTGCGTTTAGTCCGGATGAATTCCTCAACATCTTCCTGCGCGGCAAGCTGAGCCTGCGCTGAATGGTAAAGCGCTTTTTTAAGCGGTTTGTCGGATGCCAATATCATGTCGGATATCGACGATTGGCCCGTCCACAGCGAGGCGTCGCGCAGGGCAAAAACGATGGCAAAGGAAATGGTTCTGTTCCGACGGGTATATTGAATTTTGTTTTCCCGGATCACTCTTTCCAATTCGTCCAACGTGTCAGGTTCTGTCTTCCTGGGTAGGCATTGCGTGAGCAGCCATTTGGTATATAAGTTTTGCACGGCCGCCAAAGATGCTTTGGGATGCAGCGCGGTGATCGCCTCCAGTGTTGTGTGCAGCGGGCTGTCCATGTGTGAACGGACACAGGCCGCCTCTGCCTCCGAGATGACGCCTTTATTGAGGAAGTAATTTAACACCGCGTTTCGGAAGACCTCAGGCCGGTTTCTTAACGCAAAAATCAAAAGATAGGTTTCTACGACGTTGCAGTTTTCAAAATCTTGCCGCCATGCCTCTTTATTAGAATAGCCCATGGCCGGTCCTGCGCGCACGATGAGGGCATCCAGTTCTTGAAGAAACTTTTCGCATTGTGCGTCAGATGGGGCGTCGGCCGGAGCGGGTGGAGGCGCAGTTTTGGCACCTGGGGGCGTCGCGGGCGGCACAGGCACTGCCGCAGGCAGGGCTTTCACCGCCGGGGTGGCTTCCGTGGGCGCTGTCGCCGCTGGCGGGATTTCTGCCGCCGGTATGGCTGTTGCAGCCGCCGCGGGCGCCGGCACAGCAGGCTCGGGACGATCCAGGTCCAAGAGCATGCGGACATAGTGGACATCCAGAAAATTGAAATTTTCTGCTGAAATATTCTGCGCCATCAAGCAGACAACATCAAAGGCGTACGCCGCACGATCTTCATGGCTCTGCAGATCATGGTGTTTTTTTGGCAGTACAAGTGAAATATTTTTTTGTATATCGGTTTGTTCAAAGCTCAGTTTGTTCTCAAATAATGAGTGGGTATATTTCTCAATACGTGCCGCATAGTCTCGCTCGGACAGTGCGGCTGTCCATCGATCCAATCCATGGGCAGTTTTCCCGTCCATCAGGCAGCCGCGTGACCCCACAAACGACGGCCTCTCGCTTTCGCACAGCCACGTCCGTTGGTTCCCAAAGAAATAATCGCTGACGGCGCACATGAAACGGGAGCGTCTTTCTATGTCTTCGATATAGAAAAGGAAGTTGTTGATCAATACGCCATGATATGTGCCCTGCAGGATGCGATGGGTCTCCTTCTCCATTTCGTAGTCCACGTACGTGGGTTTCACCCAGCGGCGCAGGCGTTCATCCGCCCGGATAAGGCCATTGTCCAATTTTTGGAAATGTTTGGGGGTGGGAATGCCGAGTTCCGGAGAATCAGCAGGGTCCGTATAAATGCCTCTGGCGGCCTTGAACAATGGCCCCAAGTTCCGGTCCGTGGCGACAATCTCCACGTTCCACCGGTCCATCCACGCGTCAAGTCCTACGGCGGGGACCCCCAACCGCGCCGCGTAATCCTCCAGCGCTGTCGCGACGGTGTCAGCAACGGTGTAGATCTCGGCGGTCGCCGTATCATTAAAAGAAAAAAAGCGGATTTCCAAATTGCCGGATTGATATTGGCGATCGATCAACTCGGCGAGATACTCTTTCAACGAAGGGCCCCATTTACCGTATTGTCTGAAAAGCCACGTATAATGACTGCTGAATTTGTCGTGGTAGATTTTTTCAATGATTTTTTCTCCCGCATAGGGAGGCGGTGTGTCTTCTGGCTTTGACTCAGGCCGCAGTGCGGAGAGAATTGCCTGCACAATAGCCGTATCAAAAGGATTCTGAATGTCTCCGTGCGTATGGAGCAGTAATAATTGAGAATCATAATTGATCGGAAATAGAAGAGAGTCCATGAAGAAGGTTAATTTGCTCGACTGCAGGCCAAGAATTGGATCTGATTCCATATTCATGGCCACGGTCTCTCCGTTGCGCACATTGTACTGATTTGCCAGTCCGTCCAATGCACTGCGCCACAGACGAAGCGCCTCTCGTGAATAGTCCATCAACATTCTCTTGTTGGCCTTTCCATATGTGCCTCTTTGCGTGCGCTCCTTGTAATGGCGCCAGAAAAGTTCCCGCGAGGGGGAGTCCTGAACGGTAAAATCCCATGCGCCATCGTCCTGCCGTTGGAAAACAAGATCGTAGGTGTCCCCGGTGATTAAGAACTTCTGCTCGTCTATGGGAACCAGCGATTCTTCCCGCCGCGTTAGAGTTTTTTCCAGCAGTGCGGGTAGTTCTGTCCATGAAATGTCGCGCGTGCTTGACACGCCGGCCGCGGCAATGAGGCGTTGTTCCCATTGGGCCTTGATCAGTTGGCGGCCTGTTTCGGTGTGCGGACCGTCCTGGCCAATGGAAGTCGGAGGCGCCAATTTTTCGGATTGAACATCGCGGGGATGTACAGGCCTTGCTCCGGCTGTCGGCAAAACTGCAGTGATTGCAAAAACCACCACCAGCCCCAAAGCAATAAACTTGGAGCAAAGCACCCGCATAGTGCACTCCTTTAGTTGTGCATCCATAACTGTTTTATTATAGCCTGTTTGAGCATATTTTTCAAGAGCTGCTGACAAAAAAAGTGCTGACAAAAAAAGAGCAGGAAGTGTAATGGTATATTACTGTTCGAGCGAGGAATGCCATAGGCATGACGAGTCGAGAACAGTAGTTTCTCGATTCGCCCGGTATTGTATCGATGGCGGGCTTACTCGAAGAATATTATGCGAGCGCATCTGAAAGCTGTTGGCCTGTGTAGTTATTTCCAAATTTCCACGAAATCTTCCACCCGCACCCTTGACAAACTGTGTTTTGCACTGTATAATCTTGGCGTGTGCCAGGTTACGAAAAGGCAGGCAGGGGCCGCCTGATTTTTTGCTTTTTCTGACTTGTGCCAAGGGAGGCTGCGTGTGACAAGACGCACGAAGGGGTTGTGTGTGTGTGTTATCAACCTGACGGCGGCACTATGCTTTCTGATCCCGCTGGACGCACCGGTGCTTGCGCTGGCGCCGCCGTCTCGAATTGAGGAAAACGCTCAGCGTCTCAAGCGCATCGAGGCGATGTCGAAATCTATCCGCGATCACCACGGCGGGCGCATCGACGACAATCAGATAAGAGATTTGGAGCGGCTGGCGCTGCTGCTACAGCCTGAAGACATCATTCAGGGTATCGTGGATTATGCGCCGGCAGTGGCAACGCAAGTTGTCTATCGGCTGAGGGCGCTGACATTTGAAAAACTGGAACAGACCCTGGAAGAATTGAAACCTCACGTTCCTGTGCAGGCATTTTCAACTGCGTTCGCGCAAGATCCGCTGGGTGCCGCCGGGATGTTGTCGTTGTGCGCAAAGCAGCCGGGCCGCCGGGATTGGATGCTTAAGACCTTTGGGGCCGAAAGCGTGGCGGAGAATATCTCCAAACGGCCCGCCATGATGCACGGGGTGATGAGGGCCCTGTTTGAGCCTGACGCAGACGAGAAAGCGATGGCCCAGTGGATGATCGGTACGGACGGACCATACGGATTGTGGAGTTTGGACGAACTGGTGAAGGAGCATGTTCATGCAGAGATATACCTGCGGGCCATCACGCAATTGGGGAAAGGGGGGCTGGAATTCATCCGGGAGACGGTGCCAGGCGGGCATCAGGATTTTAAATTTTTGCGCGAGGCCAAAGCGGCCGATGCGGCGTCTTTTGCGCTGTTTCTGACGGCGGTGGCTAGAATCGGGCCCAAAGACTACGATGCCTTTTGTACGTGGGCACGGCGGGTAATGGGAACTGAGCTATACAAATGTCTGGACAAGGAATTTGAACGGGGCGCAGACGCCTTTTTGTTGAAAGCGACCGGCTTTTACCTACACCAGCTGGCTTCGCTGGCGGAATTGTGGCGCGGGCGGGCAGGGCCCAGTGACACGCCCTATGATTATTACCGGCAGATGGTGAATCCCCCCGCAAATCCGGCTTTGTGGACACAGTGCCGTGCCGCAGTGGAACGCGCAGGCGCGGTATTTCAACCCCTGAGCGCGCGCGTGCAGTTGATTCCTTCCACGCTATTTCATGTTCCGGATGTCCAGGGAAGGCAGAGATTTGCGATGAGTGTTGTGCTGGACCCGGAAGACATCCGGGATTTAGAAGTCCGAGGAGTGCGTTTCAAACAGCCGGAAATCGGCGCGGTTCAATTTGTGGTTGAAAGCGATACGCTGATCGTAACAGAAATTCAGTCTCATTGGGCGATTCGGGAAGAAGGAGCAATACCCAGGGAGCTGGCGTCCCGTTTTGAAGGCTGGCCGGTTGCCGCCATGCTGGCGCTGGAGGACTATGCCCGACGCAGTGGTTTTCGCGCCATCCAGGTTGTGGACGTTGAGGATTATGTGAGGGAACGCTATGGAATCATGGCGGGCGAGCCCGATTTTGAGCGAGAACTCGAGCGTCTTTATAAAAAAGTTCCGGAGGCACTGGGATATGTTTTTCGGGATATTCCAATGCGGGGGCTTTATGACGGGCGGCAGCGCTATCACATGCGAAAGGCGAGGGAAAAGGATTTGTCCCAACTGCCGTCAGTAGCCCTGACGTCGTATCGGGCGCTGAGCAATCCCGATTCTCTGCTGACCGGCCTGCAAAAAATCGTGCAAGGGCGGTCCCTGCCGGGACCGGTGAGCGAGAAGGCCCTGCGGGCCCGGATGAAAAGGCATCAGAAGGCTCTGCTGCGCGGGGTTCCCTGGCGGGCGCCTTTCGGCGAAATCGTCCGCGCGGCGCGCACGATTTGGGCCAAGAGGAGACAATATCCGGATTTCCTGCGCTGGAATTACAGTCTTGCCGTTGAAGACGGCCGGGTCTTTCATGGCGTTTCTCTCGATAATGAAGACGCGGTTTTTGAGGTTCCGCCGGACGGCGGCGCGGTGCGCGTGAGGTATGCACGCTATCCTCCTCTGGTGGTGGACGCATCCGGCAAACAGCCAAAGACGCCGTATGGGTGCCCTGACTATGTGCTGGATCAACTGCCTATCTCTCTTGCGGTCCAATATCTCCCCATGATCTTGAGGTGGGGACGCGAATTCGCGAAGGACAAGCCGTACCGGGAAAAGCTCCTGGGCAGTTTTCTTCAGGATATGAGTGACTTTCTCGACAAAATCCCTCCCGACGTGGATCCCCGAACGCTGGACGGAATATTCCAATCCGCAGACAGGGCGTGGCGGCAGCTGCCGGATGCAGACCGGCAGAGTTTTCTCGTGGTTCTCGGCAAGATGATTCCCACCCTAAAAAAACAGGGAGGGCTGTCCCATGCGGGCGCATTCGGCGATCTGGCCTGCAAGATGTATCTGTCCACGCTTCCATGCGTGCAGGTGGTTTTGGAGAGGCTTGCAAAATGCGACGGGCGCGACATGGGGCAGTTTGTGGAATTTGCCCAGCGGGTGGCACAGCGCTATGCCGGCAATGCCGGAAAACAGCGCGAGGCCCTGCTTTTTTGCGCCGCCGTCTATCCGGCCGGCCGCGGCACGCCCGGAGAATTGGAAACCGCCTTGCTGGATTTGTACGATAAATTTCCCGCCCAAATACCGCCGGGGTTAAAGGCGGATATTCTCTTGCACCTGAGCATGTTCAAGGATCAGGGAACTCTGGAATATCCGGAAGTGGTGAAGATGCTGACACACGTGTTCCGGCTGGCGGCCTCGGAGCCCGCGGTTGATGCTGCTGAAATTAATGCTGTTTTGGAACACATGGCAATTCAACTCCAATGGAGGAGTCCGCTCGCATTCCTCATGATCCGGCTCAGCATATGCCGTCAGACACAATGGAGACTTGTTCTTCCTATCGTCCTGGAATATCTGAATGACTCGGACGAGGGGACCCGCATCTTGGAGGAGGAGAATAACCTGCGCTGGGGAGTCCAGACCGAGCGGGATATCCTGGTCTCTTTGATGGACCGCTTGCGTGCCCAGGGCCCCGTCACGCTGGGAAATCAGCCTTGGCGGACGCAGGTGACGCTAGGCAATTATTTTGACAACCACGTGGCACAGATTTCGGTCTATCCGACGCAGCGTGCCCGGCAGGCGGATCCGGCCGTCGAACTTCTGGACTATGACTTTGGCGGCGGGTATGCGGAGGCGCCCAAAGGCGCGATCGGGAAAGTGGAGTTTTTGGTCGGCGATGTGCGCGGGCAAAAAATCCTTTTTATCCTGGAGCGCCAGCCCAGCCGCGGCTGGTGGCAGCTCAGGCTTGCCAGCCGGCAGTCCAGAAAATACCGGCCGTGGCACGCAAGGGCCGTGGAACGGCTGGTGGAAGCCGGCCGTCAAATTCCCCAGATCGACCAGATCTGGGTGATGAGCGCGACCGAGGCGCGAAGGTTGTTCAACGAACTTCGCAAACAGACGCCCTGGCGAGACAAACGGATGTCCTTGAAGACCGCGCAGGAATTTTACGGCTTCCATTCCTATTTGAAGGACCGCGGTTTTGTCCAGCGTCGCAGGCTGAGCGTCCGTAATACATTGCTTTTCCAAAACGTGGTGGCGATGGAAATT
>CAZGMX010000081.1:2319-12107 GCA_964526865.1 uncultured Actinomycetota bacterium | reverse complement strand
ATGAAATTTCTGGAAGATCTGAAAAAGAAAATTTCTGTGCAGACCAATCCGGAATTATTGAACGAGGTCAAATGAGCCGACGCGTTCCAGGGGTCTGCCTTTTTGCCGGACTCTTTCTGCTGGTTTTTTGTGGTGTCGCGGTTCCCCGTCTGGGTGCGGAAATTGTGGACCAAATCGTCGCCATTGTGAACGATGACACGATCACCTACAGCGAGATGCGCAAGATCCTCAATCCCATCTATTCCCAGTATCAGAAGGTCTGCCAGGGGGAGGATTTGCTCAACAAGATGATCAAGGCCAAGAGCGAGGTCTTGAATCAACTGGTCGAAAACAAACTGCTGGTGCAGGAGGCCCGCCGCAGGGACATCCAAATCCATCCCAAGGAAATCGACGACCACATCGACAAAATCAGGTCCCGTTTTTCCTCTGCGGACGAATTTGAAAAAGTCATGCTCACGGAAGGGATGACGCTGGACCAGCTGCGGCACAGCGTGGAGGAACAGTATCTGGTTCGGGCGCGGGTCCAGCAGGAATTGGCGCCGCGGGCTGTGATCGGTCCCTCCGAGATCGAGGATTATTACAAGGCGAACCAGTCCCAGTTTTGCGAAGAACAGATGGTGCAGGCGTCGCACATCATGGTCAAGAATGTGCCAGCGGAGGAAGGCGCAAAAAACGGCGTGGACCAGGCGTTTGAGAAGATCAAGGAGGCGTCAGCGGAGTTGAAGAAGGGCGAGCCGTTCGATCTGGTAGCCAAGAAATATTCCCAGGCGCCGGATTCATCGTCCGGCGGGGACATGGGTTTTTTTTCCAAAGGCAGGATGCTCAAGGAGATCGACGACGCGGCGTTCAGCCTGAATGTGGGACAGACCAGCGAAATCATCAAGAGCGCCATGGGATACCACATCATCAAGGTGACGGCCAAACGCGCGGCCAGAACGATCCCGATGGCGGAGATACAAAAAGAAATCGAGCAGGAACTTTTTCAGCAGAAGACCGAGGCGCTTCGCAAGCAGTTGGTGGAGGAACTCAAGGTGAAGGCGTACGTAAAGATACTGGAATGACACTGTGTCATTACGAGGAGCGCAGCGACGAAGTAATCTCGACGGTTGCAGTCCACAACATCGAGATTGCTTCGCTCTCTTCGTTTGCTCGCAATGACGGTTTGCGCGAAGATCGCTTGCAACGGTCTGCGCAAAGTTCGCCCGCGATGGCGGGTCTCCTCGCAATATGACGGGTTCTTTCGGAGATGACAAGAAAGAGGGTGCGTCGTGCCTCTATTGACGTTGGACAGAATTGTCTCCGGGCGCGCGGTCCTGGTGGATGAAGAGGGAAACGGGTGGGAAGTCCCCTCCGCGGCCCTGCCGGCAGACTGCAAGGAAGGGGATTTGCTGGACGCGCGTTTGCGCAAGCGCAAAGGGGCAGGCCGTCAGCTGGAGCAGGAAATCCAGGCCCTGCAAGACAAGCTTCGGAAGCTCAAGAAAATATAAACTCCATGGGTTGCAAACGCAAGAGTCCCGTTGTTGCCGTGACGATGGGTGACATTGCCGGCATTGGCCCGGAGATCATCGCCAAGTCGCTTTTGAAAAGCACCCCTTCTCACCCCGCCGTGTTTGTGATCGTGGGAGACGAGGGTATTCTCGACGCCGCATGCCGGTCGCTTAAAATTTCCAGGCGTCCAACCCCATGGAACGGCAGCCGTGACCTGGGCGAATTGCCTCCGGGGGTTTATCTGCACTCCATCACGCAGATCCGGCCGGGCGCTGTGCAGATGGGGGCGGCCGATAAGCGCTGGGGGCGGGCCTCTGTGGACTATATCCGGTGCGCCGCCGAACTGGCCCTGTCCAAACAGGCCGATGCCGTGGTGACGGCGCCCATTTCCAAAGAAGCGACCCACAAGGCGGGCCACTCCTTTGAAGGACACACCGAGTATTTGGCGCATCTGGCCCAGGTCCCCGATGTCCGCATGATGTTTTTGGGGCCGCGTCTGCGAGTGATCCTTCAGACGATTCACATGGCCCTGCGCGCTGTCTCCGGGGTCCTCACTCCGCAGTCTATTTTTGACACGATTCGGATGGGGGGGCAGGCGCTCAAACTGATCGGGGTGGAGAATCCCCGTATTTGGATCTGCGGTCTCAATCCCCACGCCGGGGAGGCGGGCGCCTTTGGGCGTGAAGACGATGACATCATCCGTCCCGCCGTCACCGCGGCATTGCGCATGGGATGGCAGGCGAGCGGGCCCTATCCTTCCGACACGCTGTTTTACCGGGCACTGAGGGGAAAACCGGATCTGATTGTCGCGATGTATCATGATCAGGGGCTCATTCCGTTCAAGATGCTCCATTTTGACAAAGGGGTCAACGCGACGGTGGGCCTGCCTTTTGTGCGGACGTCTCCGGATCATGGGACCGCCTACGACATTGCGGGAAAAGGAATCGCCGATCCCACAAGTATGCGGGAGGCGATCCATTGGGCCATCCTCATGAGCAAGGCCCGGTTCGCCCCGCGCAAGAGTCTCAAGAAAGGATGAAAATGGCTGGATGAAACTGGCGGCGGCAAAAGAGATTCTCCGGACACAAAAAATCATCCCGCGCAAGTCACGGGGACAAAATTTTTTGGCGGATCCGGCCGTCGGCAGGCGCATCGTGGAAAAACTGGAATTAACGGGGGGCGACGCAGTCCTTGAAATTGGGCCCGGCATGGGCGCCCTCACCAGCATTCTGCTAGAGAAGCCATGCCATGTCCTGGCGGTGGAAATCGAGCGGGCCTTTTGCGATGTCCTCAATGAGTGGTACGCACTCACGGGCCGCTTTGAGGTGATCCACTCAGACATCCTCGATCAGGAGATGGGCTCCCTGCTGGAGTACCTCAGATCCCGCTGTGCGGAGGGCGGAACGGTCAAGGTCCTTTCCAATCTTCCATATTGTATCAGCACTCCGGTGCTCACCGCGCTGCTCCACACGCTGTCCTTAGCCGGCGAGCGAAAACCATTCAGCCGGATGGTGTTGACCATGCAAAAGGAAGTCGCGGACCGAATCACGGCCGCCCCCGGCGGCAAACAATACGGCTCCTTGAGTGTCTTGACGCAGTATCATTGCAAGGTGAAACGGGAATTCCAGATTTCTCCCGGCGTCTTTTATCCCTCCCCAAAGGTCACATCGGCGGTGGTGAGTTTTACCCCGTGGACGCAGCCGCCCGCTCTGGTGCTAGATCAAGACCTTTTCTTCTCCCTGGTGCGCGCCTCCTTTTCGGCCCGCCGGAAAACCTTGCGCAATTCGATGCAGAGGTTTTTTACCTCCCACGGATTGGATAAGGCAAAATCGGAGACGCTGTTGAAACGGTGCAGCATCGATGGAACCAGGCGCGCGGAGACATTGAGCATGAGCGAATTTGCACGCATGTCCAACATGCTTTCCCAATGCGGGGTACGATAGGTTCCCAGCCTTCTCATGGAAACGGTCAAAACACAGGGCGTCGTTCTGCGCCATTATGATTATTCCGAAAACAGCCTCCTGGTTCATTTTTTCACGGAAAATATGGGCAAAGTCAAGGCAATGGTCAAGGGGGCAAAGAAACCCAAGGGAAGATTTTTTGGACGACTGGAATTGTGTTCTGTCGCGGAATTGGTCATCCGGCACCACTCCCGGTCCGATCTTCACCTCCTCACCGGCGCAAGCCTGATTGATGCGATGGAACCTATCCGGCTGGATGTTGCTAAATTTGCCCATGCCATGGTGATTTTGGAGGTTGTGGACAGCGCGTTTGAAGTGGAGTCTTCCAATGTCTTGTTCTACCGCGATTTGACCGATGGGATGCGGTTGATCTGTGAAAGGCCCACCGACTTGTGGCTGTGTACGCTCATTCATCTTAGGATGCTCCATTCCCTTGGATTACTGCCCGCACAGGATGTCTGCCTGGAGTGCGCCCAGCCGCTTGCTGGGTCGTTTTATTTTTCATTTCGGCAGGGCGCGTCTCTGTGCAAAAAATGCTCGCAAAATATTGATGCGGTACATGCGCGTGAGAGGGGTTCGTTGTCCCGCAGTACGGCTGTTGTTGGCCAGTCCTGGCAAATTCCATATTTGCAGAGAGTTGCGAATGGCTCCCTGATCGAATGCGCGGATATTTCAAACTCTTTGAAACCGCATCAAAAAAGGCAGTTTTTCGACTGGACCAGGAATATCCTTGACGGTGTAGTACACAAGAGGATAAGATCTTATGATTTTCTGATGCAAGTGGGACTTTCATGAAGGGCTCACGGGAATTTAATTTTTTTCCGTGGGGGTTTTTCTGTTTTTAATCGAATATCGTCTTTAAGAGGCGTTTCCGGATCATTCGTATTATATGGCCAATAGCGATACCAAGGCTTTACCTGATGTGATGGAAAAACTGGTGTCTCTCTGTAAGCGCAGGGGGTACATCTTCCAATCCAGCGAAATCTACGGCGGTTTGAACAGCTGCTGGGATTATGGTCCGCTCGGCGTAGAACTCAAGCGCAACATCGCCGACTATTGGTGGAACGCGATGACGCTGGACCGCGACGATGTGGAGGGGATCGACGCATCCATCTTGATGCACCCTCGTGTGTGGGAGGCCTCCGGCCACGTCCAGAATTTCACCGATCCCCTGGTGGACTGCAAGGGCTGTAAACAGCGTTTTCGCGCGGATCAAGTCACGGGCAAGACGTGTCCCCACTGCAATGGCGAGCTGACCCAATCCCGAAATTTCAACCTCATGTTCAAGACTTTCATGGGGCCGGTGGAAGAGGCGGCCAGCATCGTCTATATGCGTCCGGAAACGGCCCAGGGCATCTATGTCAATTTCCTCAATGTCCAGGCCGCGTCGCGCCGCAAACTGCCCTTTGGCATTGCTCAAATCGGCAAGGCGTTCCGCAACGAAATCACCCCCGGCAACTTTATTTTTCGCACACGTGAATTCGAGCAGATGGAAATGCAGTTTTTTATCAAGCCCAGCGAAGATGCCAAATGGATGGAGCACTGGAAGGAAAAGCGAATGGCATGGTATGCCGGTCTGGGGATTCGCCAGGAGAGACTCCGTTTCCATCAGCACGATGACAAGGAATTGGCCCACTACGCCAAGGTGGCATTCGACATTCAGTACGAGTTTCCGTTCGGCTGGCAGGAAATCGAAGGCATTCACAACCGCACGGATTATGATCTGGGCAGGCACACCGAGTATTCAGGGAAAAACCTGAGTTATTTCAACGAGGAAACGGGGGAGCGATTTATTCCCTACATCATTGAGACATCGGCGGGGTTGACCCGTTCGGTTCTTCTGTGTCTGGTGGATGCGTACGAAGAGCAGGGGGAACGGGTGGTCCTGCATCTGTCCCCAAAAATTGCCCCCATGAAGGTGGGGATTTTTCCGCTGGTCAAACGCGATGGGATGGACGAATTGGCCCGCAAGATATACCGGGACATCCGGCCGCACATGAAAGCCTTTTATGACGAATCGGGTTCCATAGGCCGGCGCTATCGCAGGCAGGATGAGGTCGGCACGCCCTACGGGGTCACGATCGATTCGGACACGCTCAAGGATCAAACCGTGACGCTGCGCGACCGGGATACCATGACACAGGAGCGTGTTCACGTGGATCGCTTGTTGGAGATTTTAAAAAAGAAGGTGGGTATTTAACAATGGATAGCCCGAATTAACAATATGCTGAAGAAAAGTTTTTCAGCAGCCTGATAGTCAAACAAAAGAAAGGACGGCAGGAACAAACATGGGCAACGCAACAGCGACAGAAGATCAAAAGCAGGGTCAGACAGGCAGCATGGTGGACAAACAGTACGTCTATTTTTTTGGCAGTGGATCGGCCGAAGGCGATGGCAGCATGAAGGCCATTCTCGGCGGCAAGGGGGCGAATCTGGCCGAGATGACCAATCTGAAAATTCCGGTTCCGCCCGGATTTACGATCTCCACGGAGGTCTGTGATTACTATTACAAGAACAACAATAAGTATCCCGATGCGCTCCAGATTCAGATCGACGCGAATCTAAAGAGGCTGGAAGCAGCCATGGGTGCGGGATTCGGCGACAAGAAAAATCCCCTGTTGGTTTCTGTCCGTTCGGGCGCGGCCGTGTCCATGCCCGGCATTATGGACACGATCTTGAATTTGGGGCTCAACGATGAGACCGTGGCAGGCCTGATTCAAAAGATGGGCAACGAGCGTTTCGCGTGGGCTGCGTACCGCCGCTTCATCAACATGTTCGGCGATGTCGTGATGGGGATAGAGCACAGCGAATTTGAAAAGGTCCTGCACGGCGTCAAGGCCAAGCGGAAAGTCCAGCAGGACACCGATTTGTCGGCCGCGGACCTCAAAGAAGTGGTGGAAAAGTACAAGGCCGTTTTCAAGAAGCATACCAGGAAGGATTTTCCCCAGTCTCCCCGCGAGCAATTGACCCGTGCGATCAACGCTGTGTTCGGCTCCTGGAACAGCGATCGGGCGATCAAATACCGGCAGATCGAGAGTATCTCGGGCTTGCTGGGGACGGCGGTCAACGTCCAGGCCATGGTGTTCGGCAACATGGGCGATACGTCGGGGACCGGAGTAGCGTTCACGCGCAATCCCTCGACCGGAGAAAACAAGTTCTATGGTGAATATTTGATCAACGCACAGGGGGAGGACGTGGTGGCGGGTATTCGTACGCCCCTGCCGATCGACCGGCTGGAAAAGGCCATGCCAGAGGTCTATCGCCAGCTCCGGGACATCTATCTGACGCTGGAAAAGCATTACAAGGACATGCAGGACATCGAGTTCACCATTCAAGAAGGAAAGCTCTTCATGCTGCAAACCCGCAATGGCAAGCGGACGGCGCATGCCGCGGTGAAGGTGGCCGTGGACATGGTCGGCGAGGGACTCATCGACAAGAAGACGGCCATCACCCGCATCAAGCCGGCCCAATTGGACCAGCTTTTGCATCCGACGATCGATCCCAAGTTCAAATACAAGGCGGTTGCCAAGGGACTGCCGGCGTCTCCGGGGGCGGCGATGGGAGAAGCTGTGTTCTGCGCCCACGACGCCGAGACGCTGGGCAAAAAAGGGCACAAGGTGATTTTGGTCCGCGCGGAGACGTCTCCGGAGGACATCGGGGGAATGAGCGAGGCGCAGGGAATTTTGACGGCGACGGGGGGGATGACGTCCCACGCGGCCGTGGTCGCCCGCGGCATGGGCAAGTGCTGTGTGGCCGGCTGTTCCGCTGTGGTTGTCAATGAGAATGGAAAATCCTGCACCATCAACGGCACCAAGGTGAAGCAGGGAGACATCATCAGTTTGAATGGCACCACGGGCGAGGTGATCTTGGGAAAAGTTCCGCTGACGCAGGCGACGCTGAGCGGCGATTTTGGGACTATCATGTCGTGGGCCGATGAGTTCCGGAAGCTGAAGAGTCGCGCCAACGCCGATATTCCGCGGGATGCCAAAGTGGCCGTCCAGTTTGGCGCTGAGGGCATTGGCCTGTGCCGGACGGAACATATGTTCTTTGAGGGCAACAGGATCGACGCGGTCCGCGAGATGATTTGTGCCGAGGACCGGGCCGGGAGGGAAAAGGCGCTCAAGAAGCTCCTGCCCATTCAACGCGGTGACTTCATCGGGATATTCAAGGAAATGGGATGGCGGCCGGTCACCATCCGCCTGCTGGATCCGCCTCTGCATGAATTTGTTCCGCACACGGACGCCGAGATCCGGTATCTCGCCAAGAAGATGCGGATGGAGTTTGGAAAACTAAAGGCAAAGGTCCAGTCGCTCAAGGAATTCAATCCCATGCTGGGGCATCGCGGCTGCCGGCTGGGGATCACCTATCCGGAAATCTATGACATGCAGGGACGGGCCATCTTTGAGGCCGCATGCATACTGGCCAAGAAGGGGATGAAGATCGTTCCCGAAGTGATGATCCCCCTGGTGGGAGAGGTGAAGGAGTTGTCGATTCTCAAGGCCAATCTGATCCGGGTGGCCGAAGAGGTCATGGCCAAGATGAAGGTGAGAGTGGAATATTCGATTGGGACGATGATCGAAATTCCGCGCGCCGCCCTGACGGCAGACGCGATTGCCAAGGAAGCGGAATTTTTCTCCTTCGGCACCAATGACCTCACCCAGATGACGTTTGGGTTTTCGCGCGACGACATCGGTTCGTTTCTTGGGGCCTATCTGGAGCAGGGGATTTTACCAAAGGATCCGTTCCAGACACTAGATCAAATAGGCGTCGGGCAGTTGATCAAGATGGGGGTGGAAAAGGGACGCGCCAGCAGGCCGGGGTTGAAAGTCGGCATCTGCGGAGAACACGGCGGCGATCCGGCCTCCATTGAGTTCTGTCATAAGGTCGGATTGAATTATGTGAGTTGCTCTCCGTACCGGGTTCCCATCGCGCGGCTGGCGGCGGCTCACGCGGCACTGAAAGATTCGGGGAAATAAACGCGAATCGTCATCGCGAGTTCCTCGCCAGTGGCGAGGAATGTGGCGATCCCGCTGATTGAACAGGTATTGCGAGATCGCTTCGTTGCCCCTGCATGAAGCATGCCGTGGCTCCTCGTGATGACAGTAATGAAGGGTTTCCATGGCAAAAGACGCAGTCCAGTTGTATTTACGGGACATTGGCCAGATCCCTCTGCTGACGCTTGAGGAAGAGCAGAAGATGGCCCGGCTTGTCAAAAAGGGCAATCGCGAAGCCCGCAGGAAAATGATTCGTGCCAATTTGCGGCTGGTGGTTTCCATCGCCAAGAGATATGCCTATTATGGTGTGCCGTTTCTGGATCTGGTGGAAGAGGGGAACATCGGCCTGATGAAGGCCGTGGAAAAGTTCGATCTGGCCAGGGGCTGCAAGCTGAGCACCTATGCATCCTGGTGGATCAAGCAGTCCATCACCCGCGCGCTGGCCAGCCAGGGCAAAACCATCCGGATTCCCATGTACATGGTGGAGAAGATTTCCACCATGAACAAGATTGCCAACGAACTCACGCAGACGCTGGGCAGAAAACCCAACGATAGCGAGTTGGCAAAGGTTCTGGGAATTTCCGTTAGCAAGATCAACGAGATGCGCCAGGTGGTGCAGGGGACCAGTTCGTTATTTGCCACGGTCGGGGAGGAAGGAACGGGAGAACTGATCGATATCGTCGCCGATGTAGATGCGATCCTTCCACCCAAGAACGTCGCGGCCACCTTCATGCAGCAGGAGTTGAAGGATCTGATGGAGCAGCTCCCGCCCCGCGAAAACAAGGTTTTGTGCATGCGCTATGGAATCAAGGATGGCAAGGTCAAGACGCTGGAAGAGATCGGCAAAGACCTGGATGTCAGCAGGGAAAGGGTCCGGCAGATCGAAAACCTTGCCATGAAAAGGTTGAGAAAAATGTTACAGGATCAAAAGAGGCAATTTGAAGACTACTGAGATTTCTGAAAAGGCATTTTCCGGCATGGAAAAGCGGCTGAGAGAGAGCATCCGGGACATTCCCGATTTTCCCAAACCGGGCATTCTGTTTAAGGATGTGACCCCTGTTTTGAAAGACGCCGACCTTTTCGCGCGGGTGATCGAGTCCTTTGCCTCGGCCCTCAAGGGGAAAAGGATCACCGCTGTTGTCGGAATCGAAGCGCGGGGATTTATTTTTGGATGCGCACTGGCCTACCGGCTGGGGGTGGCGTTTGTGCCGGCACGCAAGAAGGGGAAACTGCCCTATCAGACGATCAGCGAAAGTTACTCCCTGGAGTACGGCCAGGCGACTTTGGAAATACATTCCGACGCCCTAGGCAAGGGTGATCGAGTGGCGCTGGTGGACGATCTTTT
>CAZGMX010000081.1:0-2309 GCA_964526865.1 uncultured Actinomycetota bacterium | reverse complement strand
CTGATGTAGCGCCCGTCGTGGATTCAGTGAATTGAGCGGCGGCAGACGCAGAAAAAATCGGTGGCGGAGTTGGGGCCTAGGATGGGTTCCAGCTCCGCCACTGGTGTTTTGGGGAGAGAGGGTACTCCCATCAATCCTCGCTCGCTGCCGCTCCTAACGGCGGAGCATCGCTCACAGCATGGCTGTTCCTAGCAGGCACTAATGCTAGCGAATCATCGGCATTTACAAAGGGGTAGCTGAAATGAACCACCGGAGGAACTGCGGCGGCCACGGCCAGAATGATCGAACGTGCAGGGGCCTGCATCGAGGGAATCTTCTTTGTCGTCGAGTTGAAATTCTTAAACGGCCGGAGTGCCCTTGAAGGTCGAAACATCTTGTCACTGGTCTCATTTTAATTTCATGTGGGTATCCGGTCAACTCTAGCACATACTATTTGTTGTATTTGCAATGAATAGCAGCCCCTTCCCCCCTTGTGCCTGTCCGCCAAGGCGTTAGTGGCGGAGGGGAAGGCTGGGATGGGGGGCATTAACGGTTGACCATACCCCCCACCTAACCTCCCCCGCAAGGGGGGAGGAAATATTGATACAATATCTTGTGGTCACTAGAAGCAACCGGATACCCACGTTAAATTATATGAAAAGCAAGGTCTATTTCATCCGGGTCGAGAGTTCCGAAAACAGCCGCATCGTCGGGCAGAAACTCAAACGTCTGCTGGAAGAGAGCAGGATTCTGGATTACATCGGTAAGGATGACCGTGTCGCGCTGAAGGCGCATTTTGGCGAAGAGGGAAACAGGGGGTATATCGATGCCGAATATGCCGGAATCATTGCCGAAAAAATCCTGCACAAAGGGGCCACTGCGTTTCTTTGTGACGCCAACACGCTGTATCGCGGCAGGCGCACAAATGCCGTCTCCCATCGAGAACTTGCCTTCGAACACGGATTCACCCGGGAGGTCACCGGGGTGGATGTTGTGATTCCAGACGACACGATAAAAGAAAATACCATCGACATTCCTCTGAAGCATACGCACATCAAGAGCGCCAAGATTGCCCGCCTGTTCATGGAAGCAGGCGCGATTTTGGCCGTCAGTCATTTCAAGGGACACCTGCTCAGCGGTTTTGGGGGCGCATTGAAAAACATCGGCATGGGGTGTGCCACGCGGGAAGGAAAACTTGCCCAGCATTGTGACGTGACGCCCGTCTTTTACGAAGACAAGTGCGTGGGATGCGGCGCGTGCGAAAAAATATGTCCCGCCGGCGTCTTTCACATCCAGGACAAAAAATCCGTTATGGATCGTTCCAAATGCATTGGTTGTGGCAGCTGTGTCGGAGCTTGTCCCACGTCGGCGTTGTTCATCGACCTGAAGGAGGGCGGCCTGATGCAGGAGAAAATGGTGGAGTATGCTTCGGCCGTGTTGAGCAAACAAAAGGCCGGATTTATCAATTTTGCCATCAAGATAAATCAGGAATGCGATTGCTGGAACATGGAAACCCCGCGCATCGCGCCCGATGCAGGGATCTTTGCGTCGCGGGACCCCGTCGCCATTGACAAGGCCTGCCTGGATATGGTGACCAAAATCTCCGGCTCGGACGTTTTCAAAACAACTCATCCGGACCAGGATGGGACTATCCAACTTGCCTGCGCGCAAAAATTGGGGCTGGGAAGTCTCGATTACGAATTGGTATCACTGTAGAATTCAACGTCATCGCGAGGAGTCCGCCATTGAAGCGGTGGCGGACTCCCTCGCAATGACCAAAACATCGGTCATCGCGCCGGCGTCTCTTTCTTCGCAAGCCTCTCACTCAAACTCTGCATCACCACGAAGAAAACAGGCACAAACGGGATGGCCAGCAGGGTGGAAGATAGCATCCCTCCAAAGACCACGGTGCCGATGGCGCGCTGGCTTGCGGCGCCGGCCCCGCCGGCCCACATCAGAGGCATCACGCCAAGGATAAAGGCAAAAGAGGTCATGATGATGGGACGAAACCGGCGCCGTGTCGCCTCCACGGCAGCCTCGATGATGCTCATGCCTTCCTTGTGCATGTCCCGGGCGAATTCCACAATAAGGATGGCGTTCTTGCTGGCCAGAGCGATCATTAACACCAGGCCCACCTGGGTGTAGAGGTTGTTGTCGTATCCGCGGATCAAAAGGGCCGCCAGTACTCCCGCCAGCGCCATGGGCACCACCAGCACCACGGCTGCGGGACTGGTCCAGCTTTCATACTGCGCGGCCAACACCAAGAACACCAGGATGATGGATAGGGCGTAGATGAAATACGCCTGCGAGCCGACACGCTTTTCCTGATA
>CAZGMX010000080.1:1384-12146 GCA_964526865.1 uncultured Actinomycetota bacterium | reverse complement strand
ACTATAAACACTACACGTAGTGGTAAGTGGAGTCAATCGGATAAGCACAAGACGGAAAAGTCGGTCAGCGCCACCGCCACGTTGTTCTTTTTCACGTGCGGCTTGACCTCGATAGCCGCCACATCGTGAAAGACCACCTGATTCTTTTCCACCGCCCGCTTGTCGAACACCTCTGCGGGGATGTACTTGGGGGCGATGTCAATGCCCTTAGCGCGGGCCTCGTCCAGCACGTTGGGGAACAGTCCCATCTCGAACTCAAATCCCAGAATGTCCACCTTGGTGATGTGCTTTTTGCGGCATTCCAGAATCACTTCTTCCACAAACAGGCGTGTCACAGGCAGATTGACCGGTCCTACTGCCACTAACCGCCCAGCTTTTTTACCGTGGAAAGTAGTAAAGCCCTCGGTCTTCTCGACGCGGTAGGCGCGCAGAATCAGGTCGAGGAAGGCGGCTTCCTTTTCGGCGATCATGCGTTGTTGCATTTCCTGACGAGTAAGATTTCTCCCTTCGGTCGAAATGACAGCAACCTTGTCATTCCGATGGAGCGAAGCGACTGAGGAATCTTTTGTCATTCCGAGCGTATGCGAGGAATCTTGTGTCATTCCGAACGTATGTGAGGAATCTTTTGTCATTCCGAACGTATGTGAGGAATCTATTCCAATGTAGTGCTGACGTTCGTACTTTCCCAGATTGAGGATTTCAAAGGCGCGGTAGTTCTTGCCTTCGGCTTTCAACTCCCGCTGGACGCCGATCAGCCGCTTGCGGGTGGTGTGGATGGCAAACTTGCCCAAGTCGCTGACAATCCATTTGCGACCCAGCTTTTCCGCCACGGCGGCAGTGGTGCCAGAGCCGCAGAATAAATCGGCCACCAGGTCGCCTTCGTTGGAGGAGGCTTTGATGATACGTTCGAGAAGGGCTTCGGGTTTTTGGGTGGGATAATCAAGACTTTCTGAATGCCAAGAATTTAATGGTCCCACTTCTGGATCAGTCCACAAACTATGAATGGGTTTGCCTTGACCGCCCCATTGTTCGGCATACCTTTTTAGTCTGGGGAAGCCTGTACTTGTAAAAGTGATTCTATTCTCTCGCATTGCCAGATCTATTCGCTCTTGCCCCCAAATCCAATGCATTCCATTGGGAGGGTCAATGATTTTGTCGCCAAACTTGCGTGGTGAGCCAGAACCTTTCTGTGTGAGACTAACAGACTGATAAGCTTTCCCATCTTCGTCAGCTTTGTTGAAGTATTTTCGACGTACTCCTCGTCAGGTGCAAGGGATAGCTGATTCTGGGTAGTTGAATCACCTTTACGGTAGTAAAGGAGGGATTCATGTATTTTTCCAAAACCAAGAGTTTGTGCCTTGGATGAATAGGTTCTTTGCCAGATTATTTCATTTAGAAATCGCTGGCGACCAAACACTTCGTCGAGCGCCAATCGAACAAAACTATTCACCCGCCAATCACAATGCACATATATGCTCCCATCCTCCGCCAGTAAATCACGCATCAGCACCAGCCGCTCGTAAATCATGGCGATGAAGGAATCCGCACCGTTGCCCCAGGTGTCACGGTAAGCGATCTCTTCCAGGATGTTGGGCTTCTTGGTGAAGGTGTCGTCCCCAATCTCGATGTCCATGGAGAAATCCGCGCCGACGTCGAAGGGCGGGTCAATGTAGATCAGCTTTAGGCCGCACTGCTTTTCGATCTCTTCGCGCAGGGGGCCGTTTTTCAGGGATGAGAGGATCAGCTTGTTGTCGCCCCAGATGAGTTTGTTCGTCCAGCCCTTGAGCTGACGGCCGCGCTCGTCAAAAAGATCAAACTGACTTGATGTATCTTCCGGCTTCTCAGCGCGCGGCTCGTCCACCTGCTCGATTACCTGAAAGGGCAGGACGATATTACTGACTTCGCTGCCCTTGCCGTTCCAGACCAACTCCACCTCGCGCTTGTCATCGAAGAGCAGAAAGCGGTACTTGTCCGGTAGGGGCTTGTCCGCCGAAAGATACCGGATGATCTCCTGTTGTTCTTGTTCAGTCAGACGCGGCATGAAAATCCTCTTCCTCCCGGTATTCTACCTGGTATCATACCGAGTGGCACTATTAACACCAATTTGCGACCCAAGTTGCGAAGTCGTCGAGCAGCTGATAGTTTTTGTCTTTGTCCTTCTTTGTAGTGAGCCACGATAATCCAATTTCAAATATCCTTCCATCCGCCAGACGTTTTACCCTCGCAATTAAATCGTTTTCTTCTATCGCTTCTTCCAAAATATTCATTAGTTCGTACTCATCGGTATAGGATGGATGCGTCTTCTTTAAGTTCTCGTATTCGGCACGACACCCTGGTCCAAAAACATATTTTTCTTCCCAAGGGAAGTCTTCGCGCCCCGTAAGAATAGCCTTCGGTTCAAGGCGCTGTAAAAGACAGTTCCGATATTTCCGCAAATTCTCTTCGGAAACTTCGGGAACTTCTTCTGTCTCGAGTATTTTGATTATGCGTGCTTCATCAGCATCCATGATGATGCTCCTTTTGTGATCACTGGCTCTAACGTCCGAGTTCAGCGGCAACCGCAGCGATGCCGTGCGTCAGTCAATCTTTCCACGACAGAGGGAATCCATGAACTTCTTGACTTCTGAGATGTCCTTTGGATTTCTGCTCTCCTTTTGCCACTCATCAAATACGCGCGCCATGTTCTCCCCGGGGGCATCGCCCGCCCAATCTTTGAACTCAGACTTTGACTCCGACGCAAACCGCCAGATCCCCTTGAGTACACCCATGCACTGGAGCTTCGCTTGCTTCACCAGCAAAAATTCGTGGCACTCGCGGATGTGTTCCTCGAATGGCTTCAGTGCGTCGGCAAATAAATTCCAGGCGCACTCCACCGGCTCAACGTATCCATCACGAGTAGTCCCTGAGTTGCCCCACACATCTTCCACGGGTATTGAGTTCAGCGCGTAGAAAACCTCTTCGTCAACCGCATCAGGATCGCCATCTCCCACCACCGCGAGAGAAACCGCTTCCGCCCTCTTGCGAATCCGGGGGTCCTTCGTCAATTCATTCAGAACCGCCAAGGCCTCGTTTGGGCTGATGGCTGCCAAAATGTCTTTTTTTCTCGGCATGGATCCTGCCTAACGTGTGCTTCAGCCGCCGCATCTGAGACTGGTCTCGCCGAGTCTGGCAATGATCGCCCGCGTTTCGTCAGTAAACTTTTTTATTTCTTCGTCCGAAATAAGACCATTGCGGACCGTTAGCGCCAATTTCATTACGGCATTGCTTCGGCGCAGATCATTGAACATGATCGCAATCTTGAGATCTTCTTATCACGCGCCACACATCCAGGTAGGCCTGGTGTTTTCCTCCGCTGCTTTCTTGAATGATTTTTCCTACTTTCTCAAACACTCTTTCACAAAAGTTTTCCAGCAACCGGCCTTTGATTGCCCGGATCGCCCTCCAATCGCGTTCTGGAATCGTGATCATCCATCAACGCCTTTCTGTCGGATTACTTGTTGGGTCTGCGCGCCCCGCGGGTTCGGCTGCAGCTGCAAGAAATTATAGTACACCCCAAAGACTGTTGCACAAATTTCTTCCACTGCACAAATGAAGAACAACGCCCCGGACCCGCCTGCAGCGCCGTCCGGTACAGCCGGATATTAGCCATCCTCGATGCCGGTTTCAGTGGAGTACATTACCCGGCCATCAGTCCCGGTGCGCCCGGAATGAACAACAAAGAAACCTGGTTCCCGGCAGGCCAGACCACCCGCCAAAAACCCAGCAAAAAAGAGATTGAGGCGGGATATTGGCGTGGTAGTATATATGGACATGGGAACATTTCACATAGGCTGCAAGATCGAGAACCACACGGATCGAACCAGAGAAGTTACTGTTCCAAAACTTCTCGTTGATACCGGAAGCGAGTACACTTGGATTCCGAGTGCAAAGCTGGAGAAAATAGGTGTTGCACGGGAAAAGAAGGACCTGCGCTTTGTGATGGCCAACGGAGTTGTCGTGACACGCAGCGTCGGTTTCGCCATTCTGAAAGTTGGCAATAATTTTACTATCGACGAGGTTGTCTTCGCCGAACCGGGCGATTTGATTCTCCTTGGTGCTCGCACACTTGAAGGTCTGAACTTTACGGTCGACTCCGTGAAAAAAAAACTTGTCGCCGCCGGTCCCCTTCCGGCTGCACAGATTGAATTGCGGGGACACCATACTTAATTCCCGCACCCCGCCAGAGGACCACACGCTGCGGGGGAAATAAGATGCCCCAATTCTAACACTTGCCTTAAATTGCCTTCGTCCATTTATTCGCCGGCATGACCGACCGGTTTGCGCTGGAGGAACACCGCAGGATAAAGCCGTCTGTTGGGCCTATTGCAGGTGCAGAATTTTTGCCGGGGGAAAACCGTTGAAATACGTGGAAGACGCCACGGAATAGGCGCCGATATTTTCGGAATAGACCAGATCGTCGATCTCCAGCTCGGGGAGTTCCGCGGCAAGCGTGATGGTGTCCAGGGCATCGCACGTCGGGCCAAACACGGCGGAGATCTGCGCATCACCCTTCTTGAACGTCCGGATGACGTAGTCACAATGATCAAAGACCTTGCCCGAAAAGGTGTGATACACCCCGTCGTTGATGTAATAACAATTCTTGCCGTTCCGGACTGATTTTCCAATCACCTTCGCGACGAGGGTACACGCGTTGGCCACCATGAACCTGCCCGGCTCCGCCAGGATTTGCATATCCGGTGGAAACATCCTTTTTATTTCGGTGTTCAACTGTCTTGCGAGCGTCCGGAAGGACTTCACATGGGGATTGTATTTGACGGGGAATCCACCGCCGATGTCGAGGATCTTGATCTGCCTGCCGCATCGCGTCTCGGTTTCCTTGATGATGTTTGCCGCAAGCGTGATGGCCTGAATATAATTTTCAAAATTGGCGCACTGACTGCCGACATGGAAGCTGACCCCCTCCACTACCAGCCCGATCTTAAACGCCTCCGCGATCAGGTCCACTGCCTCGCCGGGTTCCACGCCAAACTTCGATGAAAGTTCCACCATCGAGCCCGTATTGGGCACCCGGATGCGCAGGCAAAGCCCGGCGCTCGGTGCATACGTCTTGATCTTTTTCAGCTCCACGATGTTGTCGAAAGTGACCAGCGGCTTATACTGGTCCAGCGCCTGAAGCGTTTCGGCCGGCTTGATGGTGTTGGCGTAAATGATCTTGTCCCAAATCCAATCCTGTCTCTCCTTGGGGGGAAGATCCTTGATGTATTGGTACACGATCATGAATTCCGGCATGGACGCAACATCAAAACTTGCACCTATGTCGAACAGGGTCTTCACGATCTCGGGACTGGAGTTTGCCTTCACCGCATAATAGGCCTGGACATTCGGCAGGTGTTCTTTGAATTGTCTGTAGTTCTCCCGTATTCTGTCGTGATCAACGATGAACAAAGGGGTTCCGTGCTCCTTCGCGAGCCGGACATACCACTCCCTCCGGGCGTCATCCATATACCCGGCAGAAACACCGCCGCCCTGTGGGGCCTTTTTCCTGGTCTCTTCGGCGATAACCATGTTCTAATCCACAAACAGAAAATTTTTAAACTGCCAGACATCTTTGCTGTCCGCCTTGGCCCGGGGATTCTCCTTAAAAAAAACCTTCCGGTTCTTCAGAGGCGTCCAATCGGACGGCGTGGAAACAAACGCGCCCAAATACGGTTTGGCAATTTTTAACACAAAATCATGCGGCAGATCATCCGGCAGGCACAGGCCCTTTTTTGGATTCTCCATCATCCACATCACCGCGGAGACGACACCCATGGCGACCTGAATTGTGGTCGCGTTCTGTCCCGGGACAAGACTGCGCGACTCTGCGATCGTCAAGATACTCCCCGTCCACCACGAATTGTACGCGTGCCCCATGAGCAGGGCCCCGAGAATGTCCGCGCCGCAAACAACATCGTCGTGCATGATCCGGACCCTGGGCTGCATCTCGTAGTTCCGGCATCTCAGCTCGTGCAGAGAGCTCAGCGTTTCATGGCATGTCATGTACGCGTAGTGCACGGTCGGCCGATAGACCGCCTTGCCGTTGTCCCACACGGTCCACCGGTCTGAAATGCCAAACGCCTCCCCGTGGCGGATCACCATCCCAACAATTTCCTCGTTGGGAATCCACGATCGCACCCAGGTGTTCATACCCATTTGAGACAAGAATATTTGATTCCTGGGACCGACGACCGGAACATGGGCCAGGTCGGGAAGTTCTTTTTCGTGAGTCCCCCAGCCCATTTCCGCGGGGGCCGTCCCCTCTTCCCGCAGGCCTTCAATACTCCACGTCCCGACAAATTCATCCACCTCTTTGGGACGACTCGTTATCTGCGTGTCGCGCTCCGAGCAGTGGATCACCTTGATGCCGGTTTCCATGGCCAGTTCGGCAAATTTTCCCCCGGTGATGAGCCGCTCCAACTTCCTGGGATCTTTCGCCTTTCCGTCCGCGATCAATTTGAGCGCGATATCAATCGCGCCCTGCTTGGCAAAATGCGAAATCAATCCGGGATTTGCCCCGTGATCGACCACGCACGTCGTCGAGTCCTTCCAGTTTTTGGTGAGTTCTTTCAACTGCATCTGTCTGTAGTACAGGGATTTTTCGTAGGGGGAAGCGGAAAATATTTTTTCCGCCGGGTCCCACTGTTCCACGGAGGTGTTGACATATAGGACATCGTGATCGTGACACCACTGCAAAATATCGCAGCAATCGATGTTCCATGCCAGATCGATGCACAGGCCGCCGCGTTCAAGATACCGCGAAAGAACGTCACTCAAATTGTCCCGTGTGATTTTCTCGCGGTAGTAGTGAATCCCTTTTTGGGTCCATTCTTTCAATGCCGATTGTTTGTCCTCAAAATCTATGATGGTGATATTTTTGCAGGGGACTTTGATATGCTCCAACAAAATGGGAAGTGTACACCGGGACACGGCCCCGTAACCGATGATCAGCACTTTTTTGTTAAATTCCATCATACGTATTCCCCTCTTATTTGATCTGTTGTGTTTTGATTCTTAAACCAAATTATATACGCACCGACAAAACATCCAAGAAAATATTTGGAATTTCTCGTTGATTCACCGTTATCGCGAGAATCCCGGCATGCTTCAAGCCGGGAAACGCGGCGGTCCCGTCGGAAACCGTCATCGCGAGGAGGCCAACGGCCGACGCGGCGATCCCGTCGGAATACTGAGCAACCAATCCGTCTGGTGTTTTTGTAATGCACTGTCAGCCAGCTGGATAGAGAGCGCCGCTCTTGACAAACCGCCCGATATGGGGTAAAATCAAGACACAAGTGCCTTCCGGAAAAGCACTTGAGCAGAACTGCTTTATACAAAGCGGGGTTGCATGGGTCAGACAATGAAAAGAATCCGTTATGGGGTTTTCTTTAGAGTCACGGGCTTTATCGTGATTGTGTCATTGCTCTGCCAGGATGTCGTTCTGGCGCTCCCCAATGCATTGGCCCCAAAAAGTATTTTTGCCCACGATGGTGCAAACGGAGCCGCCGACCCAGCCGAACACCAACGCCGTTTTTCCAAATTGAAAGCACAGACCTGGTATGGGCTACTGACCGATATCGACTATTCGATGACAGACGATGACAGGGTTGTGCCAGCCAAAATCATCCAATACATCGCAGGATTATTAAAGGGCGGCGTGCGCGTCAGCCTCGTCTCGGCGCGCGCCTACGAAACAGATTCAAGCTCGAAAATATTTGACGACGCGGGAAATCAGATCGGCGGCACGCGGGACATCAAAGAAGTGGTCGATGCCATCAAGACGGCTCTCGGACCTGACCAACAGGCTCTGGCCCTCCTGGACGTGTATCCCGAAAACGGCAGTTATGGATTCAACATCGGAAATCCCGCCGAGATATACGACGCCGGCGTCAAACCTCCCCTGCAGAAGTCAATCGACCGGAAATTGTTTAGGAATACAATGTTAGACTTCCTCTCCCCTTATTTTCGTCAACGCTACCATGTCCGCTATCCCGAGCCCGGGATCATCTTCAAACAAAATTCCATCACCATCCGGCTGGACCAGACCAAAGACAAAGAATACGACCCAGTCCTTCGCGATCAATTGGTATCCGCGATCACGAATTTCTTCGAGACCCGCAACATCAGAGTCGATTGCCACTGGTATGGAGAAAGCGTCGGCATCGTTTCACAGGGCGCGGATAAGAGCTTCGCCGTCAAACATTTCAACAAATTGCTCGGGGGCAAGCCCTTCATTTCGATGGACGACAAGGGACAGGCCGGCGGCAATGGCGAGCCGCTGGTCAGCCGGTGGGGTGGAATTTCCATGAAACAATTCGATCCTGCCAATCCCGATACCGTCGCGATGTCCCTGGTGATTGGCCAAACCGGCGCCGAGGCCTGGTGGTCCGCGGTTCAATCCCTGGCTTTTGCACCGCCGGGACAAATCCCCGTCCAACCTGTCAAACCGGCGCCGCCAGAATTACTGCCCCTGATATTGGATTTGAAGGCGTCCGGGGTAACAAGATCGGGAGACTTCAGATACTTCCAGTATCCGTCCTGCCTGGTGCAGGACGGGAACCATTCGCGCGAAATGTTTGTAAAAAACAGAAGCGATAGGTGGCAGTATGCCGTCAACGAACGGCTGGCATACGAATTTGCGCACGCCCTGGGCTTTTTCAATATCGACGCCGTGCAATTGGCAAACGATGACGGCGTCCTGCGGCCCGCCATTGAAGATTTTCAAGGCAGTCAGGCGTTTGCCCGATCGTTCTTTTCGGGCACCGCACGTGTCTATAGCGAATTATTCAGGGACAATGAAAAACTGCGCGATGTGCTCCATCTGGACTACGACGAATGGTTCAAGGTGGTAAGAGACCCGGCGGAATTCGTCCAGACGGACTTGTTCCGGCTTTTCTACTCCTGCGGGGACACCCACAATCCTTCTAATCTTGCGGTGAGAAAGACCGGCATGCAGTGGGATGCACGGTTTGTCGATTTTGAAATGGCCATCTTTCCGCTTGCGATTGGGGAGGATCTGACGCGTGAAATTGTCCGCAAACGCGGGGAGCACATTCTGCGCTACGGCATGCCGTTCATGAAGGCCGCGGCCCACCTGACCGACCAGAGCATCGAGGAGATTGTGAAAAACGTTTTGACGGAAGAGGTGTTCAAGTTGAGCAAGGAGCAAAAAGAGAAATTCGAGGCCTATAAAAAAACCATCACGACAGGCATCAAGCGCCAGCGGGACATCTTCAAACAACTCTACGGAGAACTGCTGACACCCGTTGGCCCCTTGTCCCTGCCGGAAGCGTTCAATTCCGTGCGGCTCACGGACGAGGCGCTTTAATGATAACTATTTCTATTTGATCTTTTCCAGCCTGCTTGCAAGATTTTCCATCTGCGGCAAATAACTATCCTGGATGCCCTTAAAAATTCTCTCCGATTCTGTCTGATCATACAGATGTGACGTTTTATTTCTATCTTCCAGCATTTTCAGAAACACGTCTTCATTCTCGATCAGCCCGGCCTTAAATCCGCCACGCAAACAATCCTTGGGAGTGGCGCAGCGGATGCCCTGAAGTTCCAGAAAGACTTTCAGACCCTTCCACAGCAGTTCGAAGGTAAATTCAAAACGCTGGATCACCCCGTCCTTATCAAGATCGTCCCTGGCCTTCGTGACGCCTTCTTTAAGACTGCCAATGGCGCTCTGTAGTTTATTCAGGGCGTATCTAGCTTCTTCGTTCATAAACAATTCTTCCCGTCTTAAGTATAAGATCCCTAAAATCCGGCTCAACACTCCCTAAATATACAATATCGGCTGAATAAAGCCCCAGAACCCCGTCCACGCACTCCTTCACTTCCCTCTCCAACTTTTCATCCGGTCTGGTCATGTCCACTGCAAAATCAAAATCAGACCCCTGCCGCGCCCTGTCCTTGCCGCGAGACCCAAAAAGAATAATCCGCTGGGGCCGCAAAAGATCCTGGAGAATTTTTACGATTTTGTCGTGTACTTCTTTTTCTCGCAATGTCACTCGTTCAACCCCTGATCCGTATTTTGGCAATTTCATCTCCTCCCGACAAGAACAAACTTCTCCCGCACCCGGCAAGCAATAATTGGGGGAGAATTATTTTTCACTTCCCGGCAAATCCGAGAAATAGCAGGATTGCGATTTTATGTAACATATTGCTAACACACCTGTTGTTGCGACCCGACTTGACAAATCGCCCCAAGTAGGCTAGAATTACAGCGTAAGTGCTTCAGTAAAAGGCACTTGGATTGTGTTGTTTTGAACCAGGCTGGTTCTTATGCGCCGTACTATAAAAAGAACCCGTAATTGGGTTGTCTTTCGGTTGATCGCACTTGCCGTAGCGGTGTCGCTGGTCTGTCCCTGCGCCGCCATCCCGCCCGCCTACGCCCTCGCGCCCAAGAGCATGTTCGAACATGGCGCAGGTGCTGAGACAAGCCTCATCGATACTGATGACATCGACAGCGGCAGGCGGCTGGTGGAAACGGTGGCCAGAACCAGAGCCGCCGGCGCGCCGCAACAAGAAAACCACACCGAGTACACGCGCCTGCTGATCTCGGGAGAGGAAATCCTCACGGCATATCAGCCATACTTAAACACAGGCGGACTGAACACGCTGGAACAATTCAAGGTCCTGCGGACAAAGGCGTGCGCCCCGGATTTCGTCTGGGAGCAGGACAATTTCCGCGCCCTGCAAAATCTCGCCGGCCTTATGCCGA
>CAZGMX010000080.1:871-1374 GCA_964526865.1 uncultured Actinomycetota bacterium | reverse complement strand
CAACGAAGACCTCTTCGTCGACATTTTTCCCGGCATGACCCCCCTTCAGATCATGCTTCTATTCAGGAGTCCGGAGAACCGCCGTTTCATCACCCTGCTAACAAAAGGCTGTAGGAATGCATGCGCCGGCTGCGCGTACGGAGGCGGCTTCGGCCCCCTTTCGCATATGCCGTTTCCCGTGGCGGTAAAATTCTTGAAGTACGCCGCCCAATATCGGGCCGTGCTATCCCCCTATTTCAAGAGCGACCCGCTCCAATACCACGACAAAATTATTCACGCAACCATCGCCGACTTCGTCCGCGAGGCGAAGAAACGTTCGATCAGCACGGACGGCTGGATCACCCACGGCGATGAAACCGGCCGCACTGGCCTGGGGGCTAAGTTGATCGAACAAATGGATTCGCGCGTCATCGTCAGTGTGCATCTTTGCAACAGTCCGGTATGCCATTACATCCGCGCCAAGATCGGCAAGTCCAAGCCGCCGGAAGAATTGGCATCTTGGA
>CAZGMX010000080.1:0-861 GCA_964526865.1 uncultured Actinomycetota bacterium | reverse complement strand
GAAACGACGCCTTCGTGAGAATTTTTGACTACCAATGGGCGGAATCGCTGATGGGCGATTTTCCCAATACGGTTTTGGCGCTGCAGGAACTTCGATCATTGCAGGACGACCTCGTGGCGCGGATCAACGACGAGTTGGGCGTGGATATCCGCCGGATGATGGAATTCGTGGAGGGAATGGACATCCGGGAAAGGAAAGAAGGCCTGTATCTCTGGCTCGGAGAGGGCGCCAAGAATCTCAAGCGGTTTCTCGTCACATTGGACAAGGCGCCGGATCCGGACACCGTGGTGAGAAGGATCCAGGATGGGCAAGCAATGCGGATCAGCAACCTGCCCGGCCAGCCGCCGCGTCCGCTGACCATCACCATGGAGCATTTCAACATCGCGGCCCAGCCGGACGGCCACCTCGTCATGGAGGCCAATGAAAACAGCCTGGTGCGATGGCGCAATATCGGGGACATGTGCGAGTCCCCTGCCGACCCGCGTTTCAAAAGTCTGATGCAGTTTCTGCGCATGACCGTGACCACGCGATTTGATCCCAAAAATAAAGACTGGCCGTGGGCCCAAACTTCCCTCCGGATCAACAATTGGGATCCGGTAGAGGCGCAGTTGATCATGCTTCACGTCAAAACACTGCTCGCAGACAGCGGGGTAACGCTGACGGATGAGGACATCCGGGACATGGCCGAAAATGCGACCCTCTATTTGGACATGGATAGCTGGACCATGAATTACTATCTGTTTGCCCTCCAGCATTTCATTCCGCCGGCAGCCCTGAAACTGCTGGCCAAGCCTTTGGATAACGCCAGTTGTGCTTATCCGATTGACTCCACTTACCACTACGTGTAGTGTTTATAGTGAT
>CAZGMX010000079.1:5180-12157 GCA_964526865.1 uncultured Actinomycetota bacterium | reverse complement strand
AATGTGATTTCGGCAAGGAATTTTTAATCTTACTTGCGGTCTGTTCGCTTAAGCGCTCGGCACTCACGCCGCGCACTCCACGGCTTCCTCCGCGCCGGTCCCGGGCCGCGGCCAAGGAGAAAAGACTGGAGCCCGGCTGAAATAATTGCCGGAATCGTCCCGGGGAGAAGAGCCGTCGTCCGTTTGAGTTGCAGAATCAAGCCCCCGTCCCTTGGCCGCCACTGCCATAGATTCGGCGCCAAATCTGCCGGAATGCCTCACCTCCCAAAGCGCGGATTGCCCTGAAGGGTAAATATGCCGGCCTTCCAGACCGGCATCGCGCAGATAACGGACCCTGGCGTCAGCGCTGGTTTCACCCGCCGCACACAATTTCTGATCTATGTCCACGCGCAATACGGCCAAATGTCCCGGGGCATTCAACGCGGGTTCCAGCTCTCTCAAGAAATTCTTAAAATCAGTCTCCCCCAGATTAAAGTTGGTCAAATTATGCCGATTTGCAAAATCGCCGGCGGCGCCCTCCTGCCCTTTGGCCGCGGTGTCCGGTTTGATGACGGGGGTATTCCAAACGACCACATCTGGACTGCCCAAACTATGGAGGTTGGGACCCGCTTCGATTGCGACGGGAATGTCCGATGGAGCCGCGCCGGCCTTCTGGGCAAGACGCACATTCCACCGGCTGACGATGGCCGCAAAAGGCAGGATGTCGTTGGCCTGAATGGACCGGGGCCGGTGATGAAGAATCTGGATGATATCCGCCCCCTGCCCGGTGCCGACCACGCCGACATCTTTATTGTTGTACAAGCCGCGTTCACCCAAAATATTTACCGCGCCCATGAAATCATAATGATGCGGGCTTCGGGGATTGAACAAGATGTCCTTGTCGTAGTTCGGGGACGTCATGCCGTCCGCAAACATGGAACCCAGTGAGACAGGAGCACGCGCATCGTCCGGATTTTCCGGCTGTGTCAAATACATGATGCGGGCCTCTTTTTCAATTCTCTTGCCGTCTCCAATCTTGTTCTCTTCGTCGTAACAACGAATGGGCTTCTTGGCCAAACGGAACGCCGCGCCCGTTACCCGCCAACCCGGCCTGGGCTTGAGCATGTTGTGAAAATCCCAATACAGGTCGTCGCAATGCGGTGGTCCCAAACCATCCGGGAAACGGATGGACTTGACGCGGCGGCTGCCCGCTTGGTAACTGAGATCCAAAACTTGCAGGTGATAAACACAATTGTTCTGGGAGTCTTTCAGGATAAAGGTGTAGGGAATGGCCAGGCCGCTTTCTTGGGCATGAATCGTCACCAGCGAAACCCGCATTTTGCTGGTGTCTGCTTCGAATAACGTATCAAAAAATGTGCGCCCCTTTTCGCTCAATTCAAAGGGCAGGATTTCCAGGCTGTTTTTTTCCGAAAGCCCCAGTTGGCCCAGACTGACTGGTCCTGTGGAAACCGGCGCAATCCTTCCCAGTTCATCCAGGACGGTCTGGATATAAATATTCCCCTCCGTGGCGCGGGACACCAGTACCTCCTGTACAAGCGCATGGATTCCGGGTATTTCCGGATGGATCGCGGCAATGTCCAACACCAGTTGACCGGCCCACGGGGCCGCTTGCCTGACCTGGCTCTGGAGAAATGTGACCGCCAGGGCTTTTTGCGCTTCGTCCGCTTTTTTGTCGGTCAATATCTGCGCCGCCCAGCGGTAGGCCTTGGGCATTTCCCAAAAGTCAAAGGGACCTCTAATAGATGATTTTTTCAAATAACGCAGGGCCCCGCCCCGGGCGGGCAAGCCCGCCAACATCCCGCTTTCAGTGCTCGTTCGATGATGGTCCTGGGCGGGCAGAGGCCTGGCATTGAGCCGGCGCATTTTGTCGCGCTCCAATTCCATGGCCCGGATGAGCTGTTGGTAATGGCCGCACAAGGCCGCATCTCGCGTATCCAATGCAGTCTGCCACAGCAGATTGACGCCGGACAGCTGGGCGGCCTCTCCTTCCAGCGGCACCAATATACCGGCATTAAGGAGCATTGTTTCCCGGTCCTTTTGTGACACGGTCAAGGAACAATATAGGCCGCTGACAATCGAGCGGATCACGTGGTCTTCAAAAAGCATAAAACTAAGGAATACGCCAATCCCGCCGGCGGCCAGTGTCAATAAAAGCATAGAAGAAAACGACAACCCTGGGAAAAAGATGGCGGCAGTTCCAGCCGCTAGTACGATGGGGCCTATTATCCTATGCAACTGCAGCGATGTTTCAAGCCCCAGCCAATAAGTGTAAGGCGGAAACCAGCATGGTTTCGTCCTGTGCATCGCCTGCCGCACATGGGACAGCACACTCTGCGATTCCCCGTCCAAATCGCTCAGGGAGGCGGACCTGATTTCTCGAATGCGCGCCCCCACATCCAAGGCCCTCTTCAACAGCGGGATACATTTATCCAGGACACCCATTCTATAGGCTGGGATCAATATTTCCACCTGCGTGGCGGGTCCTTTAACCAACTCTCCCTTGTTCACATCCATCTCCATAGTCAATTCCGATTTTTCCAACAGGCCTTTTTCCAGTTCGTCCTGAAGTTTAACGGTCAGCTCCGTGTCACAAAGGAACAGGTCATCGGCGTCAAAATCCAATGCGGATTTCTTGGGCGGGAGATTCTCACTGCCGTCCGCGGCTTGTTGCGGCACATTGGCCTTGCGCCAATTTTTACCCGCAGCGGCATGCTTTTCTTTCTCTATTGTCTGGGCAATCAACTCACTCAGCCACGGCCGGTTCATTTCTTGCACCATCACCGTCACGTCCGCCAACACCGCGTTGTTCGTCACGACGGCAAAGGCAAAACGGCGCAGCAATTCTGGGTTGTCATACTTTTGGGCGGCCGCGCAATCCAGCAGTCTCAGATATTCGTACAGTCTGTCCCACCATTGGGCCGTGGCAAATACGAAAGAATCGACGCCTCCCATAAAACGCTTTCTGAGTTCTCCGCTGCCTTCTCGCACTACCACCTTGATCAATTCTCTCCGGAGGGCAGTATCCCGCGCCATTCGTACAAAGACCTTTTCCCGGAGAACCCAATCAGAAGACTGCAGTGCGGCATGCAGGACGGAAAGATCGATCACTCCCTCCTCATTCACCGCCACCACAATATCCGTACCCTTCACCGCCAACAGTATCAAGCGTCTGTCCTCTACCTCAAACACATACACATCTCCAAACATTTGGAATGCCGATTCCTCCGCCAGCCCCTGAAACCGGACTGCAATGCCATACATCCCGCCAAGCGCCGCCGTATATCCCAGTATGCGTGCGCTGAGCATATCACCCGTTGCGCCTTTTTTCCGGACATCGCGGATAGCGTCCGATAAAGATGCGATGGCCCGCGCACGTCTTTCTTGTGGCGTCAAGTGTTCGTCACCCTGGACTGCCCCCTCACCCTTATCACCCTCCTCCTCATTCCTCCCCCACAAGGGGGGAGGAGGGTTTTCTCCTCCGGCATGATCCTTTTTAAACGCGCTCTTGGGCGCCAGGGCGCATACATTTGGCGTGCAGAGTCCGGCAACCATGGACACGGCCGCGCACAGTGAAATCAACCGAATCCAAACCGACCGATTTATTTTCATAGATCACATCCGTTATAGACTTGCCCCAACAGAGTCGGATGCCGCAGTCGCGGCATCGCGGCGCAGTCTGCGAAATTCCGAGCCTGCGGCGGCACGTCTTATGGCGTCATTCCAAGAGGTGCCAAAGGCAGGCAGGACCAATGTGCTTGTATTCAACGGGCCCAATGGTCTTGAAAAGAATTGTTGATGCAGTGTCTCTAACCATTGCCTTATTCTTTCATCTTGTTCGCTCTCGTTTCTTGGCGGCCCAGCGGATTCTTCCTGAGCCCTTAGGGCAGCGGCAATAAGATTTCTAATGATCAATTCTGCGATTCGGTATGGAAGTCCGGATCTATTTCGAATATGCTCCCTCATAACCATAAATACGTTATAGTCGGCATACGCCTCTTGAAGCATCGCTGAAAATTCGGCCAGGAGAGATTCTAATGCCGCACGCTGTTGTTCCGCGTGCGGCAATGCAGTCAGTTCTCGTAATGAGCGGGGGGCGTATTGATTTGCGAGGGTTAGAATATTTTGGAGAAACCTTTGGGATTGGCTTGGGTTTCGCAAAAGTCCGCTCGGCTGACAGTCCACTCCGTGTCTTCCTTCATGATCGCTTATCCATGTGACCACCTCTCTCAAAGGCGCTTGTGCCTCCCGGGCCAAGCGATGCGCATCTTTTAAGAAAACGGGTGTGAACCTTGATTTGAAAGAGTCGTTGATCCTTTCTTGTCCTTCTACATAGGTTGACCCCGTGTATGGGTCGTAGGTGGTGTAGATGATCGTCACGGGAAAAACGATGGTATTTTCCTTGTGATAACCATAAGTCTCTCTTCCCGCATCGACCAAAATTTGGTCAAATTCCTCTCCCGCGGGGGTGCGGATAAATCGGCGGGCTACGATGGATCCCCCGACCACCTCCGTGAATGTAAAACCCTCTGGGCCCGCGGGTGCTGTATCCACATGGATATAATAGCCCGCGGGAACAATTGCCTCGTTAAGACGCAGGAGCATAACGGCGATCATCGCGAGAACTCTTCCCGGGTTCCTGTCAGGAAAATCATAAAGACCTTCCTGTTGAAGGTTCTGAAGGGTTCCCGCTATGGTTGTCGGGCGGGCGGGATAATCATAGTTTTCGGGATTGATCTTGCGGTCAAAACCATAGAAACTTCGCAGCATGTAAGAAAGCCTGTCTTTAAGCTTGGGCATAGAGAGTGCAATCCGAAACTCTGTTTCAAACTTTTTTGCCGCCGCAAGAATCTCATCGTAGTTCTTGTCTCCATTAAACCACCGGGGTTTGCCCGGTGTCTTTGTGGAGGGATCTCTGCCAAAAACCCTAAGGGAACTTTGCGTGGTGCTGACATTGCCGGAGATTGCCCCAAAAAAACCGGCATGTTCAAGAGAACGCAGGGCATCACGGACGGCAATATAATTTCTTGAGTGATTGGCCTCATGCCACAGGGAGATTTCCTCGATTGTCTTGGGAAATACCGGACACATGGATCCCGAACTGCTCTGAAACAAAGGTCTGAGGGTTTGCCCCTGATCGTCGTATAAAAATCGGTCCTCTAAAAGGGTGCAAAGTCTTACGCCTTTTTTATTGCCCCATCCATGGTGAGTGCTCCATTGTGGATATCCGTCAACAACGCCTTCAAGGGCAGCGTATGTAAAGAGGAGGGGGGCATGATGTGTGATTGTTTCGCGAAAGGTTTTAACGGCGCGAATATTCATTGCGGCTGCCTTTTTAGACAACGTTGCGGCACAGGAGTCTGGGGCAGGAGTATGGCCCCGGACGTAGGAAGCCGTGAGCGTACCTTGTAGTCGCAGGACAAAATCGGCATCGTCGGGGCTTTGCAAGAGGCCGTCAATCAGTCCACAGTCTTTTAGTTGGCTAATCCATCGCGCGGCCAAGGCATCTTTTTGTTCCTCCGTGAGATTCTGGTGTGCGACAACATCACTGTATAGGTCCAGCAAATGCGCAATGCGCCATGTGTTGCGCAGTCTTTGGGTGTCAGGAGTTGCCAATAGAGACTCTCTGCCCCCAAGCAAATCACATAGGTGGGAAAGTCTTGCAGATCCACTGATGCGGTGGTTCAATTCCTCCCTTATCTGCGGCCCAGTCGCGTTGGTTGGCAAATCCCACGCAAACGGATCTCTGACGTCTTTTGCCCATGACTGATATGCGCGCGCTAATTCCTCGGGGTTGAGCAACGCTTCGGCATCCACTAATGTTTTTGCTGTTTCTGCGCGTACGACTTCCCCGGTCTTGGGCAGCGCTTCGGCGCCAGGTAATGTTTCTGCGTGCGCCGGAATACGTTGGGTGGCAGCACCTCTAACAGTATCTGACCATTGTCTGCTGACGCGGGTTTTCCTCCTAGACTTGGATTGCATCCTGCCGGTGATGAGGGCCTTCGCCGTGTTAAAAAGATTTTCTCTTGCCGGGTGTCTGTCGTTTTCCAGAATCGCTAACGCAAGAGTCTCGGGGTTTCCTTCCGTGGGTTGTGCGGCGCTGGCCGCAAGCTCTGGATACCACTGGTTGAATAAATCCTGGTAGTGATCAAAAAAATTCTCCGCATGAGTATCATTGTCCTCTGTCCATGTTTCTTGCTTAGCCAGATACAGGCGGACAAAAAGTTCCTCAGCCGGGGTGCTGGTTACAATGATTTGCCACCCGTTTGTCGGGTGCAATAAGACGGCAACAGTGTATTGATTTGTGTGAAAAAGAAAGTGAACCATTTGAACTTCTTCAAATCTCTCTCCTTCTTCTTTGCAGGCCATGCTTTTGGTAAAATCCAAGAGTTGCCACTGCGTAATGTCATCCCATTGCTCAACCTTTGCATATTCCATTAAGCGCTTTTCCCACATTGCCTTGATCATATCTTTGCTCAGGGTTGATTTGGGCGCAAGTGCGTCTGTGCCATCCGCGCACACAGGCGCATGGACAAAAAGCCCCATAAAAAGAGCAATAATTAAAGACAGCCATATTGGAGACAACTTCATTCAATGCCCCCATCAACAATGTCAGACATAAACCTCCCCTTCCCCGAAGGCCCTTCAGGCTGGCTTTAGTATAGCACCTAAGTCGGCTTTTGTCAAGGTATTGTCCCTGAGCGGGTTTGCGGAATCGCTGTGGTACCGAGGCACGCGGTACCGGAAGGTGTGACAAGAAATCACTTCAAGGACTGACCGACTTTTTCCTCCAGGTCCTGGAGCGTACGGATGCGGTCGGTGCCATAGACCCTTTTTAAAGCCTCCTCGACGCTGGCGCCGTCCCGCAGAAAGGAACAGAACTTTCCGAACTTTGCTTCATGGAAAGACTCCAATAAAAAGTGGACGGTCACGGCCGCCTGGGCGTAAAAAATATCGGCCTGCTTGTCGTCCAAACCGCC
>CAZGMX010000079.1:0-5170 GCA_964526865.1 uncultured Actinomycetota bacterium | reverse complement strand
CATTTGGACAAAGGGCATCTGCCGCCCGCCGCTAAACGCCTCTTTTGCCTTCGCAAACAGCGGCTCTCTTTTACCCTCCTCCTGTGACAGGGCAACTCCCTCATTGAGCCATGCCGGAATGTTTTTCCCCGTGCCCAAAATGTCGTAGAAAACCATGTGGGTGATTTCATGCGGGAGGATGTGCCCTATCAGATTGGCATTGCCATTGTAGGAATGAATTTCCCGGTCCGTATAATTGGCAAATCCCCCGGCCCATGCGGTGATTTTTGTCTCTTTAAGAAACGTCTCCCGGTCTTTGTAAAGAACGATTTTACAGCGCCGCTCCCCCAGCCATGGCTTGGCATATTGGTCGTATCCCAGATTGCGCAGAATGGACGTGTAGAGCCGCTCGGCCTTGTCCTGCGCCTCCCGCGCGCCCGTCTCATCCTCCTGATACATGACGATAAAATGCGTGGAGGGAAGCTGTTTCATGCGCGGGGCCGCCTGCGCGGCAACACCCAACAATCCTGCCGCCGCGCAAAAAAACAAAAGGATAAACGCCGGTATTTTTTTCACAATACAGCCTCCATTTCTCTTATGTGATCGACACCACATCCGCACCCGCTGCGTTACTCCTCAAGGAATCACTCTCATCTGTTTCAACCGCTGTAGGGACGCCGCTCCCTCCTGGGACCCGGGACTCTGCTGGGCAATCTGGCCGTAGAGGGCCGCCGCCCGCCGGTAGTCGGCCGTTTTAAAATAACACTCCGCCATGTAAAAACGGATGGTGCGCACCTCCGGGATAATCCGGTCTGCGGCCTGCAGGGCGCGCAAGGCCTCCCCGTAATCCTGGGCGCCAAAATTCACAATGCCGGCGGTGGACTGGCACACAAACAAACCCGGCCCCCAGCGCTGTGCCTCCCTGGCCGCGGACTGGGCCTCGGCAAAACGCCCCGCCTTGAACTGCACAAAGGCCAGATGGGCATAAAAAGGCGCGTACTGGGGGAACAGGGCGATGGCATTTTTATAATCGCTGATCGCCCTGCTGAAGTCCCGCCGCTTGGCGGCGGCAGAGGCGCTTTCTTCCCAGCGGAAAGCCTCCGCGGCTCCCGTCAGTGCCCGCGTGGCATCCTGAAATTCTGCGATCCGGTAGGACCGCAGGCGGATGGATTCGGGGACTGCCTGCAGGAGCGCAGCGACATCCCGGATGCGGTCTTCTGTTAGGGGATGACTCTGCAGAAACGAAATGGCAATCCCCTCTTTTTCTTCTTTCTTGAGAATCTGCATCAGCTGAAAAACGGCCTCGGGATTGTATCCGGAGCGCACGAGGTAATCCACTGCCAGATTGTCTGCCTGCTGTTCCATCTGGCGGTCAAACTTCAACAGCACCAGCTGGCTGGCAAAACCGGCCCCCGTCAGATAATAGTCGGCGCCTTCCACGCCGCCCTTGGCCAGGCCCCACTGCAGGCCGCCAAGCATCAACTGGGTGAACGACTGCTGGGTCACCTGGGCCGCGATGTGCATGGCGGCGGAATGCCCCACCTCGTGCGCGATGAGCGCCGCCAGCTGGTCCTCGTTTTTCAACTTGGCCAGCAGGCCCCGGTTGATCATCGTCTTTCCGCCGGGAAGTGTCGAGGCGTTGAGATCGGGACTGTTGATGACCACAAATTGGTATGGAAGGCCGGGCCGGTGGCACACCTGGGCGATCCGGACCCCCACGGTATGCACATAATTTTGCAGGCCCGCGTCGGGAAATGTCCCTTCGTTGGCTTGAATCCACTCCTCCATCTGCTGCTGGCCCAGAGCGACCTCGTCGCTTTCCGAGATTAGAAAAAATTCGCTCTTTCCCGTGACGGGATTGGTGACACAGCCGGCAAAAATAACCGGGAGGAGAACTGCAAAAAGCAGGATAGATCTTATATACACGACCATCTCATTAGCCAGATGGATACCGGCGGGTTTCAAGATTCTATCTATCAATCCAATAATCCGGTTTCCTATGCAAATGGGCAAATGCCAGCACCACAATGATTTCTTTCTGGATTGAGTAGAGGATCTTATATGGGAATTTGTGGATAAAATAACGACGGATATCTTTTCGCTCAGACGACCAGGCTTTCGGGTATTGCTGGATGCGCGCAAGAGCCTGTTTTATTTCGTTTTCAAATTGAACGCCCAATCCGGACCGTTCAACTTCATAGTACCCTTTTGCGGTCTCAAACTCCAAGCAGGCTATTTCAAGGATTTCAATTCTCATGAATGATTCTTGAGCATATTTTCAAGAGAAACAGTTTTTAGCTTTCCGGCTTTATAAGCCCTAAGACTCTTTCCTGCTTCAACCGCACATGCCTTTTCAACAGCGGGATCTGGGTTGTCAAGGCTCTTGATGAGGGCTTCAATAATAATGAATCGTTCCGCTGGTTTTAGATGCAGCGCTTTAGATAAAATGGTTTTTGCAGGTGACATATATTCTTACCTCCCGATAAATTACAGCTAAGTCTGCGGTACGTGTCAACAAGTTTGAGACAGCTCCAATTCACATGCTCAGTAATTAAAATATCCCCACAGAACCAGGATATTATAGAAGGAATGGATGATGATCGGCGCAGCCAGCCGCTGGGTCCGGTCGTAGGCGGCGCTCGCCGCGCAGCTCATGAGGAACAACAGCAGAAACCAGTTCCATTGAAAATGCATCGACGCAAAGAACAGCGAAACCAGGATGATCGAATAGGAGCGCGGCAGGCGGTTGCGCAGAACCGGGTAGATAAAACCGCGGTAGAACACCTCCTCGACCACGGGGGAAAACAACAGCACCAAAATCACCTGGACCACCGAAAAAAAGCCGTTGGAAAAAACCGTGCGCAGGGTCACTTCCCGGATGATCTTGGAAGTCGCCGGCAGGATTTCCGTCCAATAGACAAAATTCACCAGCACCGCCACCACGCTGACAAAGAGAACGCCGCGCAGTAGCGCCATGAAATCCTCCTTGAGAATCCCCACGTGCCATCCCACGTCGGCCAGGTTCCGGTTCAAGACAATCCGCAGGGTGTACCACAAAATCATGAATAAAAAGAGATATTCGACGGTGGTCCACAGCGTGACGGCGCCCTCCAGATTGTGCCTGGCGACCATCGGATTTTTTAAATAGGAAGAGATCACCTGAAACAGGATCACGATAACAAACACCTCGGACACGGACCACAGGCCCCAGTTGATGTTGAAGAGAGGGCGCTGGGGCGGCCGGAACAGCGCTGTCCCCGCCGCGTACAGAAACAGCAAAATCACAAAAAAAACCACCTTGAGACCCAACAGTTGAAAATAAGGATAAACATGAGGATTGTTTTGAGCAAATCGCTGAAGAAATTGAACACCAGGAACGAGCCAGTCTGTCATGTCTGCCCCCCTTCCGTTGCGCCGGAATCCGCCGTCAGTTCCCGGTCCAACCCCATCCCCTCTGCGGCCATATCCTTGCCCCCCACCATCCTGGTCCATTCCTGGAAACGCTCAACGCCGGAAAGCCGGCGGATGCGCGTGTGGGTCCTTCCCCCCTGCACTTCCTTGAAAACTTGATAATGCGTTGCCGCCCGGCGGGCGATCTGCGGCAGATGGGTGATGGCGATCACCTGGTGATGCGCGGCCAGCTGCTCGAGTTTTTGCCCCACCGCTGCTGCCACCGTGCCGCCGATGTTAGCGTCCACTTCATCAAAGATCAGCGTGGGAATGCAGTCGGCCGCGGCAAGGACGATCTTGATCGAAAGAAGAATGCGCGAAATCTCCCCGCCGGATGCAATCGCCGCCAGCGGTTTGAATCCCTCTCCCTTGTTGGGGGCCGCCATAAACCGGACTTTCTGTGCCCCTTTTTCGCCCAGGGCACAGGGCTCCAAATCGATCCGCAATCCCGCCCCGTCCATGCCCAAGTCCCGCCACTGCTTCAGAATCTCCCGCGCAAATTTTTGGGCGGCAGCAGAACGCGCGGCTGTCAGCCTCTGCGCTGCCGCCTGGAGTTTTTTTTCCTCTACCTGCCGCTGAACCTCAATGTCCTCCATCTCCACGCGGAGATTTTCCAGCACGCGGATTTTTTCCTTCAATTCGGACAGCAATTCCAGGAGTCCTTCCACCGTCCGGGCGTGTTTGCGCTTGAGCCCCTCGATCAGAACCAGACGGTCCTGAACGGCCTCCAGCCGCTGAGGATCCGCGTTCACCTTGTCCTGAAAATTTCGCACAGCATCTGCCGCATCCTTCAACAAGACAACGGCCTCTTGAACATTTTGCGCCGCCTGGGCCATGGCAGGATCGACCTGCTCTGCCTGGGCCAGCCTGGATTGGACCACCCCCACCCTCCCCACCAGGGAGTTCTCTGATTCGTAGAGTTCTTCGCTCAATCCCGCCGCCAACTCCTGCCATTTTTGGGCATGGCTCAGCAAGTCCGCTTCGCGCTGGAGATTTTCCTCTTCCCCTGCGGTCAACTGGGCGCTTGCAATCTCCTTGCTCTGAAAACGGTAGAATTCCAGCTTTTCCTGTTTGTCCTTTTCCTGCGCGAGCAAGTCTTCCATTTTGTCCCGAAGATTTTGTACCATGGAGAAAATCGCCGCCAGCTCGCGCCCCAAGGTCTCGTGCCGTCCGAAGGCATCCAGCAAATCCAAATGCAAATCCTCTTTCAAGAGCACCTGCTGGGAATGCTGGCCGGCCAGCTCCACCAGCGTCCGGGCAACCTGCTCCAGCGTTCCCACGGCGACGCTTTGGTCGTTGATAAAACAGCGGCTCTTGCCGGTGGACAATACCACACGCCGGACCAGCAGGTCTTCTTTGACGTCGACACTGATACCGGCCGCGGCAAGCATCCCAAAGACGGGATGATCTTCGGGTGGCGAAAAAATCGCCTCCACGGGCGCTTGATCTGCCCCTCGGCGAACCAGATGGGCGTCGGCCCGGTGGCCCAGGACCAATCCGATGGCCTCCACCAAAATGGATTTGCCGGCACCCGGCTCCCCCGGCAGGACATTGAAACCCGGTTCAAAATCCACCGCCAGATTTTCCACCAGGGCAAGATTTTGAATTCGAAGAGCGGACAGCATGGACCCAGCCTCCTTGGCGGGCATCGTTTCCGGCGTTTTTTTGGCGCCGGTGTTTTGTTGGCTTGAAATACCTGATCGATTGTATGATACTTGGACGGACTGTTCAATCGGCAAGA
>CAZGMX010000078.1:0-12232 GCA_964526865.1 uncultured Actinomycetota bacterium | reverse complement strand
TCTTGAATGGGACGGGGATCAAGACGGATGCGTGGCCCTGCATGTTCAGGAAGATCTGGGATTTTAATTATGCGACGGGTGTTTCCTATTACCATTATCCGCCGACGCGGACCAGTTCCGCGGAGTATTGCAACACATTCTCATTCAACTGGCCGTTGCATCCCTCCTTGTCGCTTTTTAACGACTATGGAGACGGAAACGGAATGTGGATCGAAATGGGGGTGTCTCAGCCGTGGGATTGCAAACTCTTCACCGTGAATTCCAGCGCGAAATTGGGATACAACCGCAAGCAGTGGTGCCGAAGTTCAAAACTGCAGACCTTTGAGTACGGTTTTTCGATCCCTGTCCCGATGGGAAAACACGTGAGGTTCGAACCGTTTCTTGCGCATGCGGTGCGCTTGAACAAGACGTATTACTACACCCAGGACAGCAATGGCAATGAGGCCGGGAACCTCCTGACCCAAAATGAATTTTACGGCGGGTGTAAATATGTCGTTAATTTTTAGGAGCCTGTGATGAGACAGCAATGGCGCTGGCATAAAGACTGGCGGGTTTGGACGATGATCGTTTTGATGTTGATCGCGTGCGCTACGTATCTCATGACCCTGGACGATTCCACCGTGGTGCCGCTGATTTCCCAGGGAAAATAAATGACAATCATCCAGTCCATCGTGCTGGGGGCCGTGCAGGGTTTGACCGAGGTCCTGCCGATCTCCAGTTCCGCGCACCTGGTGCTCGTTCCGTGGATTTGTGGATGGGAGTATCAGGGGCTTTCCTTTGACGTTGCGCTCCATCTTGGTACGGCGCTGGCGTTTTGCGTCTATTTTTTTAACGACTGGGTCGAGTTGATTCGCGGCGCTCTCATCAGGGACCACGCCGGCAAAAAAAACCGCTTTTTTTGGTACATCGTCCTGGGAACAGTTCCCGCCGGCCTGGCGGGGTTGGTTTTTGAAAAAAAGGCAGAGACGGTTTTTCGGTCGCCCGGCTTGATTGCCGCGATGCTGTTTGTCTTTGCGATCATCCTCTGGCTGGCCGATCACCTTGGAAAGAAACAAAAGCCGATCGACCAGATGGATCTCAAGACGGCCGTTGTCGTGGGGCTCGCGCAGGCCGTTGCCATCGTCCCGGGCGTGTCCCGCTCGGGCATCACGATTTCGGCCGGGCTGTGCCGGGGGTTTTCCCGCGAGGCCGCCGCGCGGTTTTCCTTTCTGCTTGCCACGCCCATCGTGGTGGCCGCCGGTGCGTTAAAAATGACCGAATTGCACGCCGCGGATTTGAATCCAGTGTTTTGGGCAGGGGTTATTAGTTCCGCGCTGAGCGGCCTGGTGGGAATCCGGCTGCTGCTGGGATTGGTGAGAAGATTCAGCCTGGACGTTTTTGTGGCCTATCGTGTCGCTCTGGCGCTGTTGATTTTTCTGATCGCGTGGTGTGCGGGATAATAAAGGGGAGAGCGACCTGATATAATAGAGTGCATTCAAGCAAATCATCTCTCCGGCCGTTTGTGAATGTTCGACACGGAGGATATCTCATGAAACGCTTCGCCGCGTGGTTTTTGCAATTTTTCTTGTCACTCTGCGCCAGCGCCTCTTTTGCCGCAGATCCCTCTGTTTTGCCCGCGACACAGGCATCCCAAGATGAACATTCGGCGCAGACCATCGCTGCCGCCCAAATGGCCCGGCGCGACCGCAAGTTCGCGGGGGAAATGCTGCAGAGCCTTCAAAATCTTCCCTTGAGCGCATTTCCCAAAATAGACGCCTCTAAAAAATCGGCGTTGGAGGAGGCCGCTAAAAAACTCCCTGCTGCCAACAGTCTCTCCAACAAAGACATGTTTGAGATCTACCGGATTGCCGGACCGGAGGGCGTCCACTGGCTTTGCGACAAGGGGCTGCTCACGGAGGCCCATGCAACAGCATTGGGCGAACTGCGCATCAAACTCAACAGTGAAATCTTGAGAAGTATCACGATGGAGGTGGGGAAGCTCGGCGTGAACAACTTTGGCTCGGGCAGGACCTGCCGGTCCGACCTAGACCAGACTTTTTACGCGGGGTCGGACAAATTTACCCCGGAACAACTCATTGAAATGTACAACAAGAAATTCCATGAAAAGCTAAAGGAGGCCGTCGGCGAGGTCCACGCAGAGCACTATAGTCCCGAGCTGATTGAATTGACGAATTTCGATTCCTCCAAGCGGTTTCCGGACTGGCGCTACGCCAAAGACGTGGGGATATTTGACTGCGAACTGAAGCGGATGCACAAGGAAATCGGAGCCACCAAAGAAGCGTATAAGCTTTTGGGTGCGTTTCGGGTGAACGTGGATTTAAGCACGGTGAATGCCAAGGAGAATACCTTTACGGAAATGGAGCGCAAGGACGCGCGGGATCCCGATACGGGAAAGGTGACGGCGAGCCACATCACGGAAGAGACCGGCAATGCCCTGAAATACGCCTACAAGGGCGTCAAGCCGGAATTGCGCAAAAGCCACGGCGCTGGCGTGGCCATTGGCAACTGGTATTTTCACAAGTACCATGGGACGGGCCACGACCCCATTGAACAGGCAAAATATTTTCAGCGCTGCCTGGACGGCGGCTATTTCGTCACCACCCAGGATTCCTCCGAGCTGAGACAACCGGCCGATTTTGCCAGCCGTGACGAGTATATCAAGCAGATATTCGGCCAGGATATCCATCAGGCGAAGCTGCGCGAATTCAAGATGGCCCTGGCCGTCGCGGAAAAAATCCGGGACGCAAACAAGAAGAAGAAGGGATCTGCCGTGGATCCTGATTCGCACCGGCTCAGACCGGAGATGCTTCAGGAGTGGGCCCAGGAGATGGTCCGCGGATCCCCGACCCCGTGGGAGGATGTCGTCAAAGTTGCCGAGTCCCGATACAGCGAAGTGAAGACGACGATGATGACAGCGGTAATGATCAAATCGGGTCCGCTGTTGGTCAGCGAATGGATGGAGTTGCCGAACGACCCGGTCCTGTGTGAACAAAAAAGGGAGGCCTTCGCCAAGCGTTACGGGATGGATCCGTCCAAACTCTCCGGCGAAAACCTTCGCACGTGCCTGGCCATGTCCAACTACCGGGAAATCCGCACCATCATGCAGACGTTGGACCGGGACGATCATATCTTGTTGAACAAACTCATCGAAAGCTGCCCCGAGCAGCACCGCAAGGCTTTGGAGGCGGTTCGACGCTCGGTCCAAACAGAGCGCAAACTGCGCAATGCCCCGCCCGCGGCGCCGTACCCCTACTATGAGCAGCTCCGCGCAGATTTTGACGAGATCAAAGGAACCCTCAAGAACGATGCCACCTGGGCCAAGTGGAAAATAGAAAAGCTTCTGACAGACCCGAAAATGCTGGCCAAAGAGGTTGGAGAGCGGGTTTGGTCTGATCTTAAGGAGGAAATCAAATCTAAATATTCCACGTCCGATGCCCAGGCGTTTGACAGCTTGACCGGCAAGCAGCTCAATCCTCGAAGCAAGGTGAAAGATTTCTTCATGGCCAACATGAACATGGCCAACAGTTTTGCCGCCGTGCACAGTCTGGATGCCTATCTGGCGGCGGAGAAAGATGAACCCGGCAGCGGCTGGACGGAATTTGGCAAGGCGGCGGCCTGGGAACTGGCCATGCAGCTGCCGTATGTGGGGACATTTTTCGACATCAAGTCGGCGGTTTTCGAAGGGGACTTCACCGGCATTGCCATGTCTCTTGGCGGGAGGTATCTCCCGCAATTGATGGGCGGGTATCTCATGGTCTCGCTGACCGTGGAGGCCGCAGTCGTGGGCGTCAAACTCGCGGGATGGGTGATCTTTGAACCCGTCAGCCAGGACATGGCGGACAAGTTGTATTTGGGGATGCTGCCGGCCAAGGAGGCGGGGCTGCTGACGCCAGGCAACAAGGAAAATGCTGCAACGCCGCTGCCCAGTATCCTGGCGCAAATGGACATCAGTCCTCAGGACAAGGAGCGTTTTGGATTTACCCAGGAGGAGGAAGCCGATCTGGACGGCGATCTGACGGCACGGTTTGTGAAAAGTGAAATCAGTAAGGCGACCATGGATGTGGAAATGAAACGCCGCCTTCTCTGGATCTATGTCCAGAAGCGGCTGGAGGAGTATCTGGAGAAGATGGATATTACCAAGGAGAGGATGGGGGGCACCGTCGTGGATGTCAAAACGCCGGAAGGCAAACTCCAACAGCAGACGGTCTATGAACGCGAGCGCGCCAAGGCGATGGCGGCTCTGTTATACGGCGGAGACTACAGCAAGGACGGCGTGGTAAAGACCTACCCGCCGTTTTTAAAAATTTTTGCCCGCCAATTCATGAGCGGGGAGATTTGCAAGGACTCCACGGACAGGGACCTCCTGGCCATCTTCCCTGAACGTACGAAAGACGACATGGTGGAGCGCTTGTACAAGCGGATGCTGGAGGACTATTCGTGGGGACTGCAGGTGCATGCCCAGTACGTGACAAAGAAGGGGACCGCAGAGGCCGAACAAAACAAACAGCAGTCGGCTGAAATTTTGGGGATGAGCTATGCCTTGAAGGACACGCTGGATGATGCCGCCAAGCAATCGCACGATGCCCGCGCCGATCAATTGGCCGGCGAGACTTGGTCCGAACTGGGTTTGCCTCCCCTGGAACCGGCCATCCGCGTCAGCGGCTATATAGAAGACATAAAATCTCCGGACGGAAAGGACAACTCTGTTTTGCACGTGCGCACCTCCATCTACGGCGACATCGAAAAAAATCCCCTGCCCTGGAAGATTGTTGTGGCCGCCACGGACGCCGCCAACAAGACGACCGAGAAACCGGTCCCGCCTCGCAAAGAGGAGCCAGCCAGGGATGAAGACGGTGAGCCGGCATTTGTCTACCGCGCGCCGGCCAAGCCGGCGGAATTCAATCTCACTGTGCCTGCGGGAGCCGTGCACTATGTGGTGAGCGCCAAGGATGCCAAAGACAAACCCATGGTCAGTGCCTCGTTCTCCCAGCGCTCGCCGGTGGCGGGCCTGGCCGTCAAGGCTGTGATACAAACGGACCCAAAGTCAGATCTGCCGGTTGTGGCTCTTACGGCGCCCCAACTTCCTCCCAGTCCGAATAAAGAAGGGAGTGAAAACGTCCATTACAGTGTCGAATTCTATCGTGCCGAATCGGCTGAAGGACCATATTTTAAGGCCGGAGGAAATGTATGGTATGCTGGCAATCCCCCTGTATGTGATGCTTATCCGGAACTTTTGCACACACCGAAGACATGGTATTACGCATGCACCGTTCGGCGGGCAACCCCCACAGAACAGACCACATCTCCGCTCGGCCCGGAGACAGCGATTCAATTTCCAGCTGTGCCCATGCCGCGGCCCAGCGTCCCCAGCGAGATGAGAGTGGAAAAGGTGGAATTTAAAATCCCTCTGCCTGCAGGCTATCCGAGGGGGCAAGAAAAAATTTGGCCGTTGCTGGAGGTGTACCGTGCACAGGGTGGTTCCGGCCGAATTTATCACCTGGGTAATATCTACATACGTCAGGACAAGGAGAAAAATGAATTCTCGTTTGAGGACAGGGAGACGGTCCCCGGCCAAACCTACACTTATTGGTTTGCTATAAGGGACAACTACAGAGTGGGGGGACTGTCCAACCCTGTGCACGTCAAAGTCCAGGAGGGCGTTCGCAATAATTTTTGGCCGCTGCACTCCCTGTTGGAAGAGACCAATCCGTCCATAGGCGACGCGTGGCTCTATAAAGGGGAGGCTGTCACTCTGGTGTCAAAAGGAAATGCAGATGTTCCCGCTGAAATCAAAAAGGTAGATCATTCCGGTTATCCTCCCGGCGTCTTGCTGGGCGTGTTTGTCCCTGAAAACACCTTGGCTAAGGATAGCGCCACGGTTTTTGGTGTTTCTCGTCAGACCAACTTTGGCGCCCCTGTCAACGGGTGGCTTCATTTTGTTACCAATGACGTCAACGATAACCATATCCACAACACTTATGAGGTGGAAGTAGCGATCCATCCGACAGACCAGTATGCCGTTTTCGGTGCCGTTCCTGCACCCAAGATTTCTTTGGCGCAGACAGGGAGGCAGGGATACTGGCAGATCAAACCGGACTATAGCCCGTACATAGGGCCAGATTTTGAAAAATCTGGGGTCAAGGCACAATTATACGTGGCCAGTTCACCGGAGGGCCCCTGGGACCTGTTTCCCGGCGGCGGGTCTTTCGGGGCGACGCGGAACGATCTGGCCTTGCCCAGCGACGGCGCATGTCTAGGAGAGACGCTTTATTTTTGCGAGCGGTTTAGACTAGACGGACTTGGCCATTGGATAGAATGTTCTTCTCCTATTACCACCTGCACCGTTCCAACCACTGCCACGGTGACCGCCACAGAGGCGTATGGAATCGCCGAGCTGGATCTGGGCGCAGCCGCGTCGTACGAATCCGGAGAGCCGGAGGCGCGCATTCCGTTAAAGCGCGGACAATCAGTGCAGATGTCCGCGGCCGGCAAGTGGAATGTCTATCCTATTGCCGATATGCCGGACTGCGGGATCGAAGGCTTGAGTCCGGCCCAGCATGCCAAGGAAGTTGTCAAACCGTTGTCCAAGCTGGCGAAGGCGGCCGCGAAACAGCGGCCCAACGACGAATATTTGTCGCGTTTTCCCGGCATGGTGGAGGCCGGATTGATCTATGAGGCTCCATTGCTCCCTCCCGGCGCGCTCATCGCGCGGTTTTCTCCCACAGCGGACCTGAATATGCATGTCCCTCCCGATGGCGTGTCCTATGATGCGCAGGCTGTCCTTGGCAATTCCTCATTCACCGCGCCTTGTGACGGCATTCTGCTGGTGGGCCCCAACGGGCCGTGGATTGCCGCCCTGTCTGGCATAGGAAAGGCGCGTGAGAAATTGGGCCCCGGGGTCAAGGTGCAGATCAATCTGACGGGGCAGGGCCAATCCACGAGGTTCGTAAAACAAGATTTTATCCAGCCGGCCCCCGGAGGTTCTCCGGATCAAGCCGCTGTGCCGACAGCGGTACCGCAACAGCCCCAGCCACAGGCGGTGGCGACTACAGCACAACCTCAGCCGCAGGCAGTAACATTCCCGCAACCACAACCCCAGGCGTCAGCAGCGATGCTGCCCAGCGACGCAGCTGCGGGACCGGCCCAGCCGGCGCAGGTAGTCGTGTTTGGAGAAACGGCGGGGACCGCAACACAACCCGTGTCCGTTGTAGCTCAACCGGCCCAAGCCGTTGTCTCCACAGAGCCAGTTGTTTCGCAGCCGGCAGTTGCAGTGGCACCAGGTGTCCAGCCAGTGTTTTTCCAGACTCCCCAGCAATTGTGCGAGGCGGGGGAGGCGGCTTTCAGGCAAGGCAATTTCAACGCGGCAATCGCAGATTTTAACGCGGCGCTGGCTCAGGATTCTAACTGCATCCGTGCCTTTGTCAGCCGCGGCTACAATTATTCTTGGGTGGGGAATTACACGCAGGCGATTGCGGATTATCGGGAGGCGTTTGTCCGTATGACAAACCAGGAGGACATTAAGAAATTGCGCCGGTACTTTGCAGAAATGCTGATTCTCACAGGGGATCTGAATGGTGCAGACCTAGTGTTGAAAGACATCGAGGCCGAGGGACAGCCGGATTCCTGGGGCAGTGTCATGCGGGGGCAATATTTTCTTAAGAAAGGCGAGACAATTCCTGCGGGAGTCTCTTTTGCGGCGGCGATCATCTTGGACCAGCAAGAACCCGAAAAACGTTATCAAGAAGCCGGCGATTGGGCCAACCGGGGACACTACGATCGCGCGCTGCTATTATACGACACCGTGGAAATGATGCAGCCGGCAAATGCTGGCGTTCATTATGGGCGCGGTCTTGTGTATCAGAAGATGGGACGCAAGGCCGAGGCCATTGCTGCCTTCAAACGCTATCTGGAGTTTGACTCCGCCAGCGAATGGGCCAATGCCGCGCGCGCGGCCATTGCCGAACTGGGAAAGTAGGGACGCTATACGCTATCAATAGGAGATATTTAGATGAAATATTCTAGGATAAAGGCCTTGTCTATCATGCTATCTCTGTTCCTGAGCACCGGCATCTCTTTTGCCGCAGACTCTAGTGATCAACCCGCCCCGCAAGCCCAGACAGTTGATTCCGTGCCGGGAGGCCTGTCGGCCCAGACTCCGCTAGCCGCCACGCAGCAAGAGGCGCTGGGCGTGGTGTCCCAACCTGAAACACCGGCGTCCATAACTGTGATCAGGGCAATGCCGGAACCATCCGAAATACCCGCGCAAGGACAGCCTTTGCAGCAAACACTGCCGGCGCCGTCTGCACCTGCGGTTGTATCTCCCTTGGAGAGTATGCTATCGACAGCGGCAAACGCAGCCGCATCCGCTGCGATCGCACACGCGCAATCCCATGTAGCTACGGATGCATCCCCACAGTGGCAGGGACCGCTATCGGCTCTATTGGGGGCGACAACACCTACAGCCCCGGTTCAAACACAATATCCACAACCAACGCAGACTGCATCCGCATTGCCCTGGTCAGGACCGGCATCGGGAGTTTTAGGGACGGCGGTATCCACAACGGCAACGCAGGCGCAAGCCCAGATTCCGGCGGTTCCAGCGTCCTGGCAGCAGATGTCGTCATCATCCACAACCTCGGATGCGGCCATGTCCCAAGCCCTCACATCGACATTCGCCACACTATTTGGCAATCCCGCTCCATCTGCACCCGCCAGCCCAATTCAGCCGCAGACGTCTCAGCCGCCAATCATGGTACCGGCTTCCAACACGGGTCTGTCCCCCGGGATATCCCCAGCTCCGGCCTATTCTCAGGTTTCCCAACAATACTGTGAAGCAGGGGAGATAGCTTTTAGAGCGGGAAACCTGCAAGCGGCAATCGCCAATTTCAATGCCGCTCTCGCACAGGATCCTTATTGTGCCCGGGCCTATACCGGACTGGGTTACACGTACTCCTGGATGGGGGACTACGAAAAGGCCCTTGCGGATTATCGGGAGGCTCTTGCCCGAACACAGAATCCCACGGATATTGGGAGAATCCGCCGCTATTTCACAGAGATGCTGATTCTTTCCGGAAGATTGGACGAAGCAGACTATCATCTCAGAATTTTAGAAGCAGAGGGACAATCCGATTCCTGGATTCCCATTATGCGGGGCCAATACTTTTTAAGAATGGGAAATAGAATGGTGGCCGAATACAGTTTTGGCACAGCGCAACGGCTCAATCCACAGGAAGGGGAAAAGCGCTACCAAGAAGCCCTCGACTGGGCAAACCGCGGACATTATCCGCGTGCTCTCCTCTTGTATGATACGGCGGAGATGCTTATGCCCGGGAATGCCGGCGTGCATTACGGCCGTGCCCAGGTTTATCAGAAGATGGGACGAAAGGCCGAGGCCATTGCCTCCTACAAACGATATTTGGAACTCGATCCCAACAGCCAATGGGCTGCTGCCGCCCGCGGTGCAATCGCCGAATTGGAAGAGTAGAAAAACAGGGACACCATTTCTTGTAAGAAATGGTGTCCCTATTTTTCTATGGACTCCTTCTTCCAGTCGTCCCATAGATAGGCCTCTAGTCGGTCCTGGGCAATCACGCGGAAGGCACAGCGAACTTGATCTTGATAGAACTCGCAGTAAGGGCTTGCGGCGTGAACGGTTCCCGTGACAGCCTTGATCTCGGCCGGGCAGGGCGCTCCGCAAAAGTGGCGGATGATACAGCTGGAGCAGGGAGAAAAATCCTCCGTCTTTCGTTGGGTAATCTCTTTGAACGGGGCGCTGTCCAAGACGGCCGACAGGGGATCCCGGTAGATATTCCCGCCTTTAAATTTATCCAGTCCGATGAATTCACTGCAGGGAAAGATGTCTCCCCGAGCGGATACGGCAAAGAAACAGCGGCCACCGCCGCAGGGCGAAATGTCGCACATCAGCCGCCGTGTAGTAGGGCCCGCGATTCCGGCCAGGACATTCGCAAAATTGGCGACCACCAGCTTTTGACCCGTTTGTTGATAGAGGTCAAAGGTCCGGTCTAGCGCCGCGCAGAAAGATTTTGCCAGGACCGCGTCATCCGGTTTTAATTTCCTCCCGCCGGGGCGCGTGCAGCGCACGGGATTGAACATCACCACACCCACCCCGAGGTTGTGATAAAAATTTACCATTTCCACCAGAGCGTGAACGTTGCGCCGCGTTACCGTGGCGATCACGTTGAACGCGGGGTAGGAGGCCAATCTCTTCAGCACCTTGATCACATGGGCAAAGGCCCCCTTTCCGCGCCAATCTTTCCGGCTGTCGTCCGCTATCTTTGCTGTGGGGCCGTCCAGCGAAATGCCGATTCCAACGCGGTGTTCTGTCAGAAAATCGATAGCCTTCTCATCCAATAGTGTAGCATTCGTCTGGACGCCAAAATGGAAGTCTTTGTGGAATTTGCGGATTCCGGCAAAGACCGCCTCCCTCGCCAGCATTGGTTCACTGCCATGAAAAATCACCTGCGGCTTAACGTGGGCCGGCAGGATGCCGCGAAAATACGCCAACAACCGTTCCAGCATCGCGCACAATTCTTGGGCGCTCATGGTCTTCCCGCGCCGCCGCATTGCCTGCGGAAGATAGCAATACGAGCAGTCAAAATTACAGCGCTCCGTCGGATTAAAATAGACGGCCGAAGGCTTCAGTCCAAACCGCAGTTTATCCATTTCCCGCTGAAATTCTCTGGACCGCGCTTTGAGTTTTAGCGCATTCCCTCCGGCGAGATATTTAAACAGGGCGCCGCGCCGGACGATGGCCCATGCGGCCGTATCCGGTTCCACAACGGCCACCTGTTCCGGCAGGTCAATGTCCAAAATAGAGAATTGGTGGCGAAGATTGCCCGCGGAGCGGTCCTCAGCGCTTTGTAGCGGCAATTTCGCGATCTTCACATTTTGCCCTTGAGAATTTCTCTTGGTCAAGTGACCCTGATTTTACCTGTTGTTCATCATGAGTTCTGCTGTCTTTTGGTGTCAGCAAAATATAGTGGGACAGGCCCGTCCCCTTTTCTGTTTGGCGGCAGTAGCGACGGTAGGAAATAACCTCTTTTTCTTTGGCCATGGTGGTCTCCTTTTGTGGATGAAATAAACTCCAATATGCGGCAAATAAAAAACCCGGCCCGACCGCGCACGCGGCCAAACCGGGCAACTTTTACCATCAGTTTCCCCTCGATTAAATCATCTTCAACAGGTCTTCTGGCTCTCGGATCGACTGAACGTTACAGCCTTCCCTTCAAGGTAGACCTTGAAAGTGGCTGGGCTTTCGCCCCACGCAACGCTTCATCCCCGATTACAGCGGCGGGACCGCCGCGGACTTTCACCGCATTCCGGAATGTTGAAGAACAAAACTAACTTCACTGTCAGTGCATAGTTAAGTAAAAGCAGGCGCCATTGTCAAATTAAAAATCGCCAGCAGCCTTGACAATTTATAAATCATTGTGTATAATCCACTTAGCAACTGCAGCAGCTGAACTGCGAGGCGTGTGTGAGGACTGTAGTACACAAATCCGTGGCGGTATTGTGCATCGCCGTGTTCATTCTTTCCGGCGTTTCCCGGGGGGCAATGGGGCAAGAGCGGCCGTGTGCCAATGTATTAGCGGCGCAAGCCTGTGCTTTGGCTCCCAAGTCCCATCTGGATGATGCACTGAAGGCCTCTCAAGAAGCATCCAAAAAAGCCATCCGCGATTTCGTCAAACAATATCCTTTGTCGGAAGGACACGCCCATTTTGGAGGTTCAATCGACCCTAAAGTTCTTTGGAAGGTTGCTTTAAAAAGAGAAGACATTGATGTCAATGACTGGCGGAACATCGAACGAAGGCTGGGGGCGTTCTTCAATACCCAGGTGGATCTGAGGTCTCTGGTGGAGGAAGGGAAAGAGGTGCAGGCCAGAACCTATATGCCCGCGGAAGAAAGGGAAAGACGTCTGGAAGAATTGAAACAACAATTTATTCCTTATGCAAAATTCAAGCCCCAGGGCAATCAGAAGGGCCTACAGGGATTTCTCGATGTCTATACCCTTTCGGGAACCCTCTCTCGCGGTGATCCTCAGATCGAAAGAGAAATTGCCAGCGAGATAGCGCAAAAGGGGTACCGAAATGGTTTGAGGCTGTTGGAATTGCGTGTCAGTCTGCCCGATGTGGCAGGAATGGCGGAGGAGATAAGCAAAGATGTGCTTATCCGATTGACTCCACTTACCACTACGTGTAGTGTTTATAGTGAT
>CAZGMX010000077.1:10515-12279 GCA_964526865.1 uncultured Actinomycetota bacterium | reverse complement strand
GGCGTGTTTCTCTCCATCGGCGGTGTGGCCATCGGAGGGGTCGCAATCGGCGGAGTTGCGATTGGAGTGTTGGGTGTTGCAGGGCTGGCGGTGGGGGCGGCGGCGTTTGGTGGATTGGCTGTCGGCATTGTGGCATTTGGGGGAATGGCGCTCGGATATCATTTTGCTCTCGGCGGATGCGCGGCGGCTGTCAAATACGCGGTGGGTGGGTTGGCAACGGCCGATCAGGCCAACAATGCGGCAGCGCATGCGGAATTGAAACACATGATGGGCTGGGCGATTCGACATGGGTGTGAGTTGTTTCGAGAATAAAACTCGCTGAAATCAACCCCAGAGAAAGGAGTCCGTCAAAATGAAGATTGTCGCGATAGCGGGATCTTACAGAAAGAACGGTATTATCGACCATGCGATCGACGCGGTTTTGGACGCGGCTCGGAAGCAAAGTCCGGAAATCGAGATCAAGAAAATATATCTCGCCGACGAAGTGATCGAATTTTGCACCAACTGCCGGACATGCACCAACGACAGCCCACAGAAGAGGCGCGGAAAATGCGTGCAGAACGATGGGATGTCCGGCATTCTGGATGCAATCGACGGTGCGGACTGTCTTGTCCTGGGCTCTCCCATTAATTTTTCCACCGTGACGGCTTTGATGAAGAAATTTGTGGAACGCTGCATCGCGTATACTTATTGGCCATGGAATACGGTTGTCCCCAAACACCGGATCAAGGGCAAGGAAAAGACGAAAAAGGCGCTGGTCATCACGGCAAGCAGTTGTCCAGCGTTCCTAGGCAGGTGGCTGATGCCAAACGCCGTCGGCGTGATGAAACAGGCGGCTCAGTTGCTTGGTGCCCGTGCCGTAAAATCCATCTATTTTGGAATGGTATGTCAGACGAAAGATCGATCTCTAACCAGCGGGCAAATCGCAGAGGTCCGCTCCCCCGGCGCCTGGTTAATAAATAAATAGGAACCGTCCCCATTTATGACAGAGACTCTGACACCCATGATGGCGCAATACCGGCGCATCAAGGAGTCGCTTCCGGAGGCGATTCTCCTTTTCCGCCTGGGGGATTTTTATGAAATGTTTTTTGAGGATGCCCAAAAGGCCTCCAAAATACTCAACATCGCCCTGACGGCCCGCGACGCAGGCGCGACGGGCAAGGCCCCCATGTGCGGAGTGCCGTTCCACGCGGCGGAGGCCTATGTGTCGCGCTTGATTGCGGCGGGGCACAAAGTGGCCATCTGCGACCAGGTGGAGGACCCGCGGTTTGCCAAGGGGATCGTCAAGAGGGAGGTCACGCGCGTCATCACGCCCGGGACGGTTCTTGAACAGACGCTGTTGGGGGACAAGAGTCACAACTATCTTGTCTGCATCACCAAGGGCGCGGCCAAATACGGAATGGCATTGCTGGATCTGTCCACGGGGCAGTTCAAAATCACAGAATTGGAAGGAGTCGAAGATCTCGCCGCTGAGGTACAAAAGCTGAGGCCTTCCGAAATCCTATTGACCAAATCCCTGGCGGAAAACGCGGCGTGGAAAAACAGAGTGCTCATCCAGCACCATCCCCTGATCAACACAATGGAAGATTGGCAGTGCGATGCCGCACAGGGGACGAAGTTGCTGCTGGGGCATTTCAAGGTGGCCTCGCTGGACGGATTTGGCGCCCGGGGATTGGACGCCGCCGTGGGCGCGGCGGGCGCTGTTCTGCAGTATCTCAAGGACAACCGCTACGATCAGCTCCCCCACATCCGCACCCTGCAGGG
>CAZGMX010000077.1:1051-10505 GCA_964526865.1 uncultured Actinomycetota bacterium | reverse complement strand
GCAGACGTTTTCGAATTCCCAGTTTATGGTGATCGACGCCATTTCACAGCGGAATCTGGAATTGGTTCATTCGATTTCCAATCCCCAGTCACGGGAGGCCACGGTGCTTTCGGTGCTGGACGAGACGGTGACTTCCATGGGGGCGCGGGCGCTCAAAGACTGGCTGTTGAACCCGCTGTTGTCGCAGGAAAAAATCGCGCGCCGCCAGGATGCGATTGCCGAACTCATGGAAAGCCCCATGAGGATGAATGCCCTGCGGGACGTACTCAAAGGGATGGCGGATTTGGAGCGACTCCATGGGCGCCTCTCATGCGGATATGGCAACGCGCGGGATCTGGCGAGTCTGCGGGATTCCCTGCTCCTTCTGCCGGAAATTCAGCAATTGCTGCGGGAGGTGAGGGCCGAGGCACTGTTATGGATCGGCCGCAATATTCCGGATGCGGGCGTCTTGACGCAATATCTGCGCGGGGCGATTGTGGACGGGCCCCCTATTTCCCTGCGGGAGGGAGGATACATCCGGGAAGGGTTTGACGCCCGCCTGGACGAACTGCGCCGGACGGCTACCCAGGGACACGACTGGCTGGCCGAATTACAGAAGCGGGAGATTGAGCGCACGGGAATCAAATCGCTGAAGGTTCGCTTCAATAAAATATTTGGATACTACATTGAAATCTCCAACGCCAATTTGCCGGCGGCGCCCTCGGATTACATCCGAAAACAGACGCTGGTGAATGGGGAGCGATTCATCACGCAGGAATTGAAGGAATACGAGACGAAGGTCTTGGGGGCTCAAGAGCGTTCCCAGCAGTTGGAATATGAGCTGTTTGGGCGTATCCGGGAAGAAGTCCTCAAGCATTCCGAGGCGATCGTGGCGATTGCACAATCGGTGGGTGCGCTGGATTGTTTGCTGAGTATGGCTTTGGTGGCAATCCAAAATGATTACACGCGCCCGCAGGTGGACGATTCGGATGTCATCGAGATCGAAGAGGGGCGGCACCCTGTCTTGGAGACTTTGCTGGAAGAAAACCGTTTCATCCCCAACGATGTGACGATGGACAGAGGCGCCAATCAGATTCTTTTGATCACGGGGCCCAACATGGCCGGCAAATCGACATACATCCGGCAAACAGCCTTGCTGGTGCTCTTGGCCCAGGTGGGCAGTTATATTCCGGCCAAAAAGGCCCGCATCGGGCTGGTGGACCGCATTTTTACGCGCGTGGGTGCATCGGACGCACTGGCGCAGGGGCAGAGTACCTTCATGGTGGAAATGAGTGAAACGGCCAATATTTTAAACAACGCAACCCCCAAGAGCTTGATCATCCTGGATGAAATCGGGCGGGGGACCAGTACGTTCGACGGGCTGTCCATCGCGTGGGCGGTCTGTGAGTTTTTGCATACGCATCCACAGACGAAGGCCAAGACCTTGTTTGCCACACACTATCACGAGATGACCGAACTGGAGGATCTCTACCAGGGCATCAAGAATTACAGCATCGCCGTCAAGGAGTGGAACGATGAAATTGTCTTTTTGCGGAAGATCGTGCGCGGCGCCACGGACAAGAGTTACGGCATCCACGTGGCCAAGCTGGCGGGTCTGCCGGCCGAGGTGGTGGACCGGGCGCTGGATGTCTTGCAAAAACTGGAGCAGACGCATTTAAAAGACCGGGAGCAGCTGAGGATCGGCCAGCCGGAGGCGGCGCCTGCAGACGATCAAAAAAACATTTTTGAAATCGCCGATCATCCCATTGTGACGGAATTAAACAATTTAAAACTGGAAGAGGTGAGCCCGCTGGCGGCTCTGCAGAAGTTGTACGAATGGAAGAAAATGGTGTAGATGACAAAGGACAATATCCATGAACCGCATAAAAATATTACCTGAAAACGTTGCCAACAAAATCGCCGCGGGCGAGGTGGTGGAACGTCCCTCCTCCGTCGTCAAGGAACTCATCGAGAACTCGATCGACGCAGGTGCCAGCCGCATCACGATTGAGACGCAGGCCGGGGGCGTCGGTCTCATCCGCGTCGCAGACGACGGATGCGGGATGAGCCGCGACGACGCCCTGCTGGCCCTGGAGCGGCATGCGACCAGCAAGATCGCCTGCGTGGAGGATATCACGGCGGTGCAGACGCTGGGATTTCGCGGGGAGGCGCTTCCAAGCATTGCCTCGGTGTGCCGGTTTGAACTTGTGACCAAGGAAAAGGACGCCGTGAGCGCCGTGTCAATCGCGGTGGACGGCGGCAGGGTCCAGTCGATCAAGGAGACATCGCACCAGGGCGGGACCACGGTCGAGGTGAAGGATCTGTTCTACAACATTCCTGCGCGCCGGAAATTTTTAAAGTCCCATACCGCGGAAAATTCCCACATTGCCCAGACGATTCGTCTTGCGGCGCTTTCGACGCGGACCGTCGGTTTTCGCTGGGTGTGTGACGGCGAAGAGTTGATCCAGGTTCCGCCATCCGCTTCACTACAGGAACGTATCAGCGCCCTGTTCGAGCAGGAGATTGCGCATAATATTGTCGCCGTGACCAAGTCCATGGGGCTGTTGAATGTGGGAGGCGTCACGGGCCGGCCCGTTGTCACGCGCGCCAACCGCAATTTTCAGCTTTTCTTTGTGAACGGCAGGCCGGTGCAGAACCGGGGACTCTCATTTGCCATCAAGGAAGCCTACCACTCGTTGGTGATGACAGACCGCAATCCCGTGAGTTTCTTGTTCATCGATCTGCCTGCCTCGGACGTGGACGTCAATGTCCATCCCTCCAAGAGGGAAGTCCGTTTTCGCCAGGAATCTCTGGTCCGCGAGGCTGTCGTGGCGGCCATCCGGGATGCGGTGGCGTCGGTCCAGGATGTGCCATCTGTGGGGGGCGAAGTGTCCCGTCAGGACAGGGTGCGCGAGGCCATTGCGCACTACGAGGCCTCGATGAAACAGGATGGGCAGGCCCTGGAACATGCGGGGGAGCGTTTTGCATCCGTGCCCGGCCGGTCCGGCCAGAAAATATCCTGGACAGAAGGCTCGGGGCCGAAAGAAGAGACTACGGCGCAGGAGGAAATTCCAATCCTGTCATCGGCAAAATCCCGCCGGCTCAATCCGGTCGGGCAGATTCACAAACTCTATCTCTTGCTGGAGTCTGAGGAAGGGCTGGTGATTTTGGACCAGCATGCAGCCCACGAACGGGTGCTTTACGATGAGGTGCTCAGTAAAATCCACGGTTCCCAGGGCGTGGAATCTCAAAAACTCCTCCTCCCCGTGACGATCGCCACCGACCCGGCCCAGACGATGTTGTTGGAGCAGTGCCAGGAGGATTTGACCCGCATGGGAATGGAAGTGAGGGAATTTGGAAAAAACACGTTTGTCGTGGAGGCGATTCCTTTTTTTATCAAGACCAGCGACATCAAGACGCTGATCGGGGATGTTCTGGACGAACTGGCCCAGGACGAGAAGACGCTGGCGGTAGCCCAGGCGCGGGAAGAGGCGGTCTTGCTGACCCTGTGCCGCATCGCCGTGCGGGCCCAGGACAGCCTTTCCAGCCGCGAACAGCAGGTGTTGGTGGAGCGGTTGATGGCGTGTAAAAACCCTTACCATTGTCCCCACGGGCGTCCCACGATGATCAAACTCACCAAGGACTATTTAGCACGGCAGTTCAAGAGGGTGTGATCGACATATCACGAATCTATTTCAGTGAGCCATGATTCCTGCGGTTTCTCCCGTATAAAAAATTCCCGCGATGCAGCCGGTCATGACGGTGGCGAGGAAGGCGGCAAAGAGCGCTTTCATCCCCAGATGGGCCAGTTCATCGCGCCGTGCCGGCACCAGGGCGCTGATGCCTCCCACAAAAATGGCCAGGGATGCCACGTGTACAAATCCACACAGGGCGTAACTCAGCACCAGCATGGTGCGCGGCTCCCGGATCGTCTGCGAAGCGACGAAGCCCGCCAGGTCTTTGTAGGCCACGACCTCGGTGACGATGAATCGTTCGCCCAGCAACCGGGCCGCCGGCAGGATTTCCGAGCCGGGGATTCCCATGCACCAGGCAAAGGGGATGCAGATCCAACCCAGAATGGCCTGGAGCGAAAGGCGGATGTCCCCCGGAAAAAGGCCGCCGGCCTTCATGAGGACATAGTTGACGACCCCCAAAAATCCCAGGACCGCGATCAACAGCGTGGCAATGCCAGCAGCCAATTTCAGGCCTTCCCAGGAGCCGTCCACGACGGCGCCCATAAAGTTGGACTGGAGGGGGGCGGATTGCGTGGGGAGCTTGCCCATGGTCTGGGGCGATTGGGTCTCCGGAATCATCACCTTGGATATCAGAATGGCCGCGGGGATCGCGATGATCGAGGCGGAAACCAGGTGTCCCGCGATCGTCGGGATGTACTGCTTGAGAAACAAGATGTAGATTGCCAGCGTCGTGGACGCGGTGGTGGCCATGGATGAGGTCAACAGGATGAATAACTCGGAACGCGTGAGTTTTGCCAGATAGGGCCGGATGGTGAAGACCGCTTCGATCCCCACGAAAATATTACTGGAGCAGGACATGGCTTCTGCGCCGGAGATTCGCATGAAGCGCTTGAAAATTCTCGCAAAAAAAAGCACTATCGGCTGAATGAGCCCGATGTAATACAATAGGGACATCAGGGCGCTGAAAAAGATGACGGCTGGGAGGACTTGAAAGGCCAGAAAAAATCCCAGGGAGGTTTCGCCGGCCGGGCCGGTTTCTCCCGGAGAGAGGGCCAGCGCGCCAAACACAAACAGCGTGCCTTCGCGGGACAGATCCAGGACTTTGACCACGAGATTATTGAGACAGAGAAAAAAGTCGGCACTCCGGGGCATCCAAAAGACGATGGCCCCGACGGCAAGCTGGATGCCAAGGGCCCCCGCCACCGTGGACCAGGCGACGGAGGATCGTTTTTCCGAAATCGCCCAAGCGATGGCGATGAGGATGCAAATACCTAACATGGATATGACGCGTTCCATAACGGCGTCAATTTTAGACCAAGAATGAAAAAGAGTCTTATGGAAAAAAAGGATTTGTTTACATCATGATGGTCGCGCAGAAGTCTTTTCGCCGCTCCACACCTCCGCGTGCACCCTTTCGAGGCCTCGGATCGGGGCCCCTCGGCCAGCCGTATCTGACGGTAGCCCGGGTACCCGCGAAGCGGGTGGGCGTACCTAATGCCCGGAGCACGAAGTGCGAGGGCCCCTCACCTGCGACCCTCGAAGGGTGCCCGCACGCTCTCGGCGAGTCGGGCTCAAAGGATTCTGCGCGGCCGATTCGCCGCGCCGCGAGCAATGACGTTGTCCTCTTCCTCGTCGGCCCCACGGGGGTGGGGACGAGTGTGCTGGCGCTGGCCCTGGCGAAGAAGATCGGCGGTGAGATCGTCTCGTGCGATTCCATGCAGGTCTATCGTGGAATGAATGTCGGCACAGACAAGGCTTCCAAGGCGATTCAAAAGAAAATTCCTCATCACATGATCGATTTGGTGGGGCCCTCCCGCCCGTTCAACGCGGCGTTCTACCGAATAAAAGCTCTTTGTGCAATCTGTGGAATCCTGCGGCGGAAAAAAGTTCCGATCGTTGTGGGAGGAACCGGGTTGTATTTTAGGGCGTTGCTGGACGGCTTGTTTGAAGGCCCGGGGACAGACAATCGATTTCGCGAGCGGCTCGAAAAACAGGCACGGGCCCGGGGGTCGCAGTATCTGTATCAGAGGCTTCTTCGGCTGGACCCTGCGGCGGCCGCAAAAATCCATCCCAACAACACCCGTAAGGTCATCCGGGCACTGGAGGTGTGCCATCTGGCCAGAAAGCCAGTTTCCTCACTGCAAAAACAGGGGGAAGGACCCAGGACATGTCCATATCCCTTCCTGATATTCGGAGCGGACATGTCCCGAGAACAATTATACAGACAGATCAACGAACGCGTGGACACCATGTTCAAACGGGGCCTCAAAGAAGAGGTTCGCCGCCTGTGTGCCAGGGGGCTCCAAAAGAATACGACCGCCGTCCAGGCCATCGGCTACAAGGAGTTGATCGAATGTCTCAAAGGCCGCTGTGATGAGGCCAGGGCCAAAGAATTGATTGCCCGAAATTCACGCCGATTTGCAAAGCGGCAATTTACCTGGTTTAAAAGGGATGCTAGAATCCAGTGGCTCAAAGTGGATGAGGCGAAGGATCGGATGAAGGCTGTCAAAACAATATTAGAGAGCCTGCCGGATTACCGGTCGGGCAGTTAAAAAGAAAAGAAGAGGCATCTATCACAAAGCGACCTTCGGAATTGACGGTGCGGCCGGCTGAAAAGGCTGTGCTGGCAGGACTCCAGCTGCGCGGCCGGCACCGTTGGGATGTGGAAGACTCTCTGCGCGAACTGTCGCAATTGGCCGAAAGCGCCAGCGCGCAGGTGGTCTATTCCAGCATCTCTCAGCGGGACCATCCGGACCCCGCTTTTTTTATTGGCAGTGGAAAGGTGCTTGAGATCAAAGAGGTCTGCCGCGTTCAAAAGGCCAACCTCGTGATTTTTGACGATGAATTGACGCCCGCCCAGTCCCGCAATCTGCAAAATGCCATGGGGCTGAAAGTTTTAGACAGGACCGAATTGATCATGGACATCTTTTCCCAGCGTGCCCGCACGCGGGAAGGGCAGCTGCAGATTGAGACGGCACAACTCAATTATCTGTTGCCGCGGCTGGCGGGAGCATGGACTCATTTGTCCCGGCAGGAGGGTGGCATTGGCACCCGCGGTCCCGGTGAAAAACAACTGGAAATCGACCGGCGGCGCGTGCGGGAAAAGATCACGCGTCTGAAGATGGATTTGGACCGTGTCCGGGAGCACCGCGCAGTCCAGCGCAAACGCCGGCATCGCACCGAAGTCCCCGTGGCGGCGATCATCGGCTATACCAACGCGGGAAAATCCACTCTGATGAATGCCATGACGCACGCCGGGGTATTTGTCCAGGACAAGCTCTTCGCGACGCTGGATCCCACGACCCGGAAGGTGACGCTTCCCAACAAACGGCAGTTTTTTCTGACGGATACGGTGGGGTTTATCCACAAACTGCCCCACACGCTGGTGGACGCCTTCAAGGCGACACTGGAGGAGGTTGCGGATGCCGATGTTCTGCTGCACGTGATCGATGCCAGCAATCCCAACATCGAGGCGCATGTGGAGGCGGTCCACGAGGTGCTTAAGGAAATCGGCGCGCAGGAACTGCCCCTGTTGAGTGTTCTCAACAAGATCGATCTGGTCGAGGGGGGACAACCGCCCAGAATTCCGCGCGTCTTGGAACACGCGGTTCCCATCAGCGCCAAAAATGGGACGGGGTTTCCCGATCTGATGAAGGCCCTGGAGGAAATGTTCAATGCCTTTTTGACGCCCGTGTATCTGGCCATTCCCCAGAGCATGCCCAAGGTGGTGGCGCAGGCGTTGAGCCACGGCCATGTGTTGGACATGAAATACCGGAGCAACAAGGTCTATGTAAGGATAGAATTGCCACGCACGATGATCCATGAATTCGAACGATTTGTTGTGCAGGAAAAGAGTTCGAACAAAATGGAGCCGTGAGGATATCCATGACCACGATCAAACAGCTTCCGCGCGATTCCCGCCCCCGCGAGCGACTGGCCGCCATCGGCCCGGCGGGATTGTCCAACGTGGAACTCCTGGCCATTCTTCTGCGCACGGGGGCGCGAAAAAAATCCGCGCTGGTTCTGGCCCAGGAAATTCTGGCGAAATTCGGCGATTTGGAGGGATTGTGCCGGGCGCGGCATGCCGATCTGTGCAGTCTGTTGGGAATCGGCTTGGGAAAGGCCTCTGAAATCATTGCGGCGGTCGAACTGGGCCGGCGCGTATTGGTCAACCACTTGAAGCCCCGAACCCGGTTGTCCTCGCCCAAAGAAGTATTTGCCTATTTGAGCGTTTTCTTGAAAGGGGCGACCAAGGAATGCTTTCTGGCCCTCTTCCTGGATGCAAAAAACAGATTGATCGGCCAGGAGGCCGTCAGCATGGGGACGCTGGACGCTTCGATCGCGCATCCCAGGGAGATTTTTCAGGGGGCAATTGCAGCGGGGGCAAAGTCCGTGATCGTGGCGCACAACCATCCGTCGGGAGATCCGGCGCCCTCGCGGGAGGACAAGGAAATCACCAAACGCCTGCGGCAGGCCGGCAAGATCATCGGCATTGAATTGCTCGACCACATCGTCGTGGGCGACGCTTCCTGCGTGAGCATGCGGGAGGAAGCCGGCTGGGACAGGCTGGATTAGCCGCGGTGCCATTCATATCTACGCCATGAAAAAATTCACATCAGACCATAAGGCCAGCCTGGCCGCGCTGCTGCTGGTTGTTTTGACGGCGGCGGTATTCTGGCAGGTGACCGGATTCCTGTTTGTGGATTTCGACGACGATTTGTTTGTCACGCAAAACAAGTGGGTGCTTGCCGGGTTGTCCTGGGAGAACATCCGAGGGGTCTTTGCGCATTTCTACGCGGGGTATTGGACTCCTGCGCTGTGGATTTCGCTCATGGCGGACCAACAACTCTATGGTTCCTATGCCGGCGGATTTCATGCGACCAACCTGGTCTTTCATATTCTCAACACGCTGTTGTTGTTCCTTCTTTTTAAAAAGATGACGGGGGCGGTCTGGCGCAGCATGTTTGTCGCGGCGCTTTTTGCTGTCCATCCCCTCCACGTCGAGTCTGTCGCCTGGGTGACATGCCGCAAAGAGGCCCTAAGCGCCTTCTTTATGTTTTTGACCGTGTGGGCATATCTAAATTACTGTAAGAATTCGGTTCTTGCTGTGTCCTCCTTCCTTTCGTCCCCCCTCCAGGGGAGAGGGAAAAGAGGGGGGAGGGATTGGCAGTCGCTGTCTATGCGATGGTATATCGTGACAGTAGTCATGTTCGCCCTGGCGTTGATGACCAAGCCCATGCTGGTGACCCTCCCTTTTGTCCTTCTCCTGCTCGATTACTGGCCGTTGAACCGCTTGCAAGGAAGGGGGTTTGCTTTTGCGCAATGCGCCTGGCGTCTGTTCAAAGAAAAAATCCCTATGCTGATCCTGGCTGGTGTCTCTAGTGTCTTGACGTACATCGCCGAAGAACAATTAGGCCTTTTGCCTTCTTTCGCGACGGAGCCGTTGTCCACGCGCTTGTCTAATATTCCCGTCGCGTATGCCCTCTATATCGCAAGGACGTTCTGGCCGTTTGACCTGGCGGTGTTTTATCCCCATTCCTGGTCGATGCCGTCGTGGGGAATGCTGGCGACAGCGGGGGTTTTGGTGTCCGTTATTTTTTGGTGGGTACTGAAAACGAACCGGTCTGGTCCCTACGGCGTGGTAGGGTGGTTGTGGTTTTTGGGCATGCTGGTGCCGGTCATTGGATTGGTTCAAATGGGGTCGTTTTTTACAGCGGACCGTTATACCTATTTACCCCTGATCGGTTTGTTCATCGTGATCGTTTGGGGGCTGAGTGACC
>CAZGMX010000077.1:0-1041 GCA_964526865.1 uncultured Actinomycetota bacterium | reverse complement strand
ACCTGTGGAAAAAATGGAGCTTGTCTGCCTTTATCTTAGGATGGGGAAGTGCCGCAATTTTGGGCACGTTGGCAGGCATCTCTTTCATCCAAACGGGTTATTGGGAGAATACGAGAACACTTTTAGAGCACACACTGGCGTGTACAATGCGTAATTATGCGATCCACTACCAGCTGGGTTGCATATATGAAAGGGAAGGAAGACAGGACGAAGCCGAAACTCAATACCGGGAGTCTCTCCGGATTTTTTCGGGACATAAAATGGCGTGTTATTATCTCGCGAGAATTCTAAGTCAGAGAGGAGAAAACCGTGAAGCCATCCAGTATTTATCCCAATGTCTGCAAATCGATCCGGATTTTTCCAATGCCTATTTGGCGTTGGGGATGATTTATGACAAGCAGGGGGATCCAGTCCGTGCGGCGAGGATGTATAAGCACGCGATTCGCACAGATGATGAAAACGCTGTGGCCCACAACTGTTTTGGTTCGTCTCTGGCCCAACAGGGAAAGTATCCCGAGGCGATCGAGCATTTTCGCCGTGCGGTCCAAATCGATCCGGACAATCCGCGGGCGCATTACAACTGGGGGGCAGCCCTGTTTGCGCTGGGCAAGAAGGATGAGGCGTTGGATCATTTTATGAAGGCGGTCCGGGCCGACCCGCGATTTGATGCCGCGCGCAACGTTTTGGAGTCCTCCTACGGATATTTTAAAAAGCAGGGGGCGCCGGCATCCGAATCTGGCCGCCGATAAGATGGAAAGAGGGTGCAAAGAAATTATGAAAGAAAAAGTGCTGATCATTGAAGACGACAAGGATACAGCGCGGTTGGTGGAATACAATCTCACCAAAAGTCAATACCGTGTGGTGTGCGCCGGGGACGGAGAGAAGGGACTGAATCTGGCAAAGGAGCAAAATCCGGATTTGATCATTCTGGATATCATGCTTCCCAAAATGGACGGTCTGGAGGTGTGCCGGGCGCTCAAGCGTGACGAGAAAACGGCGGCCATTCGCGTCTTGATGCTGACAGCCAAAGATCGGAAGAGC
>CAZGMX010000076.1:0-12416 GCA_964526865.1 uncultured Actinomycetota bacterium | reverse complement strand
ACCGACTGAGCGGACGCGTGTTTATGTGTCGGAACCGGAGATACTCAAACTGATTGCCGAAGGCGGCGACACTTATGCGACGTCTGGTACCCGGGCCGAGCAGCAGAAGTTCCCCTTCGAGTCGCCCAAGGAACAAGAAGCGGCCAAGGCCACGTTGGAGGTTATCCACCGGGATTTCGAGCGCCTGCCACGTTCTGCTGATCTCACCAAACCAGAAATTCAGAAACAGATTGTCGAAAGAGTCAGGACGCTCATTACACCCGTTCAGCGGGAAATCGAGGGTGCGGCGGAGAAGGTGGACGTGGAAAAGGTCGTCGCCGAGACCATCCGGCTCCGCAACGAGCTATCCATCGACATCCCGCGCATTACGATCCAACCCGTGGGTGAAGTTACGCGGGGCTATCGTGAGTTTACGCTGAACCTTTCTCGGGTGAATTACCAGCCCGTAGACAATGAGATCCTCATCCAGGAGCTGCACCGCCGGGAACAGCATCGCCTGATGAGTGGCACCGGTATCGTGGCCGAAGAGAAGCCCGAGGACTATTTGGTGCGCGGACTTATTGATTTCAATGACATTTCCTATGACGAGCAGGCCGAATTGCTCTACAAGCTGGCTGGACAAATTGTGGTACACCTGCGTTCCTACCTAAAGGATGAGAACGAGGTCCTCAACGTACTTCAGTATCAACAGCCGGGCTTGGTAAACCTGATCCACGCACAGATGCAGGAGCACTATGAGGAGAAAGCCACGGCCTACGAGGCGCACGTGAGCAAGGGGTTCACCACGTTACGGCTTAATTACTACTCGGCGCCGCCCGACGAGGCCGAGCGCGATTTTCGTGCCCCCGTCATCGAGAAGCAGGACATTCGCAAGATGCTCTTTAGCGGTTTTAAGAAATGCCTTTATCGCGTTCGAAAGTTTGACTCAGACCCGGAGCGGCGGTTTGCGGTTGTCCTGGAGAACGACAAGGAAGTTCTGAAGTGGTCCAAGCCAGCCAAGGGGGATTTCCAAATACATTACGCGAGCGACGCATCCTACGAGCCGGATTTTGTGGTTGAGACGAAGACGCAGATGTACCTATGTGAGCCGAAACGTGCTGTAGAAATGAATGATCTGGACGTACAGGCAAAGGCCCAGGCCGCCGCGAAATGGTGCAGATACGCCACGGAGCATGCCGGCAAGAACAGTGGTAAGCCCTGGACATACCTGCTTATTCCTCATGATGTGATCTCGGATAACAACACATTAAAGGGGCTGGCGGCGACTTACACCGTGCTTAATGTAGATCGAAAGCTAAGCATTTAGATACAGGAGAAGGCGATGCGAACTTTTTTTAGTAAACGACACGAGGCATCAATTCTGGAAAAGAAAATGCCGTTGAGTTTTTCAAAAAGTGTTCGGATTTCTATCATGCGCACCCTAGATAGGTTCTCAGTTTTGGGAGGATACAATAGCAGCGAGAACTATACGGTAGAATCAGCAGTGGAAGTACTCAAAACGTTTTACGGCAGAGCGCATTTGGAGGCATATAACGACGCCGGGAAGCTAGTGCCGGCGAATTTTCAGGAAGTGATATTAAACGCCTATCCCGGTCTCGTTATCGACGCCATCGAAGCGTGGCTTGATCAAGATAATGAACAACGAGACCGATGCGAATGTGAATTAAATGATCTTCTGGCTATAAATAATTCGCCATGGCGATTTATAAATGGCTTTGCTGTTCTACTGGATTCTGCATACCTTCATCGGGAAGTACAGGCGCAAACCGTAAGGCTGCTGAGAGACAGCCATGCATTAGGTGCCATGGAGGAGTTCCAAAGCGCGTTGCAAGATCTACAGGCTGGTGACACAAACGACGCAGTTGTGAAGGCGCACAAATCTGTGGAGAGTGTTATGAAGGTTGTTTTGGGTAAGAGCGGGCATGTGACATTTGGCGCGCTGTTGTCGGGGTTGATTAAGTCGAATATTCTTCCGAAATATTACGAAGAGTTTCTAGTCCATTTCGAAAAGTTGGCGCTTGGGGCCGTTAAAGAGAGGAATCAGCCAGGTAGAGGTCATGGGCAGGGTTTATCGGTCGAGATCGTTCCGCGGTGTTTAGCGGTGTTTGCAATTAATCTCGCCGGATCAATCAATGTGTTTCTTATTGAGCATTGGATCGAACTGAAGGGGCATAAATCCCAAGCAAAGGTGGCGCAACAACCTGCGATGCCAGCGGATGAAAGCATGCCCTTCTGAATGAGGCATAAACTTAAGGCTGTGAATAAAACGGTGGATGACCTTTGGCTGGATTCATGTGCGTATATACATGCTGCGCTCACCGGCCCCACTTCAGCGGATCATGTGAAATTAGCCGAAGATATCGGCGCATTAAAAGTGATCAAGGATTTGTATCGTAACGGTGGTGTCGAACTCGGCATGCCGCTGAACACGTTACGTGAAGTAATTGTGCATCCTGATTATTTAAGTGCCGAAGCATACTGGCGTGATAAACCACCCGCTACATATCCACAGGGAATCGGCCTGGAAGGGCATAGGATTTCTTCAAAAAACGTTAGCTATGAGAGTGCCCGTGGTAGCTGGGAAGCGAAATTGGTTTCAGTAGCTGGAAAGGTAGGCGATTACCCTGGCAGGGATACGGCAATCTTGCTCAACTGTGCATTTTTTGGCGGAATGCTTATTACGACAGATTACAAGTTTCTTAATAGGCTTCGCAACGAAGGACGTTCAATCACCTTTTTAAATGCGCTGAGACCGTTTGAATATGTTAAGCGCTTGCACGCGTAGTCCTTTATTTATGATGTGGAAGTCAAATAAATGGAGAACGAAAACAAGATGAGGTCAATATTTGTATGCGTTGCAGTCTTGCTGCTCATCGTTGGTGCATCCCATTTGGCGTACGCCAATGACTTTCAGGAGTCCGGAAAGAAATCAACGATGTCTGATTACAAGGGTCCACAAGATACACCAAGAATATGGGGCTCTGAAATCGAGAAGCTGAGGCAGCCCTATATTGACGAAGCTATCAAGACGTATCCCAATGCTAAAGCCAGATTCCACGCTGGCTTGCCTATAGGCTACAGGTTTTTTGTCACAGTAGACCTTCGGGAATATAATATTCATGAAAATGCCTTCATGGCAGTTAGTAGTATTTCTGAAGGACAAATTACTGCAACGATTGCAACCAAGTTGATAAAGGTGAAGTCTTATCAATATGGGCAAGAGTTAACATTTCCAGAATCTAAGGTGCTTGATTGGACTATAACGTCTCCTGACGGCAAAGAAGAAGGCAACTACATCGGGAAATTCCTTGATGAATACTACCGTAAACATCCATGACCAGAATTAATAATTAAGGCTAGCAAGGCAGACAAATTGAAGATCCAAATAAAACGAGGAATTCGGGGACACACGCCGTAACCCTAATTCGCAAGGAATGGGTGTTTGGCAATTTGTGTCGTGAAAAGATTAGGTTACCGGGTGTGTCCCCAGAATTAAATAGGAAGGGGTAGGGCCAATGGATGTCCAAAAAATAAAAATCGACAAGTCAGATTTTGCGGAAATCATTAGCGATGTGAAGCGCGGCAAATTGCGCATTCCTCGCTTTCAGCGGGAATTTGTTTGGGAGAGAGCTAAAGTGATAAAGCTGTTAGAGAGCATCTATAGCGAGTTCCCGATCGGAAGTTTTTTTATTTGGGAGGCTCCTCGGAAATACAACCAGTTTTATAGGGATATTCCTGAGCTAGATTTGGATAAGCCGGACGAAAGCCAAGAAATAAAATTCATCCTCGACGGGCAGCAGCGGATAACGTCGATCTACGTGACGATGCAGGGGCTCTCAATAGATGGCACGAATTATGGGGAGATATCTTTCGATTTGGATACTGAGAAATTCCTCATGCATCCCGGTGATAATCAAAGATTTGTGCCTTTGCATGTATTGTTGAGCACAGAAAAGAAAACGGACGCTTTTAAGATATTTAGCCGACTCAATGAGGATCGGCAAAAGTTATTTCTTAAGTGTCAGGAGCGATTTACGAAGTATCCCGTTTCCATCATCATCGTAAAGGATAAGCATCTCGAAGAGGTATGCGACATCTTTGAAAGGATAAACCAGGGTGGCAAACGGCTGAACATCTTCGATCTCGTTGTTGCAAGTACTTGGTCCGAGGATTTTGAATTAAAAGATGAAATAGAAGAACTCAATAAGGTAATGGAATGCACCTTCGGAGAGATAGATCCGGAGGTCGTGACCGAGACTCTCTCGCTAATATCCAAGAAGCAATGTACACGGGCATATCAGATCCAGCTTTCGACGGATGACATTGTCAATATATGGGACGAGACTGTAGAGGCGATTAGAAAGGCCATAGACTTTCTAAGAAATAGTCTTGGTGTAAAAAAGTATGCATTTCTGCCATACCGCGACATAATTCCCATGATAGCTTACTTTTACTACAACTCTCCCGCGATGACGGAAGCACAAAAAAATAAGATTGAGGAGTGGTTTTGGAAAGTTGCATTGTCTGAAAGATATAGCTCTAGCACTTTCACGCGGATGGGGGAAGATCGGGTTCTATTTGATGAAATACTAGATGAACAGGACGTCGATATCGAATATCCGGTTACAATAACCAAGGAAAAGATCAAAACCGTGCGCATGGGGCGTGCAACTGCATTGCGCAACGCCTTGGTGTGTATTCTCGCGACGAAGGGGCCACGGAATTTTCGAGACAACACCCCGATACCTCTGGATAAGGACGTTTTCTCGGAATTTAAAAATTCCGAGAAACACCATATCTTTCCTAAAAGTTACCTAAGAAAGAATAAAATCGAGGGAGATAATCTTTTTCTTAACTTTTGTTTTATCCCTGCGGATCTGAATAAAGAAATTTCCGCAAAAAGGCCCAGCGAGTATTTGGTGGGGTATAAAAAAATGAATAGGGCATTTGGTGATGCACTTGCTACACACCTCATGTCCGTTCAAGAAAATGCACCTATATGGTCAGATGACTATCCAAGGTTCTTGAACGAAAGAGCTGAATTGTTCCTCAAGGAGATTGAGAAGGTTGTTGGCCAAGTTACAAAGTTAGAGATTGAGCTCGAGAACAATCCCAATAAAGTTATCGACGAGCTTGAGAGTCGATTGCGATCTAAGATTAATTCGGCCTTGTATGAGACATATGGCATTGAGTATTGGGTAGAGAAAATCCCACAAGATGTACGCGATCTTGTAATTAAAAGGATTCAAGAAAAAAAGAAGAAGCACCCTTATCTTACTGATGAGGATTTCGATGACGCCAGCGAGAAGCTGAATTATTGTGATGTAATGGATTACCCGAAGATAATTCTAAAAAACTGGGCTGCATTCGAGCCAATATTTGGCTCGAAAGAGCAGCTTGATAAGCATTTTAAGAATTTCAAAGAATATAGGAACGCCATCAAACATTCGCGAGAAATGGGGTCAATTGAGAGGAAGGAGGGTGAAGCCTCCGTTGAATGGCTCGTTAAGAGCATCTCCGATAGGCCACCCGAATTTGGCGAAGAGCCAGGTAATGACAACGAAGATAATAGTTCAAATGAGTATACGAGTATACTGTATGAAAAATTGAAGCGGGGGATTCTTGAGATCGGCCCAAAAATTAGAGTCAGCCCAAAGAAGCACTATATTGCTTTCAAAAAGGTTCAGAACTTTACTAGCGTGCAGATTCAGAATAATCGTTTAAAGATTTGGATGCGGGCGCCGAAAGACAAATTTCATGACCCCGAGCATATGGCCAAGGATGTTTCACAGGTTGGACACCATGGTACGGGGGATTACGAGGTGATAATCAAAGCAGCAAGTGACATTGACTACGTACTATCATTAATAAGGCAAGCTTATGATTGCGATGGTTTGCGTCAGCAAAATGATGTGGGGCATCACCTCGCAAAAATTGAAGACACACGTCTTTTGGCGATGGTTAATGTTCTGCGCGAGTTCACAATTGGCCTAGATAAGGTGATTTGCGAGTATTCTTCACAGCATTCCATCATATTTAGGATGCATAATAAATTTTGCTCGATATACCCCTCTAAGAACGGGGAACAAATCTGGCTAAATGTTCGACTGAATAAGAAAGAAGTTCCCGCCGGTGATTTGGATGTTCGGCCGCATAAGGACGAAGTCTGGACGCATTTGAGGATTAACGGAACATCGAACGTTGAGTCGGTCAAAAATCTGATTAGAAAAGCATACGAAACAAATCACGTTTCTGTGGGACAGGTAGAGAAGGGTTAGGTTCTTGATGTAGGTGATTCAGAAGAAGAAGCTGAGACCAAAGGATATCAGTTATGGGCAGGCAATATTTGATCAGCCTGATATTAATTTTGCGGCATAGTACTATGCTTATTAACCGTGCGAAGAAGTCATGAAGATAATCTCTTGGAATCTGAGCTGCTTTAGAAAACAAGGCGCCTTTGAATATGCTTTAAAACATTTAAATGCGGATGTTTATTTCTTTCAGGAATGTCAGCATCCGCTGACTTATTTGACCAGGGCCGCGCACAAAGAACTTATCGGGAAATATATCTGGGAGCCGACTGAAAATGGATGGGGGAATTGCACCTTGTCTATTGGCGAACCAGTGCAAATCATTGACGTTGAGACCAAATTTAAGGGAAGGGTTTTGGTGGGAAAATTAAGAAGCCGTGACATCGTACTGGTTAATCTTCACGTTCCGGTTACTGACGGCTGGTCCAGGTATAATTTGAAAAGCATGTTTGAAGAAATCATGCCCTTGCAGAAGGATGATTCAGCGATAGTCGCCGGCGATTTGAACTTCGGAGTATATTCTGATAAAAACGGCAAAACGGAGCATCGGGATTGGCTTCAAAAATTGTTGGGGCAGAACAAACTGGTGAGTTGTTTTCATAAATTTCATGAGAAAGAGAAGCAAACATTTCGCGCGTCCCGGAAGGCGGCGGAATGTATGCTCGATTATATTTTTGCGACAATGGATCTTGAGACTCGGGTCAAAGCGTGCGATGTTCTAAAGGACGAATCAATCGTTGCCATGAGTGACCATAATCCGGTTCTTGCAGAAATAACTTTATAAACAAGAATAAACGTTGCGGACAAGATGCTGCGTTCGGAGTTCGGGGGGGGCACTCACCTGACCCCAAATATCTATGGGAAGGAAAGTAGCGTTCGTTTAAATTCCGAGCGGGGCATTCGCGGGCCCCTGCGTGACAAAGCCAAACCAACAACACAAGGTCTCATCCAGAATCGTATGTCCAAATACTACCGCGGCAAAAGAGTTAGAAATATTTTTGATCCCAAGAGTAAGGAACCTTATAGGTTAAGCCGGTCAAGACTGGCTCTTTTTCTGGATTGTCCCTGCTGTTTTTACCTGGACCGGCGCCTTGGTGTGGACCGGCCCCCGGGTTTTCCTTTCAACCTCAATTCCGCCGTTGATAAGCTCCTCAAAAAGGAGTTTGATGTGCATCGCGCGGCGCAGTCGCCGCATCCTCTGATGAAAACGTATGGAATCGATGCCGTGCCGTTTGCGCATGCAAAAATGGATGAGTGGCGGGATGCCATGAAGCGCGGGATAACCTATCTGCATCAACCCACAAATCTTTTGCTTACCGGCGGGATTGATGATGTGTGGGTTAATCCGCAAGGGGAATTGCTGATCGTGGATTACAAGGCGACCTCAAAGGAAGAAGAGGTGACCCTGGACGCGGATTGGCAGGTAGGCTATAAGCGGCAGATAGAAATTTATCAGTGGCTTTTCAGACGCAATGGTTTCAAGGTCGCCAAGACGGGGTATTTTGTTTATTGCAATGGCGATACGGACAAGGAAGCATTTGATGGGAAATTGGAGTTTGATATAAAGATCATTCCCTACGCCGGGGACGATTCTTGGGTAGAGACGGCGTTAATTGATGCGCATAAGTGTTTATGTGCCGGCAAGGTGCCCAAATCAAGCCCAGATTGCGATTATTGTTTATATCGGCGGTCTGTCGCGGCGGCATTGGTTTGATGTTGATGCGAGCAAAAGTTGTTAGGTGTTGCTGTGACTTTTGTAATCGATCCTGAGCGGGTTTTGTTATGACATGCGACACTGAAGTACCCTCATGAGCATAATTGTGAGAGATATCGATAAGCTTTGGACGGCAAATGATGGTTTCATAGATAAACAGCGCTCATGGTTGGCGCAGATGAAAACAACGCAATGTCTGGCCGCAGAGATGAAGCAGTATTTCCATCAATGGTGTCCTTTGTCGGCATACGTTAGGGCAGGCAACCGTGCTGGGAAAAATTCGTTTAGTTTTTCGTTGCGTTTTTCTGGGCAGGAAGTCGCCAGGCTTGTCGTGCAGGGCCGTGACGTATGGTTGCGCATCAGTGAAAAGACCGCCCGCACGAATATACAGTATTTTCACGGGATAAAGCTCACGACCGGCAAATATAAATGGAGCAGTAATGAAGCGCTGGAATTCAGGAAGCATTTTCAGACGCTCAAAAAAAATAATGCAGTTGAATTGCACTCGCCTGAGCATAGCATTGAATCGCGTATTATCAAGGAGATGCTAAGCAAAAGCCGCAATAAATTTGGCGGAACATTTTCGGGGGTACAGCCGGTAACTCTTTCCGGGTTTCCATTGCAATTTCCACTGCCGATATCGGGTTCATCAGGCGCGCCCAAGGCCACCAACGGGCATATTGATATTCTTGCGCGTCGCCGCCACGCGGGGCGTGTTTGTCTTTCTGTGTGGGAGCTTAAAGCGCCGGGTAAGTATAAGAACACTTTGCGAGAGGTCTATATTTATGCTGTGACTCTATTAAAAATGCTTAGGGACCCTGAACTAGGGCAGGAATGGTATAGAGTTTTTGGTTTTTCCGGCGCTATCCCAACTGTGTTGTCCATCGACGGTGTTGTAGCAATTACGCGGGATCAGGAACGTAAATTGAAAAGAGAAGTAGAAAGTTATGATCTGCAGCGGCAGATACGGAATGACCGTATAGAGTTTTACGTTGCATATTATGATGAGGATGCATTGAAAATAGATTTCGAGAAATTGTGAAACTGACCATCCACCGCGGCTCTCATCAAATCGGCGGGAGTTGTGTTGAGGTTTCGTCGGGGGGCACTAGGATCCTTGTTGATTTTGGGATGCCGCTTACGGATGCCGGCGGGGAGGCCTTTGACGAGCGGGCCATGGCGGGCAAGCCGGTAGAGGAGCTCATCGCCAAGAAGGTCCTGTTTGATATCAAGGGGCTGTATCGCGGCTCCGAGCCATCCATTGACGCTGTTTTTATCTCGCATTCCCATAAAGACCATTACGGCCTTCTGCCGTACATCCATCCTAAAATTCCGGTATATATCAGCAAGGGCGCTTATGACTTGATGAGCGCGCTGAATGTTTTCTTGATGCCGCAGTGGCGGACGGTCATTGCGGCGCCGGTTCTTCTGGGGCATAAGCGGCCGGTAACGATAGGCGGCCTAACCGTTACGCCGTACCTGGTGGATCATTCCGGATTTGACGCGATGGGGTTTGTGATCCGGGAGACGGCCACCGGAAAAACTGTCGTGTACACCGGGGATTTTCGTGCGGGCGGATGGACGTGGAAACGCTATGACGATTTCTTGGACAATCCGCCCAAGCGGGTTGATTGCCTCGTGATGGAAGGCACCATGCTGGCGCGCGAGGGCGGCAAATATCCCGATGAGGCGGCGGTGGTGGAAGCTGTTGCCGGCGCCATTCAAAAGAGCGCGACCGCGGTCATCCCCGTGTATTGTTCCGGCCAGAATATTGACCGCATTGTTTCGCTATACAAGGCCGTGCGGAAGGCCAAGTCGCTTCTGGTGGTGGATCCGTACACTGCATATATGCTTGCCGTGGCGGGGGACGTGTCAAGCCGCATCCCGCAGGTGGATTGGGTCAACATGCGGGTGTTTATCGCCAATTATGCCGGCCGTGGCGACATCTATATCAACAAGATTGCCGGTTCCGCGCGCAAGGAAATCATGCGCGGTCTTGGGCGGGCGAAGATCAAGGCGGCTGATTTTGGAAATCTCAAACAGAAGGCCCTGCTGTTGATGCGCGACAGGATGATTCCGGCGGTGGAGAAGATCCCCCAGATTCAGGGTTCAACGCTTATCTATTCCCAGTGGGCGGGCTATATCAAAAAGGACAAGCCAGGTGCGAAGAAGTTTTGGGATTTTGTCGCGCGCAACAACCTGGCCGTGGAGCACATTCACACCAGCGGGCACGCGACGCGGGACAAGCTTTGCGTGTTTGCCGCCAGGGTGAACGCGCGGCAGATCGTGCCGATTCACACGGAATACCCGGCGCGCTTTCGGGAGCATTTCGGGAACACGGTGGTGTGCCGCGCGGACGGGCAGGGGTTTGAGGTGTGATTGATAATTGGCCCGCATAGGAGGACAACGGCATGATCGGTGCAATCGCCGGCGATATCATTGGCTCGGCGTATGAGTGGAACAACATTAAGACGAAGCGGTTTGAGCTTTTTAGCCCCGTCTGTAGGTGCACGGATGACAGCGTGCTGACGATAGCGCTGGCGGACGCAATACTGAGCAACGGGGACTATGTCGCAACAATGAAATCTTACTGCCGCCGTTATCCGAATGCCGGATATGGCGGTTTTTTTTATCGCTGGGCACATTCCGTGGATACTCAGCCCTACAACAGTTGGGGAAATGGTGCGGCGATGCGAATCAGCCCCGTTGGGTTTGCCTACGACAGCCTGGAGGAGGTTTTGGCGAAAGCCAGGCAGAATACGGAGGTGACGCACAATCATCCCGAAGGAATCAAAGGGGCACAAGCGACCGCGGCCGCCGTATTTCTTGCCAGGACGGGCAAGACAAAGAAGGAGATCAAGCAATATTTGGCAGATGGTTTCGGCTATGATCTTTCCAAAAGTCTAGACGAGATCCGGCCTGCTTATCTATTTGATGTGTCGTGCCGGGGGACGGTGCCGCAGGCGATAACGGCTTTCTTGGAATCAAGCGATTTTGAGGATGCCATCAGAAACGCTATTTCGCTGGGCGGCGACAGCGATACGCTTGCATGCATAACCGGGGGGATTGCACAGGCGTTTTACGGCGGGGTCCCTGAATTGATTGTTCGCAAGGCAATGGGCCTTCTCGACGCGGATTTAAGAAGCGTCACATTGGCTTTCATGGCGGCGCATTGCGATAAGAGAAAAATAGTGTAGTGCACTGTAGTGCTCCCCATTTTTCAATTGTAAACTAAGCGAGTCTGGTGGCTCTGTCGTCATTGCTGCGCCCAGGCCTTGGGAAGCGTCCGTGTTCTTGTCAGAGCCGGCGTGACTTTTTCGCAAGGTCCTCACCACTTTCTGTCAGAACCTCCGCCCGTACTATGCGAGGCCTCCGTGAGGCCTCCGCGAGGTCCTCACCAAAATCCTCACCGCCAAAGTTTGGGCAAAAAAGAGAAGAAATCCTGCGCATAGCCTTCAGCATACGCATCTTACCGTATAAATCCGCATAGCGCTGTACCAAGTTACACCTGTCATATCTGCCCAATTATTGAGCAAAACCTGCGAGGTCCTCACCATTTCTTGTCAGGACCTCCGCGAATACTATGCGAGGCCTCCGTGAGGCCTCCGTCATTGCCTCGCATAATTCCTGACATATACGATCGGACACATGAAAAAAGGGAGGTGTCCGATGAAAGCACAGACGGAGACAGAAATCACGCGGGAAGAATATGAAATCGTGGATAAAGTGGCCGGTGGATTTATGCGCAGGATGAGGTGGAATCACCGGTGGGAGGAGGATGACGTGAGGCAGGAGCTTCTCGTTTATTGGCTCAAAAAGAAGCAAAGCGGCTGGTCCAAGCCGGGGGAATGGAAGGGCGCCATGGGCCGGTGTCTTCAGACGTATTTAATCAATCTCCAGAAAAAGGAATGTACGCAGAAGCGGCAGATGGAAGGTCAGATGATTTCCTTGGACCAGTTGATTGAAGAAGGCCGGGAGTTCCCAGATCGTAAACCCGCGTCCAGCTCTTTGGACTTTCTTGCGCTTTTAAACAAGCAAGAACGGGTGATCTGCGCATTGCTTGTTGAGGGGAAAACAAAAACGGAAATCGCCCAATTTCTCAAGCGAAGCCGGTGGTATGTCGCCCAGAGAATTCAGCACGTCCGGCAGGTGTTGGAGAAATATTTTCAAAAATAAACTTTACAATATTTCTTCAAAAGTTGGATTAGATAGGTGAGGGGTGAAGTATTTATGTAGGGGAAAGTCGTCGTCAGATGCCCGAAATGCAACGAAATCGACGGATTTTAAGTGGCCCCCTCACTCCACGATAGGGTTCGTGGACTAGGGATTTGCAACAGCTTTCCTCCCTTGCACTTGGAGCGTGTGCATTCCTTGACCACTCCCTCTCTTCG
>CAZGMX010000075.1:8884-12502 GCA_964526865.1 uncultured Actinomycetota bacterium | reverse complement strand
CAAATCAACAAGCAGCTCGGCAAACTGGTGGATGTTATCAAGGTCTGCGATTATTCCGGCACGGAGAGCATCGAACGGGAACTCATTTTAATCAAAATCCAGTGCACTGCAAAAACGCGTTCGGAGATCATGCAGATTGTGGACATCTTTCGTGGAAGGATTGTGGATGTCAATCACGATAGTTTGATTGTGGAGGCGACGGGCGCGGAGGAAAAGGTCAAGGCCTTTCTGGAGTTATTGTCTCCTTTTGGCGTTAAGGAAGTGGTGCGCACGGGAAAGATCGCTATGGCGCGGGGGGCATGAGGGTGCGTACTGGATGTGGATATTGTTGAACTAACATTTGCCCGATGAGCTGAGCCGGGCGGTCACACAAAACAAAGGACGGATATATGGCAAAGGCATATTACGACAAGGACGCGGATTTGAAGTTGTTGAAGAATAAAACCATCGCCATCATCGGCTATGGAAGCCAGGGACACGCGCAGGCCCAAAATTTGAGGGATAGCAAGGTCGATGTGATCATCGCCGAACTGGCCGGCACGGAAAATTACAAAAAGGCCAAGGCCGACGGATTCCAGCCGATGGACGCGGATGCGGCCAGCAAGAAGGCCGACATCATCCAGATGCTCGCCCAGGACGATGTCCAGGCCAGAATTTATAAAAATATCATCGAGAAAAATCTGACCGCCGGCAAGGCGCTGGTTTTTTCCCACGGATTCAACATCCACTTTGGGCAGATCGTTCCTCCCAAAGACGTCGATGTCTTCATGGTGGCGCCCAAGGGACCGGGACACCTCGTGCGGCGCGTCTATCAGGAGGGCGGCGGGGTTCCCTGCCTGATCGCCGTTCAGCAGGACGCGACCGGCAAGGCAAAACAGCTGGCGCTGGCTTATGCCAAGGGCATCGGCGGCACCCGGGCGGGTGTCATCGAGACCACCTTCAAGGAAGAGACGGAGACGGATCTCTTCGGCGAACAGGCGGTCTTGTGCGGCGGTGTGACGGAGCTGGTCCGCGCGGGTTTTGATACCCTGGTTCGGGCGGGATATCAGCCGGAGATCGCCTATTTTGAGTGCATGCACGAGTTGAAACTGATCGTGGATCTGATGTATGAAAAGGGGATTTTTGGGATGCGCAGTTCCATCAGCGATACGGCCAAATACGGCGACGTAACGCGCGGCCGGCGGGTCATCACGCAGGAGACCCGCGCCGAGATGGACCGGATCCTGAAAGAAAGTCAAGAGGGCTCCTTTGCCCGCGAGTGGATTCTGGAAAATCAGGCGAACCGGCCGGTCTACAACGCCCTGTTGAAAAAAGACCGCGCGCATCTGATCGAAGAAGTGGGAGCAAAACTGCGCGCCATGATGAGTTGGATCAAGGCGAAGAAAAACTAACCATCTTCAGCGGCTGATGATTCGCTGGGCCGCAGCAGCGGCGCGGCGCGCAACGAAACAGGTTGAGAATGATCATTTTATGGTGAGAGGATGAACGACAAAGATAGGGCTCTGCTTGTAGAATTTAAAAATAACCTTTCCTCGAATATCAAGAATCACTTAAGACGGCTCATCGCATATGGGTCAAGGGTTAGAGGGGAGGCGTTGGATGATTCTGACATTGATGTTCTTGCCCTTGTTGACGAAAAGACTCCCGAGATCGAGAGGCTTTTTGAAGAAACGGCATACGGCGTGATGTGGAATCATGATTTTAAACCGGTTATATCACTCAAAGTGATTGTCGAGAAGCAATTCAATAATGCCCTCAACAAGGGATTCTCATTTTATAAACATGTTGCCCATGAAGGTGTTTCGATATGACAGAAGAGGTCAAGATGCTGATCAGGAAGGCCCAACACGCTCTGGAAGTAGCCGAAGAACTCTTGCACAACGGTTATTCTTCCGATGCCGCAAGCAAGATCTATTATTCCATGTTTTATGCCGCTCAGGCGCTCTTGAAGTCGGAAGGTGTGGATGTGATTAAGCATTCTGCGGTGGAGTCAGCTCTTGGATATTATTTTGCAAAAACAGGCAAACTACACCCGAAATATCACAAGATGTTTATCGATGCCAGGAAGATTCGCGAAATCGCCGACTATGATATTCAAGAGGAAATTGTCGAACCTGTCGCCTCGTTAAAAATTGAGGAAGGCAAGGCATTTTTAGCACAGATCATTTTCCTTCTGGAAAAACAAGCGAAGTAGTTTCTCAACAGCCCCCCCTTGACAAATCGGTAAATTCATTGTAAGATACTAGCAGTTGACAGGTTGCGTTGCCTCCGTGGTGTTGTGCCGGATGGCGGAGGCATACCGTTGTACTCTATAGGTTCGGTGATGAACGCCGAGTGCGAGAAGGAGATTGCATGATCATCTTGAAAATCAGGCGGCGCGGCGGTTTGTTTGTGACAGCGGCCGCAGCGGTGTTGGCAATGTGCCTTGTGCCGCCGTTCCCAGGCGCCGCGCGCGCGGATACCGCAAGTTGTCTTGCCCCGGCCTCCATGTTTGTCGAAAATGCGCGGGGCAAAGAGGCCGGTGAACCCAAGCCTGGCACAAAGGAATATTTTGATCAGCACAAGAAAGAGCTGGGCCTGTCCGACGAACTGTGGGATTTGGCCGAAAAGCACATCTATGTGGTTGAGACGATCGATTCAAAGGTCGCGCCAAAAATATTACTGGCGCTTGGTTGCCGTAATGAGGAGTGGTTGAAAATAGCGGCGGAGATTGAGCAAAGATTTTCAGCGCATGGTTCGGCGGCACCATTGCTTGTGTTGGATATGAGTATTTCAGAGAGAGAGTGGGATGGTTTATCAGGCACGGGTGAACCCATGACTTGTCGTGACGGTGATGTATCTCAGCGGGGGCTGCTGGTTGTCGGTAAAGTTAATGCCCTGGAAGATATTGTGTTGAGCTTTTCTAGAGGGCAACAGTGCTTTCCTCAGCGGTGCTGGACACATCAAGAATCTTATCAAGCAAGCTGCGGCATGGGCGAAAGCGCTACATATAACCCCCCTTTTCTGCCGCCCATATGGGCCGAATACGCGATCAGTGAATTGGCAAAAATCCAGGGTAGTGGTGCTGTTGTTGACGGTTTAAATAGTGAGGATACGAATGTGCGTTGTTTGGCTATATCGGTTCTTGGCAAGAGACGAGAATTTCAATCTCTTTGGGAACATATGGCGAAGGCAGACGAACATGGAAAACTCGCCATCCTCGATGCATTAGTCGGCGCTGATGATAATAAATGTGCGGATATTCTTTTGTTGGCGCTTGAGGATTCCAGCAATGGCGTTAAGAAAAAGGCATTGAACGTCATCAAGGCAAATGATCTTAAGGAGATGGCAGAGAATGTTGTGAAATTATTGGATGAGGACTGTGTGGGCGAGGCGGCAGAGTTGTTGGGATATTGGAAGTACAAGAAAGTTGTGGAACCGCTCATGCAAAAATTGCAGGAGAACCAAAAGGTGATCGTATGGGGATGGGAGATGGATGTAATAGAGGCATTGGGAGAAATTGGTGATCCCCGCGCCGGTGAGGTGATTTTTAGCAAGGTGGATTATATAAAAGAACATCGTAGTTCTCGTGACTATGGTCGGGCCCTCTTGGCACTGGGGCGCTGTCAGTATCGGGCT
>CAZGMX010000075.1:8217-8874 GCA_964526865.1 uncultured Actinomycetota bacterium | reverse complement strand
TGCCAATTATCGTGGACTTTATTACATTTATTAGATGGACATATCCTGGATCACGAAATGATGCAGATTTGGCCAAGGCATGTCTGGCCTTGGGATATTTGCGTGATCCAGGCACAATTGACATCCTCATGGATCACATGGACAGTACCATAGATTGCTTGGACAGTCTGGGGGCTAAGAATGTCGTCCGGCCAGTCGCTCAAGCCGCCCAGGATGCCCTGGTGATGATGGGGAAGCCCGCACGGGATGTCCTAAAAGCCGAAACCGAAACAAAGAAAAAGAAATGGTGGGAGGTTCTGTACTACTGGTTGAGCAAGCCGTACTGGCAAGGAAGGAGGAGAGCGGCACAGAAAGTTCTGATTCGGCTGGGGGATGAGGAAAGTGTGCAGAGGGCCGTGGAGAAACCGGATCACGATATTACGATGGCGCGGGCTGTGGGCGAATACTACGTGTGCTATGGGGGAGGCAAGAGCGTGCGCGACTGGCTGCGCAGTGAATTGCTTTGGGCCAGCGGCCGGTTGGACGAAAAGAGCCGGGCCCGCGTCGAGGTGCAGGGCCGCGATCAGGCACTCTTTGACGTGGCGTATCAGGCCCTGTGGCAGGGAGGCGACAGGGAGTTCCTGTCGTCCAAGGAGATGACACAGCCTGTTAGCGAGC
>CAZGMX010000075.1:7767-8207 GCA_964526865.1 uncultured Actinomycetota bacterium | reverse complement strand
CAGGGGCCGGGCGTCAAAAAAGTTCCTCCGGAACCCTACCAAATTAGAGAATCGCATTTTGATTTTGTCCCCGCGCATGCCCTGCCACTTGTGGAATTGGCGCAGGAGACGGACGTATTTAAGGCGCAGATGGCTACGGCAAAATACCGGATGGGTGCGCTGCAGGCAGTTTTGAGAACGCCGGCACAGAAGCAGGCTCTGACCGGTTTTTTGCTCGCGAATTTGCCGCGCGCCAGGGAAGCCTTGTTGAGCGCCCTGGGCTCTGATGTTCCGATGGTTCGGGCCTATGCGCAATCAGTGGTTTCCCAGGTGCCGCAAGACCAATGGACCGCGCGAGACAGAGAGATGCTGGGCGAGTGGGAAGAATTCACCAAGACGTTGCGGCAATTACGCGGAAGGTTGCTGGCAAATGACGTGGGTGGTGTCAGGAAGGACTTTGA
>CAZGMX010000075.1:6293-7757 GCA_964526865.1 uncultured Actinomycetota bacterium | reverse complement strand
TATATCTTGTATTCAGGGGTTTAGGCTACAGCCAGGAATTTGACCGCCTGCAATGGTCCACGCAGGCGCTGGAAGCGGCCAAGATATTGGCGGCGGAAGCGACGGTGGAGCCGTTGGCAGAAGCACTTTTGCAGACGCGCCATCATCTGGTCAATGAGGGAGATCTGATGGTTTGGTGGCTTTCGGAAATGGTCCATTCGCCGCCAATCTTAAAATATGTGGAGATATTGGAGCGTTCAAACCGTCCGCTTGTGGCCGCCCAAAGAGGCGAGGTAGAACGCATCAAAGGGATCCTGGAAGGTCTGCAGGTAGCCCAACTGCTTTTTGAGGGAGGGCAAAAAGAGAAGGCGCTGGCAACGGTGGAAGACGAACTCGTGGACAGCGCCTACTATAAGATCATGCCGGCGGCGATTTTTTCGCCCGCCGTTCCATTGGAGATGAAGATACTGATGGCGCGGGCGGTGAGAAACATGAACGAAAAAACGATGCGGGATCGCACGAGACTTCTCTTGGACCATCCCCAAGAACGTATTGTCTGGCCCCTGAAATTTGTGACGGAGGCGCAGGGGACCGAAAAAATCGCCTCCAGGGCTGTTTCCGTGCCGCGGCACGAAGTGAGTTTCACAGACCTCTTCATCGACGCAGATGACGAGGCTGCATGTCATCTATAAGGCGCAAGGGGGGAGGAAGTCTTTACTCAATATGTTGTGGTCACTAGATCCAATCCGATACCCACGTTGTGTAATTTAGTGTAACCTCGTACGAATCAAAAAAATCTTGACAAGAAGTGGCCTCTTGGATACCGTTAGCCCCGATCATTTGCGGTTTTAGGTGTATTTTTGAGGAGAACATCATGACGGTGCGACACCGTGGTTTGTTTGTGTTGTGTGCATTCGTTGTCTGTCTCGCGGTTTGTTCTCTTGCCGCGGTTTCCAGCGCGAACGAGGAATTCACCCAGAATCAACTGGCCCGGATGCTTGTGAGAGTGCTGGGGCTGGAGAACAAAGTTCCCGCGGCGGCGGAAGTCGATGACTACTTCAATCTCCTGACAACGATTGGCGTGGCCCCGCTGGACGGGTGGCACACGGATGGTTATGTCACCAAACAGGATTTGGCGGTGGTGATGGTTGAGGCGCTGGGCCTGCAGGGAGAAGTGGAAGATTCCCTGGATCCCGAATCGTATATGGACACCCTGAAGAGCGAAGGCATTTCGTTTGATAAGGGTGTCGTGAACATCGAGAAGGGCCTGTCGTTTCCGACCGTGGTCAATTCGTTCGATGCCCTGCGGTTTGGAAACAGCGTCTCGGACAGCTATGAGACATCGTTGAGTCCCATCGGGACTCCGAGCGGATATTAGCGAGCCGTGGAGGGGGGAAGATGAAAAAAATACTCGGATTGGCTGCCTGCCTGGTTCTTGTACTGGATTTTTCTTCTTCCGCCTGGGCCGTCAATGACCTTTTGCTC
>CAZGMX010000075.1:624-6283 GCA_964526865.1 uncultured Actinomycetota bacterium | reverse complement strand
ATCAGGGCGTGCAGATGTGGACCAGTTTTGTGAAACCGTCCATGCGCACCCGCCTGCAATACGACGACAACGACACGTCCTCCAAACCCAAAGACAAGTCCTGGGAAGGCCTTTTCGGCCCCAAGGTTTCGTTCAAACTGCCGTATGAACGGAGCTATATCGGAGGGGACGCGGAATACGTGGGCACGTATTACGCCAGCCGCCAGAGCAGCAGCAAGTCCGACAGCGACTGTTTTCTGGACCTGGCATTGCGGCATGATTTTTCGGACCGCCTTTCCGTGGGGGTGAAGCAGTATTTTGTGTATCAGCAGCAGCCCAACGTGGTCCTCGGTCCAACCCCCAGTTTCAACAATCCCATCACACTGGAGGACAAAGCCAATTATGTCCAGTTTGTGAACACGTCCGGGCTGGAATACCGGTTCAACAAATGGATATCCGGCGCGATGACGTATGATTTTGAATTTCTCAATTTTCAATCCGACAACAAGCTGGTGCCGGATTCTCTCAATATGGTTCAGCATAAAATTGGTTTTGACCTCAATTACCGGATGTGGCAGGACACGCTGTTTGGGCTGGGGTACCGCTATACCCAGGGGGATTACCGGGTCATCGACAAGGATTTTACCTCGCACCTGTTCACGGGTGTGATGCGGCACCGCATGGCTCGGGACGTCATCTTTTATGGCAGGGTGGGCTATGAGTACCGTGCCCCCAAACAGCAGAAATACATTGTCCTTCCATCTCAAACAACCAGCCTCAATGATATCCCGGGCTCCGACGAGTCGCTGTCGAACAACAAAAACCGGGACAACGCGCCTTTTGTGGAACTGGATTTGACCTATCTGTTCACGCAGGCCACGCAGATCAAGGTGGGGTACATACTAAAACTGGAAAATTGCGAACAGCCGTCGTTCTATGACCGCAAGGTGCAGGGGGTCTATGGCGGTCTCACGCACAAGTTGACGCGCAAGACTCAGTTGGTGCTTTTTGCCTCCCAGGAAAAGTCCGAATACCGGAACAACCGCGTGTACGGTGCGGTCACGCCCGTGAACGAGACGCTGATGAAGTTTGGATTTCTTGTCTCTCAGCAGATCAAGCCCTGGATGTTTTTGGAACTCGGGTACCGCTATGTGGACAACAAATCTCCGTTCAGCCAATATGCGTCCGCCGGAATCAACAGGACAGGGACGTACGGCAACGGGACGGCCAACAGCGATTATACCCGCAATAGAGTTTTCTCGGGCGTGTACGTGACGTTCTAACGTTACTGTTTTTGAATCGGACCCCGTCCCGTAATCCTGCGGGACGGGGTTTTTTTATGGAAGGAACTCCATGGAGCCGTTTCGGAAAACCGGCGCGCTGATCCTTTTCTTCTGCGCGCTGAGTGTGTTGATCTTTTTTGGGGGCGGCGTGCGGATGATGCCTCTGTGCGCGGCCGCCGTCTTTGCCGCGCTTGCCGCCCTCTGCCTTGTCACGCGGCCGCCCCGGCTTCCCGCGGCTGTGTGGACGTCTTTTTTTGCCGTTCTCGCGTGGAGCCTGGCCTGTCTTTTTCTTTCCCGCAACGGAATTTTTGGATGGAAGGTCTTTCTTTTGCACGCGGTATATGGATGCTCTTTTGCGGCCGGCGCGGCGTTTTTGAGCGGGGAAAAACAAAGGCCATTTGTGCTGGCCGGCGTTTGCCTTCTGGGAATGGGGGTCGTCGTGTATGGATACTGGAGATTTGGACTGGGGATCGAACAGATTTTTGGACGGGTTCAACCCGGGGAATACCGCGGGCGCATGAGTTCGCTGTTTGTGTCTCCCAATCATTTTGCTGCGTTTGCAGGAGTGATTGGGCTGGTGACGATGGGATATGCGTTGATCGCCAAAAAAAGCGCTGTGCGGATATTTTTTGGTGTGTGCTCTGGGGCGGCCCTGGCCGGCGTGATTTTGTCCGGTTCCCGGATTGGACTGGGGGCCTGTGTCCTGGTGTTGGCGGTTCTCGTCCTGGGCAGAGCCGTGCAGTTTGGCCGGCTGGTATTCTTGGCGATAGCGGGTGCGGCTGGAGTGGGCATTGCCGCCGTGATTGGATTCTTTCACGCGGGCGGGGTTCACCGTTTTTCGCAGGGTCTTCAATACTGGGACGCCTCCGCCTCGGCGCGAGCGTCGGTCTGGATGGATTCCATTTGCCTGGCGATGACAAGGCCGCTGGAGGGTTTTGGCCTGGGAAACTTTCAGTGGTTTTATCCGCCATTCCGGTCGGTGACCATCAACCGAAAGGTGGATTTTGCGCACAGCGATATCCTGCAGACGTGGGTCGATCAGGGTGCTGTCGGTATCGTGTTGTGGGCCTTGCTCTTCGGACTGTGCTGGTGGTCGGCACGGGGCGACAAAAGACCTCTGAGCGCCGTGATGCAGGCCGCGTGCGTCCTGGCCGTGTTGATGGCCGCCGTCGATTTCCCCTTTCAACTTCCGGCGTTTGGAATGGTCGTTTTCTTCATGATGGGAGGGCTTGCGTCCTGCCCGGCTGGCGGCTTGTGCGAAGAGGCCGGGGCCCCGGACGTTCCACCGCCGCGACCGGCGCGGTTTGTCGCAGGCATCGGGAGGATTGCCGGCATCGCGCTCAAGGGATTGGCGGGATTGCTGTTGATCTTTGTCCTGATCAACGCCGGCCGCATTTGGGCCGGAGAATGGTGGGTGCGGCGGGGAGAGAGCGCGCGCGGGCAGTTGGACTGGGACCGGGCGATTGCGTGTTTTCAAAAAGCGCTGTGGTGGAATTCCTCCCATTGTGTGGCGTGGAAATGGATGGGAGAGATTTGCTCTAACCGCTATCTCCTCAGCCGCAGAACCTGGGAGGCCGAGGGCCAGCAGGGGGAAAAATATTTTCGCCGGTCCATCGATATCAATGCCCGGGACGGATCGGTGTGGCTTTCCCTGGGGCTTTTGTTGATGGACCGGGGGGATTTTTCCAGGGCTGAGGACGCCCTCAAGAAGGCCCTGTCTCTGGATCCAAAAAACGCGTTTTTCCACGACATGATGGCCAAGTATTTGCTGTCCCAGGGCCGATTTCAGGAGGCCGCCGCCCACGCCGCGTTTGCCCTGTGGCTCTATCCCAAAGACCGTGTCGCGCGGACTCTCTTGGAAGCCATCAAACGGACGGCCTATGTCCGGGAATAGGCGCATCGGCGTTCTTTTTTTGCACTCCAGCGCGGACCTCTATGGATCGGACAGAAGCCTCTTGCGGTTGTTGGAGCACCTGGACACAAACTGTTTTTCCCCTTTTGTGATTCTGCCATGCGAAGGTCCTCTGGCGGATAAAATCCGTTCCCGCGACATCCCGCTGTGGATCATGGAGCTGGGAATTTTGAGACGCCGAAACGCCACGGTCTGGGGAATTGTGAAGACGGCCGCGCGGTGTTGTGCGGCAGTCTTTCGGCTGAGGCGTTTTGTGCGCGCCCAGCACATCGACGTGGTCTGTTCCAACACGCTGGCTGTGGTCTGCGGCGGCCTGGCAGCCCGTTGGGCCGGGTCCGCCCATATCTGGTATGTGAGGGAAATCATCGAAAAACCCGCGGTGGTAGCAAGAAGGCTTGCAGCCTGGATGGAGCGATTTGCCGACCGGCTGGTGGCGGTGTCTGTGGCGGCCAAAGATCACTGGGTCCGGGTTCTGCCGTCCCTGGGAAAAAAAATGATCGTCGTGCACAACGGATTGGATTTTCAGTCCGTTGTGCCGAGTATGGATGAGGCTTCCGCGCGCGCCCGCCAGCTGGCCGCGCGGGAACTTTTGGGATTGCCGCAAAAAGACGTCTGGGTTGGAATGGCCGGCCGGATTCACCGGATGAAGGGCCAGGGGGTATTTTTGGAGGCGGCGCGCCGTTTGGCCGCCGCTGGCGTTAATGCGGGGTTCGTGTGCATGGGAGATACCCTGCCAAATGAGGCGTGGCGCAAAGAGGAACTTCTGTCGCGGGTGGATCAGGCGGGACTGCGCGGGAGTTTTTTTGTGAAGGGATTCCTGGAAGACACGCGGCCGTTTTATGATGCCGTCGATGTGGTGGCGGTTCCGTCCACCGGGCCGGACGCATTTCCTGGAGTATGCCTGGAGGCCGCATGGCATGGGAAAAGCGTTGTCGCGTTTGATGCGGGGGGAATCAAAGAAATTGTCCGGGACGGGACCACGGGTTTTTGCGTGGCCTGCGGCGATGTTGCGGAATTTTCAAAACGTCTGAGGCAGTTGATAGAAGACCGGCCTCTGCGCGAGAAAATGGGCCGCCGGGCGCACGAATATTGCCGGGAGCATTTTTCGCTGTCCAGACAGATGGAGCAGTTGCACGCGCTGTTTGAGGAAGAGGCAAAAAAATCGCGCCGCAGTAAATGCAGGGCGGAGAAATCCATCGCGTCGAAAAAAAAAAAAAAAAAAAAAAAATCACTCGCCATCCTGGGATGCCGGGGGATTCCCTCTTGCTATGGAGGTTTTGAAACGCTGGCGCAGGAACTTTCCCGGCGTTTGGTCCAGCGGGGTCACGACGTCGCGGTGTATTGCCGCAGCCGCTATGCGGCAGGCCGAGAGGAGGCTGTTCCGGGGGTGCGGCGGGTCATCCTTCCGGCGCTCTACACCAAGCACGGGGAGACTCTGAGCCATACATTGTTGAGCGTCTTCCATCAGATGTTTCAACCGCACAAAACCGTTCTCCTGTTGAACAACGCCAATGCCCTGTTTGTTCCCCTGCTGAGGCTGGCTGGAAAGAAAGTATTTGTGCATGTGGACGGTCTGGAGTGGCAGAGGCTCAAGTGGGGATCGCTGGCAAGGGCTTGGCACCGCCGGTCGGAACGGTGGGCTGTGTGATGGGCCGATGGGTTGATCAGCGATTCGCAATACATTGCCGATTACTATGAAAAAAAATACGGTTGCCGGCCCGCCTACGCCGCTTATGGAGCGGCGGTGAGCGGGGGATGTGATTCGGCCCTGCTCAAAAAATACGGTCTTGTCCCGGGGAAATATTTCCTGTTTGTCGGCCGGATGGAACCGGAAAACCATCCCGATCTTGTGGTGGAGGCCTATGCGCGACTGAGTGAAAAAGAAAATCTGTATCCTCTTGTGATGGCGGGCTGGGCGCCGTACGCGAAGGCCTACGAAAAAGATGTCCGGGCGAAGGCCTCGCCGCGTGTCCGTTTTTTGGGTGGCGTCTATGGAGCGGATTACGGTGCGTTGCTGGCGCATTGCCGGTCGCTTGTGCATGCTGCCTCGGTCGGGGGGACGCATCCGGTGCTGGTGGAGGCGATGGGGGCCGGCCGGCCCATTGCGGCCAGTGACATACCAGAGAACCGGGAGACGCTGGGAGATGCCGCTGTCTTCTTTGGGTTGAAAAGTTCAGAGCTAGCGGCGGCGTGGCGGCAACTTTTGGATGATCCCGCTGCGGCTGAGGAGCTGGGGAAAAAGGCCCGCGGGCGCGCATGCGAAAAATTTGACTGGGAGAAGGTTACTGACCGCTACGAGGAAATTTTTCATTTCTTTTCATTTTGAGGGCTTTTCGATAAAATTCAGACTATGAAAAAGACGTTGAAAATGGTGCTGGTGTGTGCGATGACCCTGGCCATTGTTTGGGTTGCGGGTTCGCGCCTGCACGGAGAGGACAAAAACTCGGCCTCCTATAAAGAACTCTACGAAAAGCTGGATGTGTTC
>CAZGMX010000075.1:0-614 GCA_964526865.1 uncultured Actinomycetota bacterium | reverse complement strand
AAAAGAGTTATGTCAACGACGTGGATTTTAAGAAGCTGATTTATGGAGCCATGCAGGGGACCCTGCATTCCCTGGATTCACACAGCGCGTTTTTGGAACCTGACGAATACAAGGATATGCAAGTGGAGACCGAAGGGGAATTCGGCGGACTGGGAATCGAAATCACCATCAAGGGAAAATACCTGACGGTCGTGACTCCGCTGGACGGCACGCCCGCGTGGAAGGCCGGCATCCAGCCGGGAGACCGAATCGTCAAGATCGATGGGACATCCACGGAAGACATCACGCTGAGTCAGGCCGTAAAAAAGCTCCGCGGCAGTCCCAAGACCAGGATTTCCCTGACGATCCTACGTTCCGGAAAACATGACCCCCTAGAGTATAATCTGATGCGCGAACTCATCAAGATCGAGAGCATCAAAGACGCCAGGATGATCGGGCAGGACATCGGGTATGTCCGTCTCACGCAATTTCAAGAGCGCACCACCGAAGAGATGGATAAGGCGTTGAAGGCCCTGAAGGCCACGGGCCTGAAGGGCTTGATCTTAGACACGCCCAATAATCCCGGCGGTCTCCTGCAGGAAGCCATCGACGTCTCGGTCCGGTTCGTCGGAGGG
>CAZGMX010000074.1:9825-12648 GCA_964526865.1 uncultured Actinomycetota bacterium | reverse complement strand
CTTACAAGGACTGATCGAATGCGCCTTGTGCTTTGATGTGATGGTTGTGGTTCTGGCGGTATTGCCCGATTGCTTTGCCTTCTAAACGTTCTCTAATTTCGCATCCCTGTAATCAAACCGCATGAACGGATGGTGCGCCAGACAATCATCCATCGGCCGGTCAAAATGCATTCCCGCCAGAAATTCCCTGTCTTTCTCCATCCGCCTGAGTTCGACCAATAGTATTTCTGTCTGAGGGTCTGTCTTCTCAGGAACAAAATTAAATACCCTTCTTCCTTTAATATTGGTTCGAATCACTTTTCCTAGTGTTTTTTTCCCGGTACGGATGTTTCCAAGTTTATAACGCAGTCCCCACTCCTCCCGGATTCCCACGTTGGAGGGAATACAATGATCCCACACCCTGCCAAAGGGATCGATGCTGATGGCAAAGGGGTAGACCCCATATTTATAATAGTCGGTCGCCGTCCTTTTGTAGCGGTCAATCTCACGGAATTTGCCGAACTGTTTGCGGAACCGGTCGCCATAGCTGATGCGGAGTCGTTTGAGCGAACCGGCGCAATATTGTTGATCGATGCCGTCCAGAATCGACAACAATTCCCGTTTTTCATCGCTGTTGAAATCCTCAAGGGTCCCGACGTAGTCGCTTCGGAGATCGACAAAATCCACTCCTAATTCGACGGCCATGTCGATGAACTGCTTCAACTCGCGAAAGTTGTGTTTTTCTATCAAGAAATGCAGGCCGATTTTGGTGTCGCTTTTTCTTTCTTTTTTTAGTGCGACAAGTTGTCTTATTTTTTCTGTCACGTGAGCAAATGTTTCTTTTCGGACTTTGAAGATTCTGCTATAGGTGTCCGCAGTTGCCGCGCTCACACTGATGCGCACCCTGTCAGCCAAGAGGGCGGTGGCGCCCCATTGATCCACTGTCCCGGGGATCGCATTGGTGTATAGCCGTGTTTCTATGCCCAGTTTCTTTGCCGTGGCCACAACCAACTGCACTCGTCCCAGGTCCGTCAAGGGTTCCAGCCCGCCGGAGATGGTGATGTTTTTTACGCCGTTTCCTGCGCATTCATTAACGAGGAAGGCCAGTATTTTTTGATGCCGCATTGGGGCAAGCTTTTGCCCTCTCACCTCCGCGTCGTATCCCTCGTATTTGGGCTTGCCAGTTTTGGGATCGACGATCAGATTGCGATAACAGAACTCGCAATTTGCCGGACAGGCGATACCGATGTGCATTTCGATTTTTGCTGGGTAGCGCGGTGGCGCTTGATGATCCAGAAATGCCTGAACCTGCGCGATGTCACACAAGTATTCTTTGATATTGGCGATGTAATTTGCCTGTGGGGAGTGTTCCAGACAGATATTTTGCAGTGTGTCCGATATCCGGATGAGATCGCATATGGCTAAAATGCCGCGTGCAGTGCGCGCGTTAATGGGGAGGTTGCATCTCACGATGATATCCCCAAGGAGCTCCTCAAGAGCTGTATCCGGGTGAAAAAACAATATGGTAAAGACTCTTGCAAAAATCTTGGCCGATGGCAAACCGATGTCCGCTTTCAATTCATATTTGCAAACCTCTTGGATAAGGGTCGCCATGGGAAGGTCATCCTTTGCTATCTGATTCTCGTTCTCCAGCAGCTTGACGATCTTTTTGCTGATTGTTCCCAGAGTGCGCCTCAGAGCGCGTTTTTCAATCATTCCTTGGAATTCGCCTTCTGAAATTCTGGTGATCCAATAGCCGCGTTCTTGAATGGATTGGAGATTTGCTCTTCCTGGTTCGATGTGCATGGTCCCGAGCGCTTCCGGTGTGAGTGTTATCCCTCTTCTGAAGAAATTGATTTTTATGGGCAACCCATCATGTTGGCCGCCTCCTTTTCCTGCCATCCTGCACGTGAGACTGCAGACCCTAAATCTTGGCCTGATGACTTCCTCATTTAAAATGAGTGTGTAGGGATCAAACAGGCCGCATCGCACCGCCATGGCAATGGCGTGTGGCATGATGGCGATATCTTCCATGATTCGAAATTGTTCAAAAGGAATAGATTGTTCAAGAGGAGAAGGTTCAAGCTCCAAGGTTTTCTGAATATCGAGAATGATTGCCTCTGCATCCTCGAAATTCATTGCAGTGGTGTTTTTGGGACAGTGTTTGGCGAGAAATTTGGCCAGGGGAGATAGGGAAGAAATCTGAGATTTAGGCGCGAGGTGGGATGACTGTTCGCGCGGCGCCGAATAAGAAAAAATATCCGGCGATATTATAGTCCCCATGAAGAGGACCACAACTACAACCACCCGTGCCCTTGCTATAAAGGCACGCAGTTTGCGGCTACGTTTATCCATAGTCGAATTTATGCGCTACCATCTTGCAGCGCAATACCTTATCTGTAATAATTTTACAGCAAAATTGGCAGTTTGTCAAGGGGTGCTAAAAAATAATTAAGGGGACAGCATACTTAATTCAAAAGTCTATGAACATCCTGCTATTTTTATGATGAAATAACCAATAAGATTATAAAATCAGCATTTCGAATTAAGTATGCTGTCCCCTAATTATTTGCCCGCCCCCTTGACAGAGAGTGTTTTGTCCTGTATAATACAGCCAAAGAGAGGATGTTACGAACGCGCCGGAACTGACAAAGCGGGCGTGATGTCTCTTTTTCTATGAATTAGTATGACAAGGGGACTCAAAAAATGCGTGTTTGGAAATCTTGGACTGGATTGATACTCAGGTGGCTCATAACAGCCATGGTCCTCTGGCCGCTGATCATTTCGCCGCCGGTCCTCGCGGGCATACAACCGCAAAAATTGGCGCCGCCCCATCAGGGAAAA
>CAZGMX010000074.1:8910-9815 GCA_964526865.1 uncultured Actinomycetota bacterium | reverse complement strand
TTGGAGCCGTGTATTTGTTTGGAAACTTGTTGAAGCAAATTTTATCCCAGGAGAACCTGAGCGATGATGAGATATTGGGCGCAATTAGATCAGAATTATCCATGCTCCAAACACAGCCCTCCAATATCTTGAGCGATGTGACGCCGGCGTCTCTGGTGGTTCAAAATAGATCTGTTTATGCGGCTATTACGGTCAATGTGTCTGTTCAAGGACAGCTACGGAAACAAAAAAGAATCATCCGGTTTAATGCTGTTCAAGACATGGCTGCAGTACCCGCTAATGTAATGTTAGTGACAGAAGGCGGGGGACCTGTTGTTGCGGTAAAAATTGTTAGAAGCATGGATTTTTTTAAAGCGTGGGCGGATCAGCTCTCGCGGGAAATTGCTTCATTGGCGGGAAATCTTACAGCGGAGCAGCAGGCCGAAAGGAACAAGAAAATATCCCAGCTGAGAAGGCTGCTGCAAAAGATGCCTGAGAACTTGAGGAAAGATCAGATTGCCGGATATAAAGAGGCCGTCAGCGCGCTGGGACATGGGAACACGAACCATCTTAAAGAGTGGTTCAACGCCAATACCGCACTGCCTTCCTGCGCGCATGTGAAAGGGACGGCCCGATGGGTCATGCCGGATGGTTCCATCATGAACGCAGCACAGCACAATGAAGAGTTGTACAATGTTCTGGAGGAGTTGGATGAGGGGGATTTTGGCGCGTTTTGCGGACGGCATGAAGTTCCCGTACCTTCCGATCTGCTTGAGACATACCAATCGGGCGTGTATCGGGAATTGAGGGATGACTATCACCGGGTGATGGGCGATGAGTTTCTGCGGGAGGTTTTAATGGTGGTGACCGCGCTTCACGACTATGGGAAACTCCTGTACGGTGACCATCCGGCGGATGGTGTTAAT
>CAZGMX010000074.1:0-8900 GCA_964526865.1 uncultured Actinomycetota bacterium | reverse complement strand
CCAGCATGGCCGATTTTGAAAAAACTTGGATATAAAGAAGATGACAAGAAAACCAAGTGGATACTTCTATTGATCGGCAGGCACGTTCAGCTGGGAAATCTTTTTTCGGGAGAGAGCAGTCCCGCCGTGTTGCACGAGGCAATGACTGCAAACGGGATTACCACTCCTCGTGATATGGAAGATTTTATGACCCTGTTGACGCTGGTGACCGTTGCCGATATCGGTTCTGTAGGCACGGGCAAATATCTCTACGAAAGGGTGGCATGTTACCCCATGTTGAAGCGGTGTCTGGCCGGAGAGGCCGAAAGAATTGTCCAATTCTGGCCCTTGCTCCGTCTGCTTGGCCTGTGCGGGGCGACGGTGGTTCCGCCTGTGAGCGGTCCCATCGAGAATTTGGAGCAGCTGCTTATAAGACACGTGAATGCCACGTACTCGAAAGAACCATTTCTGTCTCTGAAAAAAGAGATGGAGGTGTACACCCGGTATTTTCGAGATTTCCTGCGACAGATGGAATTCTTATACACGCGATACTTGATTGGAGCGCCGTCAGGACAGGGATTTGTGGTCAAACCTCCCAATATGATCAAACTGATGCTCATGTGCAACGGTTTGTGGCAGTTGTCCGGCGAAGAGATAAAGCAGAGATTCAGGATAGTGCGCTTTTTCAATGATTTACAAGGGAATCTGTTCAATGTTTTGCTGGATCGGGTTGATTGCGCCCAAATTCTGAACGTCTTTGGGAGGGATGGTCCGCGGATATGGGAACATTTAATGAAAGGAAAAATAGTCGTGATGTGGGGGGTTCCGTTCGTTCTTTCTCCGGACAAAACCACACTCATTATAAACAACAAAGCGCTCCAGATACGCATGGCTGCGAATCTTCCGCTGGAGTTTGATGTGTACAATCCCGTGGTGTTGTGGACAGACAGACATCACATGGAAAAACTGCCCTACGATCCGGTCGCAATCAATGCCCCTCGTATCCAGAGACATCTGAATGTCTTGCAGGAGATTGGTTTTGAGATCACGAAAGAAGTGCGGGACACGGCGCGGTACGATGACCGTGGGTTCCTGGTGTTTCAAAAGACCATGCCGACAAGCATCCGTCCGATCACCTTTACGTTTGCCAATACCGACTTGTTTTATCTGGATGGGGACGTGGAAGATCTTCTGTCAATGCTGTGGACGTCCAACGCACAGGCGATTTCAGCGGTTTCGACGGCGGAGATTTCCAGAGCGGATCGTCAGAGGAGGGAAGAGGATCGCCAGAAGAGGGAAGAGGAAAACGCGCAGTGGCATCAGCGCGTGAATTATCTCGTGTTCAAGCGGCTAGCCAAATTCCGGAGCAAAGCCCTTCCGTATCTGGAACGGATCCGAATTGCCGCAGAAAGAAAAATCCCCGAGATTCGTGGAGAAATAGAAGACCAAATTGCCGCGGAAGAACAATCCCTCGCGCAAAAAGCGGCGGGGAGATCCGCGGCAAATCCCAGGCATCTGAATTTTCTCCAATCGCTCCTGCCGCTCTGCGACAAAGTGGCCAGGGAATCTCAGGTGGCCCTGCGGATGATCCAGGGGGGGACGGTCAACCCGGGAGGCAAGCGGCTGAATCTTGCCTTCATGGCCTATGAGGTCAACCCGCTGATCAAAATGGGAGGGGTGGCGGACGTAGAGGGCAATTTGCCGCGCGTCTTGACAAACAAACGAGGGCACAACGGCATGGTTTTTATGCCCTTTTGGAAAGTGGTCCAGGAAGAATTGAAGAAAAACAAGGATCTGAAAGTGAAGTACGAGGGAGTTACATTTGATTTGGACATAGAGGCCGACGACGGAAAGACGATGGGTATCCCCGTGCAAGTCTATTCCGTCGTGATCGACGAAACGCCCGTGTATCTCTTGAAGTGCGATGGTTTTTTTGATATTTCCGGCAGGCCTGTTTATTTGGGGGGAAAAGAGATGCGTCTGGCACCAAACGACATCTATCGGACCGAACTGGACAGGGAATATTCCAGGACCGTGAAGCATACAAGGGAGGAGTTCAACACGCATCCGTTGAATACGGCGACCTCCATTATATTTTCGCGTGCGGCCCTGCTGGCGATGGAACATCTGGGAAGGCAGGGAAAAATTGCCTCTCCCGACATTATTGTAACGGCGGATTCCCAGACGGGGTTGGTTCCCGCGCTGTTGGAGATGTCTCCGGAATTCCAGGCAGAAGGAGGCCGCAAAGAGTTTTTTAAAAATACGCGCGCTGTCCATACGATCCACAATCTTTCGGTGAAGGGTTTGGCCAACATGTCGCCGGAAGGCCAGGGGCTGCCGGGCAGACTGTGGAGGATGACCAAACTGCCGCCGGAGGCGTATCGCAGGGCGATCAGCCGGGATGGGATTGAGCTTCAACATATGGGATTGGAAGTGCATGGGAATGCAAGCACCCAGAAGGCGGGGACGGTATTTTGCGACAAGCCCGTTGTCCCCAGTGTCTCCTACGTCGAGGAAATCAAGACGATGACGGACCTTGGGCTTGGTTTTGAGGGGATCATGCGGGTGACCGATCCGGAAGGGATTCTCAACGGTATTGCCCGCCGCGAGTGGACGCCGCGTTTCTCTCCGGGGCTGGCGGTGCATTTCGAAAACGATCCCACTCCGCCGGACAGAAGGCTGGGGGTTTTGGACTTGCCGGAGGGCAAGGAATACAACAAGTTGTGGATATATTCCTCGTCGAGAAATTGGGAAAACAAATACAAGGAACGTGGCGCAAAAGGATATCTGGAGGAAATCAAGGGGGAGCGTGTTCCGTTGATCGTTTTCTCCGGCCGGCTAGTGGAGCAAAAGGGGATGGAATTTCTGCTTCCAAAAGTGGTCGAGCTTCTTGCGCAAAAACGCGCCCAATTTGTGTTCACGGGCGAGGGGCCGTATCAAAAAGAATTGGAGCCGCTGGTCCAGAAATACAAAGGCTGGATTGCCTGCACGGGATTTATTCCGGAAGACGATCTGCGCGGTGTTTTCGCCGGCGCGGATATCCTGTTGATGCCCTCCCAATTTGAGCCGTGCGGCCTGCCCCAGATGCAGGCGATGCGCTTTGGGGTTGTCCCGATCGTCAGCGATGTCGGCGGCCTGCGGGACACGGTGACGGACTTTCGCCAGGGAAATGGGTGCGGTTATGTGGCGCAGGTTCGCGGCAAAGACATCCATGACGCGCGCGCGGCGCTGTCGGAGGCGATGGAAAGAGCATTGAAAGACTATCAAGACCGTGATGGATGGGTGAGCAAGACCCGGCGCGCCTATGAGAAATCCAGCGACTTTGGATGGGACGACTCCGCTAAAAAGTATGAAGAACTGTTCTACGACCTTTTGGGAATTGTTCCGGAACGGCCCGGGGCCGGTTACACCGAGCCTCCCGCCATCGGCGGCGCCGCGTAATCATTTTATCCCTCCTTTTTTCAAGTATCCTGTCCCCCGAATCAGCGTCTTGTCATATAATAGGGTATCATGAAGCTGTTCATTTTCGAAAAGCCGAAGACCGAGCCGTGGGTAAGCATCTGGACCTTGTTGTGGGTGTTTGTCGTCACAGTGGTGTTGTTGATTGTGGTGTGGGAAGTGGTCGAGTTGTTTGTCATCAAGAAAATCGATCCGACCCTGCTCATTCGGGTTGAGGCCTACCGCAATGTGATTTCCGTTACGATTCTTTTAGTGACCGGCGTTTTTTTGGTGACACGAAACTGGCGAAGGTCGGAGAGGGAAATCGCCGCCAAAAATCATTTTCTGGCAAGCATCGTGGACAACAACCGGGATGTGGTATTCATCCTGGACCGCGAAGGAAGGATTCTGTTCTGGAATAAATCCGCTGAAGAGGTTCTGGGATACAGCAAGGCGGAGGCCGTGGGGAAAAATATCATCATTATTTGGCCGCAGGATTCAGACCAGCCCACAGGCGTCATTCATTTCATGCAGGTTATTTTTGAAAAAGGATTTGTAAACGACTACGAAATGGAGATACTGGCAAAAGGCAGCAAGCGGATTCTCGCGCGGGTTTTTGGCGCACAGGTTCAGGATTCCGGGGGCGGGTTCCTGGGCGTAGTGGTATCTTTTCGATACGGCGTGTCCGGGCAGACTCAAGACGCGGCGGAACAGTCCGACAAGGTGGCGGCAATGGCGCAGTTGGTGGCATTTATTGCGCATGAGATTGGAACACCGCTCAATGTGATCGGCGGAAACGCCGAGTATTTGCTCTCAGGGCGGGACGCGAGCCGCACGCCGGGAAGGGAGCTTAAGATCATTGTGGATGAAACGGAGCGCATCTCCAAATTGATTCAACGCCTGATGCACATCACCCAGCCCCAATTTCACGTCATGGAGGAAATCCAGGTCAACGATGTGGTCTGCCGCATTATGGATTTTACGGCCCATGTCATGGAAAAGTCAAAAATTGCAGTGGAGAAGTATCTGGAGGAGAATTTGCCAAAGATCCGGGGGGATTCCGATCAATTGGTGCAGGTGCTTCTCAATCTTGTCATGAATGCCGTCCAGGCCATGCCGGATGGGGGGCGGTTTTCCGTGTCCACTTCCCTGTGGTATGTGAATGCGGAAAAGAGCCCTGTCGTCCAGGTGCGTCTGATCGACACAGGGATCGGCATCTCCAGGGAGAATATGGAAAAAATATTCGATCCCTTCTTTAGCACCAAGCGGGTGAAGGGAGTTTCTGGATTGGGACTGCCCATCAGTTACCGGATCATTGCCAGTCACGGAGGGACGGTCAAGATTGACAGCCTGCCCGGCAAGGGCACGTCCGTGACCATCCGCTTTCCGAGTGTGGAGTAATTAATAGCGTATAGCGTATAGCGTAGAGCGTAGAGCGTGGAGCGTATAGGGAAGGCAAAAGAACAGCGGATAGCGTGTAGCGGGTAGCGGATAGGGAAAAAGACAGCGTATAGTGAACAGGGCAGAGCGGTAGTCCGGGCACATGCTTTGTTGCTTTACTGTGTGCTATACGCTCTACGCTAGAATAGGAGATCTTATGGCTGATAAATCATGCAAGATACTGGTGGTGGACGACAACGAGGAACAGGTTAGTATCATCAAAAAGGCGTTGAACGCGGAAGGTTACTCGGTTTCCCCTGCGACGAGCGGCGCTCTGGCATTGAGCATTTTAGAGAAAGAAAAGGTGGATGTTTTGGTGTGCGACATGAGCATGCCGGAGATGGATGGCATCACGTTGTTGAAGAAGGTCAAGGAAATATATCCCGGAATGCCGGTCATCATCATCACGGCATTTGGCGACTGGGGAAAATATGCGGAGGCCCTGCGGGAAGGTGCTGCGGAATTTTTGAGCAAACCGTTCAAAATGGAAGAATTGATGAAGACCATCCGTAAAGTTCTTTCGTCATGACGATCAAGTCAGATCGATGGATAAAAGGGATGGCGCTGGAACACGGGATGATCGAGCCCTTCTGCGCCAGGCAGATGTCCAAAGGGGTAATCTCGTACGGTCTTTCCTCCTATGGCTACGACATCCGCATCGATAGGGAATTTATGATTTTTACCGATGTCAACAACGCCATGGTGGACCCAAAAAAATTTGATCCCCGCTCCTTTGTCCGCATAAAAACGGACGTCTGCATCATTCCCCCCAATTCTTTTGCCCTGGCAAAGTCCGTGGAATATTTTCGCATTCCCCGCAACGTGCTCACCATCTGCCTGGGGAAGTCCTCGTACGCGCGCTGCGGCGTCATCGTCAATGTCACCCCCTTTGAACCGGAGTGGGAGGGACACGCGACGCTGGAGGTGACGAACTCGTCGCCCCTGCCCGCAAAGATTTATTCAGGCGAGGGCATCGCCCAGGTGTTGTTTTTTGAGTCCGACGAGGTGTGCAGGATTTCCTACAAAGACCGCAGGGGAAAATATCAGGCGCAAAAGGGGATCACTCTACCGCGGGTATAAATAAACAATAAATGGGACGGGTTCATTTTTTTGTGCAGCTTCTAATTACCGCTTTAGAAAAAAAATGAACCCGTCCCATTTATTGTTTATTGGAAGAGGAACGACTTGAACTGAATGCCGCTCTCGGTTTTGCAGGCGTTGTAATAGCGCGCGACGTAGACTCCAAAGCTTGTCCTCAGCAATCCCGGTTTGAAGATCGCCAAATCCCACTGAAAGAGGCAGTTGTCGTAGAGGGACATGGTAAGTCCCCAGGACTGTTGATACGTGGCGGACACGTCGATGTCTTTGAAGATTTCATAACTCAGCTTGAGCGACCCCACGATGCCATTCGCAGAAACTTTAGACGGGATGAAATTGGAGTTTGCCACCTTGGATTGTATGAACGTGGTTCGTTGTGTCGTGCGAAGGCGCTGGGTTATGTCCTTGTTGAATTCCTGAAAAATTTCGTGCTTGGTATACTGTGCGACATCCGGATTGAAATTTTCCCTTGTCGCGGTGTAGTTGGTTACGCTGAAGAGCCTCCAATCGGGGAATCTTTGGCGCCACTGAAAGGCAAAGAGGTGCTGGTCGGGCTTGAGCATCCAGGGGGCCTTCGTGTGTTTGCCGACAAAATATTCATAGCCAAAGAAAATCTCCCGCTCCTTGTCGATCTGAAAAGCGTTGTTGAATGTCCACTTGTTGCGCTTTTCGTCGGAGGCCCGGTTGTTCCAGCCCCGCTGATTGATGCGCGAGTAGCCCGCATTGAGTATCCAGCGGCCCAGGAGAGGCAGTTTGTATGGGATGGCGTATTCTATAAAATACTCCATGGTGGTCTGACGAAAGTCCTTAAATTCATTGAGTTCGTCGTCGTAGGCGCGGAAAGACTGACGGTGGTCCATGGTGTAGCGCAGTACCGGCCAATCGTCCTTGAACTTGGCGATGACGGTCGCTCCCACCGCGCGCGTGTAGCTGTTGCGAATCTCTGTGTCCGTCATGGTTTCCGGAAGGCCCATGTTGACCAGATTGCGAAGTTCTTTTTCCTTGGCTGCCAGCATCAAACTGTCGATTGGGATGTCGTCTTCCACCAGTTCCACGCGGCCGGATATGCTGAAGATGTCGGTGACCTTGAATCCACGGCCTTCTTCGTAATAGCGTTGGAATCCGGCGCGTTCCCCGGAGACCAGAACCTCGGGCCGGCCCGTGGGAACCACTCGGCCCTTGTCAACAAGGGTCTGCATGTCTTTTCCGGGGAGTTCCAATATGTTCTTGATCGCCTCGGGGAGTTCCGCCGGCTTCAAACTGCTCGCCTTTTGGATCAGATGGCCCTCCACCGGCGGGGTAATGTCCACTGCACCGGCGGTGCCGGACGAAGCAGAAGGTGTTTGCGTTGGGGTGGGCGATGCGGATGTTGCGGGTGCGACCGAGGAGTCCTGTTTATCAGCGGAATGAACCGGAATTGCCGTTTCGGAGGCGGCATGGAGCACCGCCGGAAACGGCAACAAGAAAATTGCAAATACCGTAAGGACTGCTAAGATTGTGCGGTGCATTATTTTTCTATTATGAAATGGTTGTGAAAAGCGGGGTTATGTTCCCGCACAATGCGGTTTGCGTCAAGAAAAATATGAGGGGATAGTGTAGGCTATCGTGGTTCCTTCGCTGCTCCAGTCTTCGCGACGCACCCTTTCGGCGCCTCGGGTCGTGGATCCTCGGCTATAGTTGCCGCCGTATCCACTCCCCATGCGGCGCTCGAAAGGTGCCTGCGTCGCTTTCGACAGTCGCTGCTCAGGAACCACGATAGTCAAGAGGGGGTCGTAGGAGGGGGAAACACAATGAATATCTTGGTGACGGGGGCAAACGGCTATGTGGGGGTCCACCTGTTGACGCGGCTGATACAAAAAGGCCACAGGGTGTGGGCTCTGGTTCGTCCGGGGTGTGATTCCCGGGACGTGGAAATTCTCAAATCTTTGGGCGCAGCCATCGTCGAGAATGACCTGGAGGGCGGCCGCGGGTTGGATATGGAGCACGGCCTGATCGATGTGGTCATTCATTTGCTGGGCAGTGTCAAGGCGCCGGCATCGGGAACGTTTCAGTCGGTACACGAGGGCAAGACGCGGTTCCTCATCAGGGAATGTAAGCGGTTGGGGGTAAAAAAACTGGTCTATTTGGGCACGCTGGGGGCGGCCGATGGTGCGCGCAGCGAATACCTGCGCACCAAGTGGCTGGCACAGAAGACGGTGCAGGAGTCCGGTTTGAATTATGTGATTGTCCGCGCTCCGCTGATTTTTGGCAAGACCTGCGGCAGAAGGGAAAGCAAGGTCATTGCCCGGCTGAAGCACAACATCCTGACACGGCCGCGCATTCCTATCCTTGGGACGGGACAAAATCTGCTCCAGCCGATTTTTGTCGGGGATTTGACGGATTTTTTGGAAAAGGCAGCGGTGTCCGATGCGATCCACAACGAGGTGATCGATGTGGGCGGTCCCGAGAGGCTTTCTTTTGAAGCCATCGTGGATACGCTGGCCAAAAAGCTGGAAGTGCGCAAGAAGAAGATAAAAATCCCGCTGGGTGTTGCCATGATTCTTGCCTGGGGTATGGAGCGTCTGAGCGCGGATCCCGCGATCACCACTGATCAGGTCCGGATGATGAAAACCGACACGGTCTGCCAGCCGGACAAGATGCGCCGTTTTTTTGGAGAGCCCGCCACGCGGTTTGGGCAGGGGGCGTGAGGGCTGTCTGATGCGAAATCTGGTGTCCGTATTGTATCTGACGCTGAATTCCACGTGGGGCGGCACGGAAAAATACATTTTGCAGTTGTGCCAGCGGCTGGACAGGACGCGGTTTGAGCCCTGCATCGTGTCGCTGATCGGGGACGGAACGCTCATCCGCATGGCGCGGGAACGGGGGGTCGATGCCGTTTCTCTGGACATGCGCGGTCCCTGGGATGTTCGGGTGGCATTCAAACTTGCCCGTTTGATCCGGTCCAG
>CAZGMX010000073.1:6462-12742 GCA_964526865.1 uncultured Actinomycetota bacterium | reverse complement strand
CACTATAAACACTACACGTAGTGGTAAGTGGAGTCAATCGGATAAGCACATCCGCCAAAAACACTCCCGTGGCACCGCCTATATCCGCCACCTGCGGACCATAGGATGGAACCGAGGCAAAGCGCATGAAATACCGGACATCCATGGCGCTGATGGCATCAAAATACCTTTGATTGTCAAAGCCAGCCTGCCCCCGGTCAAGAATGTCTGCCGCGCCGTCGCAAAAATCCTGCCGTGCGGCATTCACGACCCCTTTGTCGCGATACCACTCCGCGGCAAAGGGATTTTGTCCCAGCTGAATACACCGCATCAGTCCTCCTCCGGGACCGCCCGTGGCGGCGTCGATCAACATGACTGCCGCCGGAACCCTGTGGCGGTCGCGCGTCAGCGCAATCGCCCCTTCCTCCACGGCCCTGCGCGCCTCTTTCAGCAGACCCCCGATGCCCTGCCACCGCAGCGCCGACTCCCTGCCGATGCTTTCGCTTAAATCCCGACGGTGCTGTTCCATCAGGGCGGAAGAAAGCCAAAGCAAATAGAGATTTTCCACGTACAAAATATCCGTGGAAGGACTCAACTGTGTCAGGGCCTGCAGGGCCGCATGCGGCGGAAGATCCCGGGATGCGCGCATCACCCCGGCCGTCGAAGCCGTCAGCAGGCCCTCTTGCACCATCCGGGAGAGATAATCGTCCTGCACGGCGCTGGGATAATCCCGCAAGGCATACAGCAAATAATATTTTTGAAAAATGTCCCGGCCTTCCTCGGTATGAAGATCTGCCGCCTGACACATCCTTCTCCACTCCCCTGCAAAGCCCTGATTCAATCTTTCAAGGAACAATTCAAAGTCCCGGGACGTGTCCACGGCAGGATTCTCTGCCGAATCTGCGGCTTGAGTCCCTGCCGAGCCTGCGGCAGGATCTTGCACTGTGTCATCTGCAACATCGCTTTGGGGACTTTCTGAGGCCCCCCTTTCTGCCGGCAGCAGATCGTGGATGAGGGCAAAGCGATTTCCAGCCGAATGGCGGAATCCCATGCGCCGGCACACTTGATAGGAACTGATTCTGGTCGCGGGGTGTCCGGGCAGGGTCATGACAACAAACGTTCGAACGCCTTTCCCCCGTAAATTTTCCTCTGTTTCTTGAATCAGCCTGCGCGATATCCCCTGTCCGCCGAATTCAGGGAGCACCCCCAGCGTCAGTCCCATGGAAACCGGCTCTGTCAGATCCTCCCCGAAGAGACGCCGCGCAGCGCCCGGGGGAAGGCTTGGGATATAGACCGTTGCGCCCACCATATTTTTTGTTTCACGATCCCGCGCGATCAGGACTTCGCATTCGTTACAAAACGCCTCTTTGTTTTTTCCGTACTCTTCTTCATATCGCCGCACATGGTCTTGCCAGGTGAAGTGCCGCTGGCACTGGCGCAGCATGGAAAAGACTGCCGGCATGAGTTTGACGGGATTTTTCAGCCGCCCGATTTGAATATTTGGATTTGGCGCCGGGCGCTCGGCCCTGGGCAGAGGTTCTTGTTCTATGATTTCCACAACGACGGGTTCTCTGCGGGAATCGCCGCCGACTTCGCGGACAAGCCGCGCGGAAATAGGAAGGACATTGTCCTTTGGCCTGCGGCTTTTCCGGTAGATGCGAATGCCGATCAATTCGCTGCCGGTTTCGATGCAAATGTGAAAAATGCCGTTGATAACATAGGTCTGGTCCGGCCGGAGATAAAATGGCGTGGAACCCGCCAGCGCCAGAAGATCCGGCCTCTCTGGAGAAGCAACTGGATACGCGAGGACCTGAGCCATGATCGCCGCATCCACGTCCTGATCTGCGGCGTAGCGGTCGCAACATTTGTCGTACAAGAGACCCAGCGCCATGATGGATTCCGCTTCGATTATCTTGTCCAGTACGGAGGCCGGTGGCAGCGCATGCGCGCGAGGCAATGGGAGGGGATAGAGCAATCCCAAGGATAAAACATACGCCAGAAAAATTGATGACCAATTCTTCTGCGTCATCCAGCGATGGCGATACACACTTTTCATCGGCAGCTCCCGTTACTCGAGACCGTCGTACGTCATAACTGCCTGTATTATAGCTTATTACAAACGATTTGTCAAGGGCAACGCGAAACCGAACACGGAAACCGCTTCGATGTGATCCACCTTCTTTTGGCCAGGAAGAACTCCGCGGCCGTGGCAAGACATCCAAACCCGTACCGAATACTGCGCAGGAGATTGATGGACGAGGCCTCTTTAAAGTACTTGGTCGGACACGTGACTTCGCTGACCGTATATCCAAACCAAAGAATCTGCGCCAGCATCTGATTGTCGAACACAAAATCGTCGGAATTCATGTCCAGCGGCAATTTCATTAGAATTTCCCGGGAAAACGCCCGGTAGCCTGTGTGGTACTCAGAGAGCTTCGCCCCCATTAAGATATTTTCCACCAACGTTAAAAACCGGTTGGAGACATACCGCCACAGCGGCATTCCCAGCGCCACGGCGTATCCCCCCAAAATCCTGGACCCCAGGACACAGGAGTAGAGATCGTTGCCGATGATGGACACCATGGCCGGAATCAATTTGGGTGTGTACTGATAGTCGGGATGGATCATGATGACGATATCCGCCCCCTCCTCCAGCGCCAGCCTGTAACAGGTCTTTTGGTTCGCGCCATACCCTTGGTTGCACTCGTGTACAAACACCTTCACCTGGGCCAGCGTCTTTGCGATCGCGATGGTCTCGTCCCGGCTGGCGTCGTCCACCACAATGACCTGATCCACAAAATGCTGATCGACGACCTCGTTGTATGTCTTTCGAAGCGTCTGCGCCGCGTTGTATGCCGGCATAACCACAACCACTTTCTTATTTCGATACACGTGTCACTCCTAAAAATCCGGCGGGCGCGGGAGCGCCCGCCTACAGGTTATCGTACTGTCTTTTCCGCCGCGTCCGTATCCGCACGGCTCCGACGCCCCTGCAATTTTTCCAGCCACTCCCGCGCCTCCCTGCATTGGGGGTCGATCTTGAGTGCCTCAGAATACTGCGCAGTTGCTTCATCGATTTTATCATGTTTTGCCAGGGACTCACCCAAAATGCAGCGCGAGCGAACAAAGTGGACATTGGATTCTCCGGTCTTGCCCTGCCGCTCCAATATCCGCGCCAAATTCATGTGGGCATCCGGATCGTTCGGGGTGAGGTTCAAGGCCTTCCGGTAATGGGCCGCCGCTGCATCCAACCGCCCCACATTCCCATACAAAATTCCCAGATTGTAATAGGGATCCGCCTGGTATGGGTTTCTCCTGAGCACTTCATGATATTGCGCGACGGCCTCCTCGAACAAACCCTTTTCCGACAAGGCATTCGCCAGATTGTTCCGGACTTCCGGGCTCTCTGGATCGATCGCTGCGGCCCGGCACAGAAACTCCAGGGCCTCGTCGATTCTTCCGCAGCGGGTCAGCGCATATCCTAAATTGTTTAGAGCCCCCGCATGATCCGGCTCCTGCCGAATTGCCTCGCAATAATGGACCATGGCCTCCTTCAACATCCCCGCCCGCTCCAAGGCAAGCCCCAAATTGTTGTGGATTTCGGGATCCTGGGGTTTGTATTTGAGCGCGGATGAAAAATACTCGACGGCCTGGGGATAATGGCCCTGCTGATATGCGATGACTCCCAAGTTGTTGTAAGGTTTTTCGAATTCCGGGCGGATGTCAAGCGATCGCCGGTAATGCGCGACCGCCGCCGGAATTCGCCCCTTCTCCGCCAGGGCCATTCCGAAAGAATGGTGCGCCAGCCAATTGTTCTGCGTCACCTTCAACGTCCGGCCGAAAAGGGTGAAACTGTCCTTCCAATATCCCGCCTGCACCCATGCCGCAATCGACAGCGCCGCAATCACCAGACCTGCAGCCACGGCACAGGAAGCCCTTGAAATATTCCAACGCTGCGCGAGGTCGCGGCCGGTCCACACAGCCATGATGAATAGACCGATCAAAGGGATATAGGCGTACCGATCGGCCATGGCCTGCCATCCCACCTGCACGATTCCGATGACGGGCAGAAGCGTCACGCCATACCACACCCACCCCGCCAACAGATACGGGGCCGGGCGGATTCTCTTCACCACAGCGGCAGAAATGACAATCAAGACGGCACAGGCACCCGCGCTTGTCCAACTGACCAAGGGAGGAGCCGAATAGGGATAAAAAACCGCCAGATTCGCCGGCCAAACCATGTTGGTGATATAGCCCGCGTAGGAAAGCATGGCGTTGGCGATCCGGCCCGTCAAGGGGCATTGGACCAAAGACCGCATGGCTTCCTGCTTTTGGGCAATCATCGTGACCACACAAAAGACCGTGCTGATCAGGACCAGCGGGATTTTCTCCCGGATCAGAGAACGCCAGTCCTCATTTCCAATCCGCCCCAGCGGCCAAAGATCCAGACAGAAAAGAATCAAGGGAAACGTCACCATCATGGGTTTGGACATCAACCCCAGGACAAACAGCACCGCCGTCAGCGCATAATCCGCCTGCCGCCGAGTGCGCGCATACCGCGCGTACGCCCCCGCGCCCAAAATCCAAAACAGGCCGTATAAGACATCCTTGCGCTCGGTCACCCAGGCGACGGACTCCACGTGAAGAGGATGGACGGCAAACAATGCCGCGACCATGGCGCTGGGCCATCGCTCGCCCGTCATCTTTTTTAACACCCAAAACAACGAGAGGGTGCTGAGAATGTGCAAAATCAAATTGGTCGCGTGATGCCCTCCCGCGTTCAGGCCATACCACTGGCAATCCATCATGCGGGTAAGGCGGGTCAGCGGAATCCAATACTCGCGCATGGACGTGAACGCCCACGACACGCCCGCGCCCGTCAGTCCGGCGCGGACAAACCGGTTGCCGGACACATAGGCGGGATCGTCGTAATTGATAAAATCGTATTGAACCACCCTGCCATAGACACTCACGCACAACAACACCAGCACAAGGCCGATCCATCCATTCCACATGCTCCGATGGACTTCCTCACTCATTGCGTTTGCCCCCCGGTTGAATTATGGCGCCGTGGTTCTTCTCAATCCAGGCGATGGCTACGTATGCCCCCGGCGAATCCGGGTTTATTTGAAGGGCCTGTTGAAAATGATTCAGGGCCTCTTTCCACCGGCCCTTCTCCAACAAAATCCTTCCCGCATGATAGTGCGCCCGGTCGTGCGTCGGATCCAGACGCAACACTTCCTGCAGGTGCAGCAGTGCCTCGTCTTCTTCCCCGCGATAGGACAGCGCGAGCCCCAGGTTATAGCGCGCCGCCACACAACCGGCATCCAATGCCAGTGCCGTTCGAAAACACCGCATCGCCTCATCGGAATCACCTTGGAGATCCGACACGCACCCTGCACCGTTGTGGATAAATTCATTGTCCGGAACAATCTGCAAAGCCCTTTGAAAATGATCCTTTGCTTCCTCCAGGAGTCCTTCCTTAAGATAGGCCGAACCCAAGACATAATGGGCAACCCAGTTTTTCGAGGTTACATCCGACGCCCGGCCAAACAGGACAATGCTATTCTGCCAATACCCCGTCTGAGTCCAGGCCGCAGCCGCCAGGCCCGCCACAACCAGGCCGGCTGCCATCCCGCATATGCGTTTTGATATTCCCCAACGCGCCGCAAGCGCATGGACCATCCATACCCCCATGATGAACAAGCCGATCAAAGGGACATAGGTATACCGGTCGGCCATGGATTGCCAACCCACCTGTACGAGACCGATCACGGGCAACAACGTCACTCCATACCACAGCCAACCCGCCAACAGATACGGAGCAGACCGCGCCTTTATTAAAACCACTGCTGAAACACCTAGGAGAACAACCCACGCGCCCAGGATTTTCCAGCTGAGTAATGACACAATATCATAAGGATAAATTACCACCAACCCGGCCGGCCAAAACGAGCCGCCGATATATTCCACATAGGACAACAGGGCATTGGCAATCCGGCCTGTCCAGGGACACTGAACCAACGTAAGCATCGCCTCCCGTTTTTGGGGAATCAACGTGATCAAGCCAAAAGCGGCGCTAATCAAAAACAATGGAATTTTTTCCCAAATCAGCGTCCGCCACTTTTCCAGCCTTATCCGCTCCAGCGGCCAGATATCCAGACACAAAAGCACTGCGGGAAACGTCACCATCATGGGTTTTGACATCAACCCCAGGACAAGCAGACATGCCATCAGGATATAATCGAATCGCCGACGAGTGCGCACGTACCGGGCATATACCCCCATCCCCGAGATC
>CAZGMX010000073.1:0-6452 GCA_964526865.1 uncultured Actinomycetota bacterium | reverse complement strand
CGCATACAAGACATCCTTGCGCTCGCTCACCCAAGCCACCGATTCCACGTGGAGGGGATGGACGGCAAACAAAGCCGCCACCAGCGCGCTTCTCCAACACGCCCCCGTCATGGATTTCAGCACCATAAACAGCAGAAGGACATTGAGAACATGCAAAATCAAGTTGGTCGCGTGATGTCCTCCCGCGTTCAGGCCGTACCACTGGCAATCCATCATGCGGGTAAGGCGGGTCAGCGGAATCCAATACTCCTGCATGGACGTGAACGCCCACGTCACGCCAGCGGCCGACAATCCACTGCAAACAAACGGGTTGGACGACACATAGGTGGGATCATCATAGTCGATAAAATCATATTGAACCACCCGGCCAAAAACGCTCACGCACAACACTACCAGGATGAGGCAAATCCATGCGCTCCACCGCCGGTCCGCTGTATCGTCACTCATGCCGCCCCTCCCGGCGTTCCGTTATTTTGGCGCACACGTCATTCAACCACGCCAGGGCCGCCTGCGCTTCTTGAAAGTCCGGCTTTATCCGCAAGGCTTCATAAAAATGGGCCGTGGCCTCTTTCCATCGACCGTGATCCGCCAGGATCCTTCCCAGATGATAATGGGCCCGGTCATGCAAAGGATCCAAACGCAGAATTTTCTCAAATTGCGCCATGGCATCTTTCGTCTGTCCACCCCGGATCATCCAAAGGGCCAGGTTATAGTGAGCGCTCACCAGCCGGGGATTCAACTCCAGCGCCCGGTTGAAATATTTCAGCGCCGCATCATGTTTTCCCCGCATGTCGAGAACCGCTCCCAGGCTGTTGTGAATGGAATCTTCGTTCGGCACAATTTTCAAGGCCTTACGGTAATGGTCTTCCGCCTCGTCGAGTCTTCCCTCTTTCGCACACGCCGTCCCCAGGGCAAAGTGCGCGACCCAATTTTTCGATGTCACCTCCAGTGCTCGGCCAAACAGGCTGAAGTCGTCGCGCCAATATTGAATCTGCACCGTGGAAATCATGGTGAAATAAAGCCCCACAGCAGCACCCAACACCATGACGACGGGCCTAGGCATTCTTCGGGCGGCAATAAAATCTGTGGCGCCCCACACCCCCATGAGGAACAGGCCGATCATGGGGACATAGGTATATCTGTCTGCCATGCCATGGGATCCCCCTTGGATGATTCCGCTCATGGGAAGAAGCGTCCCCAAATACCACAACCATCCCACCGCAAGGTAGGGCCTGGAAAAAGCGCCACGAACCACCCAAACCGTCACGCCCAGCAAAAACAGAGCGGACAACGACACGTTCCACCAGTGGATCCCGCCGTGGGGATAGGGATAAAAGATCGCGCAATGCACCGGCCAGAACATTTTTTCAATGTAGGTCACACACGAAATCAACGCGTTGCCAACCCGCACGGACAAGGACAACTCTTCCAGACCCATAAGGGCATTGATATTCCACTGGGACGCGATAGTGACCCCACAGCTCACGAGCGCCATGCAAACCAACGGAAGCTTTTCCAGTGCCAACCGCCAGAATACTCTACCGCCCAATAGCGCTTTAAAATTTGCGGCTGCTGACGGCCGGCGCGCGCCGGATGGCAGGCCGGTCACGGACCAGGACACCATCCTTCCCAACGGCCAAAAATCCAGCAATAGAAAGACAAACGGCCAGGTGACCACCTGCGGCTTTGCCATCAACGCCATCGCGTAAAACAACACAACCCACAGATATTTCCTCAGGCTCGCCCGCCTTGCATACCACACATAGGCCGCCATTGCGATCAGCCCCCAAAACAGGCTCAGGACATTGCTCAACTCTGAGACCCACGCCACCGATTCGACATTCAGGGGGTGTAATGCAAAGAGGGCGGCAACGCAGCCGCTTTTGACAGGCGCATCTGTCATCCGAACCATGACACATATCAACAAGAGTACATTGAGCGCGTGAAAAAGCAGATTCACGCAGTGGTGCGCGCCGGCATCCAGACCGGACATTTCACATACCGCCATCTGCGCCAACCACGTGATGGGAAACCAATGCATCCACCGCACATTGGTGAACGCCCAGACGGCGTTGTCCAGCCTCAAGCCAGAATAAACGTGGGGATTGTCCGCCACATAAGAACCGTCGTCGAAGTTGACAAAGTCAAAATCCCCTACGGGAAAATAGACCAAGGCCGTTATCAACACCAGTCCCAACCCAATCCACATGGATACGCGCCGGAGTCTATTTTCCATCTGTCATATCCCCTCTTGCGCAAGCATCTTCCATCCCCCCCCCTCCCGCCACCGCTCCATGCCTTTGCATCCACAACATCCTCAGCCCGTCTTGCGCGGCCTGCATCTTTGGATCCGCACGCAACGCCTCCACACAATGATCTATCGCAGGCAGGATGAGACCCTTCGCGGCCAGCGCCCGTGCCACGTTGACATGGGCCTGGGCATGGTCCGGCCGGAGCCGGAGTGCCCGATAATAATGGGACAGCGCCTGGCGCTGCTGCCCCTTGGCCTCCAACACCATCGCCAGATTATTATGGATATCAGGATCATTGGGCGTGATCAAAAGAGCCTCGGTATAATGCCGGATCGCCTCGTCTCCCAATCCTTTCTGCGCCAACGCAATCGCCAGATTGTAGTGTGTGTCTGCGCTTTTGTTGTCAAGCCGCAATGCCTCTTGATAGTGTTCGACCGCTTCGTCGAGCCGCCCCGCAATTGACAGCGCGTCCCCCAAATTGCTATGCGCCCGGTAATTTTCCGGCCGCACGGCGACGACGCTGCTCCACATCGCGACGGCGCTGGAATAATCCTGATTTCGCCGGATCGTGCAAAATCCCAACGTTCCAGCCGCCGCCAGCAAGACAACCACGGCACAAACCTTTCCGCCCCTTCTCCGCAGAACATCCACGCCGAAAAATCGGCAAAATAAAAAACATATCCCGGCCGCCGCACCCACACAAACCGCCGCCAGGGGAAGATACATCCTGTGCTCAAACATCGCATCGCGCAGGGGAATCAGCGTCGAGGAGGGCGCCAAAATGACAAACAGCCACAATCCCAGATATCCCACCGGCGGGGAGCGCCGCGCTGCCCATCCCAACACCGCTAAAACCCCCGCCACCCCCGCCGCAGCCAGAACCACCGCTTTCCACGAGTGCGTCGGCAGCCACAACCAATCAAGACAGAGCGGGTGCGGCCAAAAACTCAGCTTCAGATATTGTAGTACCACGGCAGGCTGAACCGCGGCGTACTCCCATAGACTCCATTCCTTAAGCCGAAATCCAGAACTTGCGGCCGATTCGTGAGGCAGGAACAAAAGACAAAGCAGAATCCCCCACGTGGACGCCAATCCCGCATATACCCTCCAGCGTTTCTGAATCAGTTCCCGGAACGAACGGCTGTAAAAAATTCGGTCGTAGAGTATCAGCATCATGGGAGCCGTCGCCATCACTGGTTTGCACAGCATTCCCATGGCACAGCACCCAACCGCCGCGACAAACCAATCCCTGCGGTCGTTCTCTTGGAGTCCCCGGATCAAACAATACAGGCTCAACAGATAACACAATCCCATCATGCTTTCGGAGCGCTGGATGATATACGTCACGCTTTCCGTATGCAGAGGATGCACCAGCCAGAGCAGCGCCGAAGCCCAGGCAAGGACAACCGCATTTGACCCAAAACACTCTAAAAACCTCCCGCCCTGCAGTGTGCGCCGGACGATTCCAAACAGCGCACACGCGGCAAGAATGTGAATGCCCAAGTTGACCGCATGATAGCCCCAGACGCTCCATCCCCCCGCCAGATAGTTGAGTCCAAAAGTCAGCATCACCAGCGGCCGCGTACTGCCCTTGACAATGTCGAAGAATGGTTTTTGTTCCACGATCCTGGCCACTCGCGCCAGGTGCGGCTCATCGTCAAAAATGAACACCCCTGAAAAACTGTTGAGATAACAGACAACCCCAACCACGGCAAGCGACCATACCGGCAGCCATTGACGCCAATTCATGGGATTGGCGGAGTTGGTCTAGATGGGGTTTCCTCACGCCGATTTGGCCGAGAGGCATCCGACAGCATATCATCCACGATTCCAAATCCCTCTCGGGCCTGCGCAAAATCCGGCTGAATGCGGAGCGCCTCGGCGAAATGCCTTTTTGCGTCCTGTAATTTTCCGGTCTTTGCCAGAACCACCGCCAGATTATAATGGACTATCGGCTGGCTGGCATCCTCCCGCAATGCCGCGGAAAACTGTTCCAGGGCTTGCTTATGCAGCCCTTGCCTCATGAACCCAATCCCCCGGTCCATCGCCGCTTCATACGCCCTTTTGCGGGCAACTCCGGGCTGGCTGTTCTCACATTGTCTCTCCCAGGCCAAGTGCAGGTTGTTGAGCGCCTTTTGATAAGACGGTTCGAGTCTCAACACCTCCCGGTAACAGGCAACCCCCTGTGCGATTTTATCCTGCCGGACCAGCGTCACCCCCAGATTATTATAATAATCCGCTTTACCCGGTTCAAGCCGGATGGCCAGGCGATAATACTTCTCAGCCTCCTCGAACTTTCCAATCCCCGCCAGCGCGTTGCCGATATTATAATGCGCCCCGGCGCTGTCTGGAACCACCTGCAATGCCTTTTGATATTGCCGGATTGCCTCGTCGTACATCTCCTGCCCCATGAACGCGTTTCCCCCCATGATATAGAGCATGGAATTCGGGCGGGTCACCTCGAGCGCCCGTTGAAAAACCGTGACGGCGTCCCTCCAATATCCGGCTTGGACGCTGGTCACAATCATCAAAATCATCAGCAGGATTCCGGCAATAAAAATCAACATCCGCCGGAACAAATGAAGTTTATCAACAAGTTCGGCAAATCCCCAGGCCGCCGCGACAAACAGGCCGATCAGCGGCACGTAGGTGTAGCGGTCCGCAAGCCCTTGCCCCCCCACCTGGATCAATCCAATCACCGGAACAAGTGTCCCCAAATACCAGAGCCATCCCACCAGAAACCAGGGGCGCCGGACTCTCTGCCACAGTGCCGTCACCGAAATTCCAGCCAGGACAATCACGCTTGCCACAACCTCCCATGATTGAGTTTGAGACCCGAAATGGGAATAGAAGAACGCCAGATTCACAGGCCAGAATGTCTTGATAATATACACCACGTAGGACACCAATGCGTTATGAAGCCGAAAAAACCAAGGGAGTACTTCCCAGGACGAGATCGCATTTCCACAATGTTGGGCATGAAGAGTAACGATGGCCATGATCAGAGACATCACAAACAAAGGAATCTTTTCTAATACACATTTCGCCCATTCCCCTTTCCTTTTCAACGGCCAATAATCCATCAACAGCAGGACGAACGGCAGGGTGACCACCATCGGTTTTGACATGCATCCCAGCGCATAAAAAAACAGAACGCCCAGATATTTTCCCGCCGTTGTCCCTCCCCGCACATACCGCCCATAGAAAATCATCGTACAAAGCCAGAAACACGTGCTCAAAACATCCTTTCTTTCCGAAATCCACGCGACAGACTGCACGTGGAGGGGATGGATGGCAAAAAGAGCAGCGACGAGAAAACTGCGCCACACAGTGCCCGTCGTCCCCCGCAGAAAACAGTACAACAGAAGGGAATTGATGATGTGAAAGAGAACGTTGACAACGTGGTGCGCCGAGGGATTCAAACCAAAAAATTGACAGTCCAACATGTGCGACAGCCACGTGAGCGGATGCCAGTTGGTATCGACATAAGTAAAAGCCCACCGCACACCGGCGAGCGTCCATCCCTGATTGACATTTTCATTGAGCGTGACATACACGGGATCATCGTACATGATGAAATCGCAGAAGGGAATCTGCCAAAAAGAGGAAGCCACCATAAAAACCAGCACTGTTCCCAGCAGGATGTCCAAACGCCGCGTTCTACCGGCACTCATTCAACCACCCTCTCCGGAGTTAATGGTCTGAAGATATTGACAATAGTCCGCACACCCATCCACAAATCGAATCACCCGGCAGCGGCGGTGTTGATTTCTGGAGCGGGCGCGGCGTTGATTTCTGGAGCGGGAATGGTCTTCTGGATAGGATTACTCAGAAAAAGATCGCTCATGAGTTCTTTGACGGCCTCTCGCACGGCATTGTCCAGCATTCTCTGGGAAATATTTCCTGCATAGTCCATATTGCTGGGGGGCGTCGTCCGGACAAACGCACGATTGCTCCACATCACCCTGCCAGTTTCCACATCCTGCAGATAGACACGAATTTGAACATTGGCCGTCTTTTGTCTCGGGGGAATCGCAATGCCGGTGAACACGTTGCCCAGCGTGTGCGCAATCATCACGGCCTTGGTCTTCTCGCTGCGGGCTGCTTCCAGCTTGGTGACGTCGATCTCGTAATGCGGCAGCGTAACGTCCACAAACACCGGGACGCCCCGCGCCTTCCCGAGGGCGATGACCTGGGGCA
>CAZGMX010000072.1:265-12798 GCA_964526865.1 uncultured Actinomycetota bacterium | reverse complement strand
GCTCCATTGGTTCCCACAATGCGCCGCGCTGTCCGGCTTGATATCCATCGATACGACATCGACCCATGGGAGGATATTCTTCAACGGTTCCGGCAGGGTACCATTGGTCTCAAGAAAAATCCGAAGTCCCGCCTGTTTGAGCCGCGGCAAAAGAACTTTCAAGAAACCCGCCTGCAGAAGGGGCTCCCCTCCCGTCACACTGACAGAACCCACCGCCGGCAACCTTTTGCACAGCCGTCTTACCTCTTCGCACACCGTTGTGGCCGTCATCTCGCACCCCCAGCGGTGCTCCGTGTCACAATAGGTACAGCAAAGATTACAAGAGCTCAATCGCACAAAAATTTGAGGAAGCCCCGCATACTTCCCTTCGCCTTGCAGGGACCGGAATATTTCCTTCACGTTGCCGAGCTGTTCCTTCTTGTCCAAAACGAAAATACCTCCTACTTCTCCACCACCCGGCTTGTGCACGCCTGTTTCTCCCGAAACAGGATCAACCCTTGGGCAATCGCCTGCGCGATTTTTTTTTGATATTTCAAGGATTTTAATAAATTTTCATCTTTGGGATTGGAGAGAAATCCGACCTCCACCAGGACCGCTGGGATGTCGGTCTTCTTCAGAACAAAAAAACGCGCCCGTTTGACGCCGCGGTCCCGGCTGTGCAATTTTGCCTTCATAGCATCCCGGATCATCTCCGCCAAATCGATGCTCTTGGCCCGGTCCTCGCTGGACGCCTTGTCCATGAGGGTCAAAAGAACACGGCCCAGTTCCTTGTGGTCATCGTAAAAAAACTCATAGCGGAGATAACTCTCATCGGGCATCTTCTCCGGATCGTAGGCATCGTTCACGGGGTCGGACAAGTAGAATGTCTCAAAACCACGCGCCAGCCTTGTCTTTGCGGCATTGGCGTGGATGCTCAAAAAGAAGTCGGCCTCCTGGGAGTTGACGAGACGCGCCCTTTCCTGCAAAGAGACATAGCGATCGTCCTGCCGGGTCATGATGACGCGAAATCCCGCCTGGATCAATTCGTCGCGGACCACCAGGGCAATCTTTAGCGCCACATCCTTTTCTTTGAGGCGGGATCCAGGCGCCGCGGCACCTTCATCGTTGCCGCCGTGGCCCGGATCAATGACGATGGTCTTGACCTGGGCGATCCGCTTCTTTACGACGTCCCCATACTCCTGCGGCTGTACGGGACCGATCGCGGCCTCCGCTGGACGAACAGGCCACAGCCCGGCTCCCAGCACCAAAAAGAAAACACACACCCTGCGCACGGCGGTGCGACACAGACTTGAAACGATGATGGGCTCCGGATTGTTAATGGGCACTGCGCGGACGGGCACCGTGATTGGCCTGTTTGTTCATGCGGCCCTTTCGCATCGCGCGCTTTCGGCTCGCTCTGCGTAATCTTTTTGCTCTGTTCTTTCCCATGGTTGTGTTCTCCTTTGATTTTCTATGCCCTTAAAAGCCGCAGGTAGTCCCTTTGTGTTTCTCTCACTGCTCCTGCGATAAATCCCATAAAACACTTATCGTCCGCGTGTGCCTTCTCCAATGCCTGAATATAATCTCTGCGCAAAATGGGCGGAATGACTGCAAGACAATAACCTGCTTGCAATAAAATCAAGTTCATCAAAAGCCTTGCAACCCTGCCGTTGCCGTCAACAAATGGATGGATAAAAGCAATCTCTTTATGGACCAATGCAGAGTATTCTACGGGATGCATCTTTTTTCCCCAGCAGTCAATCTTCGTCATCAATCCGCCCATCAATCCCGGAACCTTTTCCGGACCGGGAAGAGAATATTTTGAACCGGAAATAAAAACTTTCTCTTTCCTGTACTTTCCGGCCCTTGTCTCGTCAATTCTACGGTAGAAAAGTCTGTGCAGTTTCTTTATATCGCCTTCGGTAAATCCCCTGCTTTTGGCAAGACAATGGATATGATCGTACGCCTCCCCATGACCTAATGCCTCGTAGTAGTCCCTGATGGGTTTGCCGCCTATCGTTATGCCATCCTCTAAAATCACCTTCGTTTCTGTTTCGGTGAGAGAATTCCCCTCCAATGCGTTTGAGGCATACGTCATCCCCACCCGGTAATACCCTTTCAATTGATTCAAGACATTCGACGGCAGAGGCCTATAAGAATTGATTTCTTCTTGCAGTTTGTCGATTTCTTTTAGCACTTCATCCATTTCTCACTCTTTCTCAATTTTCTATTCTCGATTGCTCTGTCCCGGCGAGCCTCAAGCCGGGACTGGAGGTGCTTGGAGGTGGTGGGAGTCCTGCTCCCCCGGCTCCTCTCGTCGCCTCCTCCTCCATAGACACTCTGTAATATGCTTTTCTTTGGCTTTTAATGATTAGCAGCCGGCCGGGTACCCACCCCGCCTCTTCAATGGCGGGGAAGGGTGCGCTTCTTCGTCCTTGCGGACGCGCTCGGGTCGGCTTCAATTCCCACGTGCTATACCAACGCTTTCCTTGCTTACCATACAACGATTTTCTAGTTTCAACATCCTGGAGGTGGTGGGAGTCGAACCCACGTCCTTGGGTAGATATTGGAACGGCCTCTACATGCTTAGCATGTTTATTGGAGCGTCGCACAAAGAGCCACCAACATGCAGGTTTCTCCTTGCGCTATCCGCACCTGCTCTCGCGCACTGCATTGCGGCAATACAGCGCGCCAGCCCGCGTTTGTTCGCCTTTAAGGTACCGCAGGCAACTCCCCTAAAGACGTCGCCACTCTAGGCGGCGAGCGCTAACACTCCGAGGTTCATCGTAGGAGTCGTTACCTTCTCCCCGATTTTCTCGAAGGGTACTATGTTCTTGTCAGCGTTTGTGTTTTGTCAGGTTTTTAGGAGGCCACCTGACACCCTCCGCATGCCACCAGTTCCGCACTATCCGAGTCGAAGCCTGGTCACCCCCGAATCGGTAGATCGAACTGTGCCTTATCAAAGAACGACCCTGCTAACGCTTCATCCTTGAACGGACGGCCCTCTGAACTTCCATCTGGGCCGCCTTCTTCTTCAGGTCTTCCCTCTTATCGATGGTCGTCTTAGCCTTGGCCACCGCCAATTGAACCTTCACAATACCATTCTTGAGATACAACTTCAAGGGGATCAGCGTCATGCCCTTGAGGCTTGTCTGTCCCACCAGCCAGCGGATTTCCTTTTTGTGCAGCAAAAGCTTGCGGGACCGCGCCGGCTCGTGGTTGTAAATATTGCCAAAACTATAGGGGTTGATGTGCATGTTGTGTAAAAACACCTCGTCTTTAAATACCCGGGCAAAACTGTCGTTCAGATTTGCCTGGTGCTCCCGCAGAGACTTCACCTCGGTCCCCTGCAGCACAATCCCGCATTCCATGGATTCCAAAATCGAAAAATCCCGCAGTGCCTTGCGGTTGGTGATGAGAACTCCCTCTCCTTTTTTTTCTGTCATGACATTGCGCTAGGAGTCCGTCGGCTTCTCTTCGGCTCCCCCGTTGGATTCTTCTTCTTCCGGCAAAGCCGTCCCGCAGCCAACAGCCCCTTTGACTTTCTCCGTCGTCCGGAAATGCATCTTGGCAAATTTTTGCAGCACCGCCTCCCCCTTTTCCTTCATAACGCGCTGGGCCGCCTCATCCACCTTCTTCGACGCCCCCTTAGGCAGGGGGATACCAACCTCGGAAGACGCCTGCTTGAGCCGCCGCAAAAATTCCGCGCGAGCAACGATGGAAGCCGCCGCCACCACCAGGTCCGTCTCCGCTTTGTGCCTCTGCTCCAAATTCACTTCCTTGCCCTTTTTCATGAGTGCATTGACCACCAGCCGCTTGTTGGCAAACTGATCCACCACCACCTTGGTGCACCGCACCTTCGTCAAGAGATTTTCAATGGTGCGGGCGTGCGCCCAGGCCAGCAGGGAGTTGACGTTGCCCATTTTTTTCTGCAGTTCATTGTACTTTTCCGGACCGATCACCACGGTCGTGTACAAGTATTTGGACATGATCTGTCGGGACAGTTGCTCCACCCGGGCATCCGTAATCCGCTTGGAATCTTTGACCCCCATTTCGCCGAGCTTCTCGATGTCCTTCGCATCAGCATACACGCCCGCTGCCACCAGGGGACCAAAATAATCGCCCTTGCCGCTTTCATCCACGCCGATCCGGCTCTCCCCATATTCCATGGCAATTTTTTTCCCGTCACTGATCGTAATCTTTTTCAAGAGCTCCGGCTCCAGATAAAACTCCACAAACTCCGCCGCCCTCTTCCCCTGCACCACCAATTTCCCTTTCAGATAGACGGTAACTGTCAGCTTTTCCTTGGACGCGCTGAAATGGGTATAGGGAACTTTCGAAAATAAATATCCCCTCTGGATCAAATACTCCTTCAATATCCGGATCTTCTCCGGTTCCAGATCACAAACAAAGGTACTCTTCCCTGCAATCTCCACTGGGGGCTCCTCCTCTGGGCGTTTTCACAAAGGGATTTTAACTTGTTTTTAGCAAAAAAGCAAGAACGATAGTGCTTTGAACCGCACATAGTTATGTTATAATAATTTCCACATTATGGAAAAAATATTTGTTTTAGACACCAATGTCTTGTTGCACAACGCCCAGGCCATCAAATCTTTTGGCGACAATCGCGTGGTCTTGCCATTGGACGTAATCGAGGAACTGGACCGGTTCAAGAAGGAATCATCCACACGGGGCAGAAATGCCCGTTCTGTGATTCGGACGCTGGATTCTCTGCGAAAGAAGGGACCGTTGAGCAGCGGCGTTAAAATGGAAAACACCGGAACGCTCCAGATCATTTCGCAGCGCATCACGCCGCCCAAAGACATCGATTTGGACACCCACGTCACCGACAACAGAATTCTGATGGTGGCGCACATGCTTCGAAAAGAAGGGAAACACGTCATTTTCGTTTCCAAGGACATCAACGCGCGCATCAAGTCAGATATCCTGGGCGTGCAAGCGGTTGACTTTGAAAAACAGAAGGTGGATTTTGACAAACTCTATTCCGGATGGCGCAAACTGCAGGCCAATCCAAAAAAATTCGCCAGCTACATCAAGAGGGGAGAATTTTCCCCCGAGGGATTGAACCTCTGTCCTAACGAATACGTTCAGCTTGTCAGCACGGAAGACGCTCAGACCGCGCTGTTCCGGCACGACCACAAACAGCACTTGCTCGTCCTCATGAAGGACGAAAAAATCAAATGGTGGAACATCTCTGCGCGCAGTATCGAACAGCGCATGTCCATGGATCTTCTGGCCAATCCTGACATCCGTCTGGTAACCCTGATGGGGCAGGCAGGAACAGGCAAGACGCTGCTGGCCCTGGCGGCTGGGCTTCAAGAAGTGGTCGCGGAAAAAAAATATCAGAAGATGCTGGTCTCCCGCCCCATCATGCCGTTGGGCAAAGACATCGGCTATTTGCCGGGCAGCAAGGAGGAAAAACTGGAGCATTGGATGGACCCCATCTACGACAATCTGGAATTCATTCTGAGTTACCGCTCCACGGACGCGGAGGTCAAAATCTACCAGCTCATGAACGAGGGCAAACTCGTGCTGGAGGCCTTGACCTATATGAGGGGCCGAAGCATCCCCAATCAGTTCATTCTGGTGGACGAGGCACAGAATCTGACACCGCATGAGATCAAGACCATCATCAGCCGCGCCGGCCACGGCACCAAGATGGTCTTGACAGGCGATCCCTATCAGATCGACAATCCCTATTTGGACGCGAGCTCCAACGGCCTGTCCTACGCAGTGGAAAGGCTCAAGGATCACCCCCTGCACGGACATGTCACGCTGACAAAGAGCGAGCGAAGCGAGCTGGCTTCCATCGCCGCGGAGTTGTTGTGATTTTTCGTGAGTTCTTTTCTAAACGCTATCATTAGTGCCGAAGTGGCGGAATTGGCAGACGCGCTAGATTCAGGGTCTAGTGGCCGAAAGGCCGTGGAGGTTCAACCCCTCTCTTCGGCATGCTGTTTTAGAGTTCTTTATGCGCATGAAAACATTTCTCTCTGTCATCGCAATTTTGCCGTTGTCCTGTCTTTCTCTCATCGCTATTCCCTTGCCCGTGAGGGGGCAGGGACAGAATAGCGATGTTCTCTGGGACGACGGAGGCGAAGAGGAGCTCGCCTCCAATCTGGATTCTCCAAAAAATGCAGCGCCCCCCAAGACAGGCGAGGCAGAAAAAGAGAAATATCCCATCCAGGTCGAGTTCACGCCGAACATCCGAGCAAAGCTGGCAGGACTTGTCCAGGGAGCCAAATCCTCCATCTGCATTGCCGCCTACAACCTTTTCCTGCCCGAGGTGTCCCTGTCTCTCCTCGGTGCCCGCGATCGAGGGGTTTACATCCGTATCATCCTGGACGATAATGCGGCCACGCTGACCCGCTCTGATTACGCGATGTTTCGCAACAACAAGATTCCTATCAAACTGGGGAGGGGAATCACTGATGCGGGAGACATGCGTCTTTCCTTTGCCATATTCGACGGAGAACTTCTGGTGGTCGGCCCATACGATTGGACGGAACCGGGGGACAGCGACGACATGGGCTGTTTGAATTTCACCAAAAACCCCAAAGCGGTAAAAAAATACATGGAAAAATTCGACCAGCTCTGGGGCAGTTGAGAGCCCGTTGGCCGATTCTTGGCCCATTTTTCCTTGGACGAATTGCCCCAGCTGATATATGCTTTTAGCCTATCCCAATGGAGGTTTGTTATGAAATTCCTTTCTCAGATGACCGTTTTAGCTGTTTGCATGATCGTGATCGGGTCGGCAGTCGCCGCCTATGCCGCGTTCGGTCCATCTCTCCAGCCTCTGCCGGCGCAAATGCCGACGGCCGTTCGGGACGTGGCGGGGACCGATTGGAGTATTGTCACGATTCAGAATGCTTCAGCGCCGTCTTTGATTTCAAAACTGAACACACAGCACAGGGCACAAAAGATTCTCCAACGCGCAGCTTAACCAACCCTTTGATTTCAGCGTTCCCGTGCGGATGCGATGCGGATTTGCGCCCAAACGATCCCGTCTATCTGCTAAAAAAACCTTTTTCACCAGGCTGATTACATCACGCGGATGGGTAGAACCACAATGGGCAGGCCGCTGAAATGGAATTGCTTTTGTAAAAGCGCCGTCGTTTGATTGTGCAGCATTCTGGAAAAGACGTTTTCGTCCCGGAACACGAGTTGCCCGCCGAAAAAGACGACGTGTTTGAATTCCTTCACGATCTTTTGGGATAGCCCCACGAGTTCTTCGATCACGTCGGTCCCCAGCGCACAGCGGTATTCGCTGTACATGCCCATGTGGGCCGTCAAATCGACATACTGTTTCAGCCCCTCCTCTGTATTTTTTTGGAGCGCCTCGATCTGATCCACTCCTTTGAACTGGCTGGTGTCGATCACCCCCACCGACACAAAGAGATAATTTTTAAAGTGGTCCCCAAAGAGCTGTTTGATGGCCAAGAGGGAGTGGATCCCCAGCCCGTTGAATCCCGTCACAAGGATTGCGGCCGTTGAGGCCCTGGGATTGAATTTGGGCTTTTCTCCCGAGACCGGCGGGAACGGGATATTGACCAGCATTTCATCCAGACGGCGCAGTGTCTTGTTGACGTTGGAATAGTGGTGATGGATGATCAGGCAAACTGCCAGAAGCGACGCCGTGATGGCAATCGTCACCCACCCTCCTTCTCTGAACTTCGACACGACCATCACGATCAGGATGGCCGCCGTCAACACCGCACCGGTACCCGTATTGATGACTTTGCGCTTCCAATTCTTCCCTTTCTCCTTCAGCCTGTGCAGTGTCACCCCGGTCAGAGAAATGGCAAAATCAATAAACACATTGATGCTGTACATAACGACAAGGATTTTCAGACTCCCCTTGGTATAGATGAGCAGACTCAACGCGCAGATGCCGATGATCAATACGCCGTTCTTCGTCACAAGCCTGTCCGACAAATACGTGAACCGTTTGGGCACCCAGTTGTCGAGCGCCATATAAGACAGAACACCCGGCCCTCCCATAAAACCGGCCTGGGCAGCGACAAACAAGAGGGCCGCTTCAGACAGAAGTGTGATGGTGCTAAAAATCTCCCCCAACGGCATTCCGGGAAGATTCCAGCTGCTCGTGGCGGCTCTCGCAAGCGACGCGTTCAAGGTTCTGCCCAAAATGGGATGGACATCGAACAGAAGGTACCCGACCATGATGCCGCCGGCGAGAATAGACAGGGACGTGGCCATGTACAGCATCGTCCTTTTCCCTGTTTCCACCTTGGGCTCCTTGAGCAGGTGCATGCTGTTGCTGACCGCCTCGATTCCCGTGTATGTTCCTGCCCCCATGCCGTATGCGCGGACAAAAATCAAGATCAGGGGAAAAATCCCCACCGTGGCCAGCTCCTTGGAAAATTGCTGGCCGTGAGAAACGATCACATCATCGATTTGGCTAAAATGTTTTCCAAAAATCAGTATCAAAAGCACCATGTGTGTCACGATGAAGGCAAGAAATATGGGCAGGAGGGCCATGACAGACTCCTTGACCCCGCGCAAGTTCATGAAGATGAGAAGACAGACCAGAAATATTTTGAAAGAAAATTTATACGGGAGACACGCAATCGGCAAGAAGCTGAAAATGGCATCCCCGCTGGATGAGATGGAGACGCTGATCGTCAAAATATAATCCACGATCAGCGCACAGCCGGCAACCAATCCCGCATGACGGCCGAGAAGTTTTGTGCTGACCAGGTATCCCCCGCCGCCCTGGGGAAACATTTCGATGATCTGCGAATATCCGGCGGAAATGATGAAAACGGTGATCGCGGTCGCCAGCGCGACAAGGATGCAAATAAACCGGTGGGATCCCAGGGCAAGAAATGCCTCTTCGGGACCGTAACAAGCGGACGACAAACCGTCGGCGCCAACCCCCACCCAGGCTAGGAACGCCACCAGAGTCAGTTTGTGGAAAATTTGCGGATCGAGGGGGTTTTTCTCCTCCCCCCAGATTAGCTTTTTGATTTTTTTAAACATATTGCGTTTTCACATCCCCATTATCATATCCAACCGGGGGGAAACAAGAAAAAAGGGCGCTAGAGTACTCCAGCACCCATCTGATCTATTTCCCAGACACCCCCCGCGGCTGCGCACAATTATTGTTCTTCCTCCTCTTCCTCCTGTGCCTCTCCCTCTTCCCATTCTAAATCTTCCTCTTCGGTATCCGCGGTGGCTCCTTCTTCGGCGGCTTCCTCTTCTTCCTCCTCCTCTTCCTCCTCCTCCGGCTCGTAGACTTCCTCCAGGCGGTTAAAATAGTCTTGAATACTCTCGTCCATGTGCGGGGCATGCCGGACCGACGCATCACTATCCGCGTCATAGGATTCACTGCCTTTTTCTTCTTCCTCTTCCTCCTCGGGCACAAAAAAACGCTTTTTTAAATCCTCCGGACCTTGCTCCTCGTCCTTGAACTCGGCCGTCTTTTTGGCAGACGGTTTCCTCGCCGCTTTCTTGGCACCCAAATCCACTTTCGCTTTCTGTTTTTGAGGCTTGCTGAGCACTTTCTTTTGAACAACTTTCGATTTGCTCTTAGGACGAAGTTTGGATTTTTTTGCCTTTTCTTTCTTTTTCTTTTCTGCCATAAGAGCCCCCCTTCGCCTTGAGAATCTGTCTGATGCAAAACCTTCCAATTTTATTCACGCACAAAATGTGCGTAACATACTACAACTTCGATGGATAGAATAATTCCCAGCATCGGGCAATGCGATATTATGTTCTTTTTTTACCGCTTTGCAAGGGATTTTTTTTAGCGGTTGAGACACAAAAGAAGAGCTGTCATTCCCCCGCCCTGGGCGACATTGACTATCTGGCGGGGCGAGGCACGCCCCAGAATGGCCAGACTTCCCGGCGCCGCGATAAAGCCACAGACGACGTTGAGACGTCGTTCGATCAGCATTCCTTTTTCACTGAGATCGGGGAATTTTTTTCGATGCACGACGGCTTTGCGCTGAATGGTCCACTGGTCCTTTTCCGACAGAGCCCTCTGGATGGCCCGGTGCCATTCTTTGTGAGTGGCAGTCTCCCCCAAGAGGATTCCCTCGCCGCCAAAACCCCGCGTGGGCTTGAACACGAGATTGTCTTTGCGCTGACGGACGTATTTCACCAGATCAATTGTGCGACCCTTGGGATCCGTGGTGGATGTCTCCCGCATGAGCCGGGTCCAGAGAATATGGCGCACAAAAAACCGCCGTTGAGCCGGCGTGAACCAGCGGTGATACTGCGGATCGGAAAATATCTCAAAACAACTCTTGTGATCCAATTCGCCCCCGAGGCTGGAGACCAACCGGTTGGTGGCAACCGCCCGGCGGATAGCGGACATGTCCTCTCCCGCCTCTTCCATCTCCACAAATTCCGAAAGGGTCGTGTCCCGGTATAAGACATCGATGACAAAATCACCGTAACAGATTTCCCCTTTTCTCAATTCCAGATCGCGCGGATCACAGCACACCGCCTGAAAACCCTTTTTCCCCGCGTATTCGGTGAGTTTGGGAAACTCGTTGGGACCGCCCTTCCAGCGAGTATCCACCATGAATCCCAGCCGCGCCTTCGGCCGGCCGATGAGCCGCGCATGATTGGACAGTTCCGACAACAGCATGTCCCGCGCGTCGTCGGTTCGATGACAGACCAACAAAGGATCCACCTTTTGCAGTTCGGAAAGAACCACATCGTAAACAATGGTTTCCAGTGTGGGGCAGTAGTGAATCCCTCCAACACCCACGCCATTTACTTCAAAAAATTGAAAACGGGCGCGCCAGGTTGTGCCGCTAAAATTGGCGTTGGCATCCCACCGCGAAAAATTCAACAGGGGGCCGGCAGAATCTCCCGGCATGAGACCCCACCACGCCTCTTCTTGGGGAGGCAGTTGCAGAAGCTCCCTCACCACAGGATGCCGCTGACGCAGGACTGCAAGGCTGTTGAATGCCGCGTTCATCTGCAGGCAGACTTCGTGAAAATATTTTTTTTGTTTTTCGTCGATGAGCCGCGGCCTCAAAAACGTGTGGATGATACGCAGACTGCCGTCTTCTTCCTCGTAATCCATTCCCCGGTTCCTGGCCTCCTCCTGGAAGCGCGCGAAGATATCCCGGACTTGGGCCGGAGGGATTCGCCGGAACAGTTCGGCAATCGAATTGGCTAGTCGATAATCCGGAAACACGAGAACACCTCTTTCGTCAGCAAAAACACCCCCTCACCCTATCCCTCTCCCCCTTTGGGAAGAGAGGATTAAGGTGAGGGGGGAAAAGAACATCAGCAAAAAGAAATCACTCAATATTTCTCAAGAACCAGAATTTTCCGAATCGCCCGAATCGGCGGTATTGATTTTGTGCTCCTTCTTGAACATGTGGACGTGATGTTCGATCGCGTCGATTTCTTTTTGGAGGAGGGCCAGACGCTCTGCAATGGGATTGGGCAGATCGGCATGATCTAGTTTGACCACGGAGGACACCTTCATGCCTTTGCGCCGGACAATCACGCCGGGCACCCCCACCACAGTGCAATTGTCCGGCACCGGTTTGATAACCACCGATCCCGCCCCGATATTGACGTTATTGCTTATCACGATGTTTCCCAGGACGATGGCGCCGGCCCCAATTGTCACATTGTCACCGATGGTGGGATGGCGCTTGCCTGTTTCATGGCCAACCCCGCCCAGTGTCACTCCTTGATACAGGGTCACGTTCCTGCCGATTACGGATGTCTCTCCGATCACAACCCCCATGCCGTGGTCGATAAAAAATCCCGGGGCAATCGTCGCCCCCGGATGGATTTCAATTCCGGTAAAAAAACGAACGACCTGTGAGAGAAGCCGCGGAAAAATGGGAACTTTCCACCGGGCGTGAAGAACATGCAAAATCCGGTGCCAGAAAACAGCATGAAATCCGGGGTAGGAGAGTAGAACAATGAGTGTCCCCCCCCACACCCTGGCCGCGGGATCGCGGTCAAATATCGCCTTCCAATCCTGCCGTATCGTCTCAAACATGGTGTGATCCCTTCTATCGTTGCCGGTACCGCGCTTCCGGAACTCCGTCGCCGTTAACATCCACTTCCATCGCGCCGGGCAAAGGCTCCACACGCTCGGGAACCGCCTGAAGTTCCGATTCTTCGGAGAATTTCTCCAGACTCACGCCATCGGATGTCTCCCTTTCGTCTGCATCAAACATTTCTTTCTGGAGCATCCGGTCTTTCATCTGGCTCAGGGGCGCTGTTCTTTTTTTCTCACGGGTAGAATCCGGCGCTTTGTTATCCTTGCTCCTCCCCGCCGGGGACGGGGGAACCTTCTTCTTGGCATCCTTGCCAGCAACAGAAATCTTCTGACCGCTGGCGGCAAACGCTTGCGCCGCAGGTGCGGCCGATTGATCCGGCTTTTTCTGCTTGGGCGAGACGAGAGATTTGCCAAAATTTCCCAGGTCCCTGCCCATCCCCTGAACCGTCTGGCACGAGGACACCGCCAGAAGAAGCCCCGGAATAGCCAGGCACAAGAATATATTATATTTTTTCAATGTCGTTCCTACGTCATC
>CAZGMX010000072.1:0-255 GCA_964526865.1 uncultured Actinomycetota bacterium | reverse complement strand
ATCTCCGGAAATGAGCTTCCCCAAGTTGGAGATATCCCGTCCCGTCCCCCGGGCAGTTTCACATCCGCTCAACGCAATCAATGTCATCAAGACAAAAGCCAGGGCAACACTCAATGTAACATATCGCATGGATATGGCTCCTTTCGTAAAGTAATTATCAGTCCGTACAACCGTGCAATTATCGAGACTGTGCGGCATTCTGTCAAAAGAACTTTCATTCCTCCATCGACTCCTCCCCTTCGGGCAACTTCTTCT
>CAZGMX010000071.1:6350-12864 GCA_964526865.1 uncultured Actinomycetota bacterium | reverse complement strand
TATTGAGAAAAACCACGTGGACGTGCCGGCCATGAGTGAAATCGACCGGTGGGCCCTGCATCAATTGAGGCAGCTCGTTCACGGGTGTGAAAAGGCCTATGACGCGTTCGAGTTTTACAAGGTCTACCGCCACCTTTACGATTTCTGTGTGATCAAGATGAGCGCGTTTTACTTCGATGTTCTCAAGGACAGACTTTATACGCAGCATCCGGGCGATTCCGTGCGCCGGTCTAGTCAGACGGCCCTGTGGGAGATATTGAAGGATCTGACACTCATCGTCAGTCCCATCCTTCCCTTCACGGCGGAGGAGGTGTGGACTCTCTTGCGGGAAAAAGATCCGTGCCTTCCATCCAGCGTGCATCTGGCCGAATGGCCGGTGGTTTCCAAGGAGTGTGAGTCCCGTGATCTGGTGCCCTCCTGGGACCGGCTGTTGGAGGTGCGCCAGGAAGTCCTCAAAGTTCTGGAGCAATTCCGCCAAAAAAAGCAGATCGGAAGTGCTCTGGAGGCCGCAATTTCACTCTGGGTTGAGGATCCGGAACTGCATAAATTGCTCTTGCGGCATGAAAAAGAACTGCCGTCCCTGTTCATTGTCTCGCAGGTGGACATTGCGTCGCAAAAAAACACTGACGATTTTGTGAAGTCTGATATAATCCCCGCCCTTTGGATTGGTATCCAAAAGGCACGGGGGGCAAAGTGCGAGCGTTGCTGGATATATCATCCGTCGGTCGGCGCGAGCACAGGCCATCCCCGGTTGTGTTCAAAGTGTGTGGCAGTTGTCCGCAGCCTTGTCGATCAGAACAATTCATAGCCGTGGAGGGTTTGCACAATGAATAAGAGAGAGATGAAAAAATATCGTGAAATCCTTTTGGAAAAAAAGGAGAGGCTGAGCGGCGAGATACAGCATCTGGGGGAAGAGACCCTCAAGAAAACCCAGCGGGATCAATCGGGGGACCTGTCAGGATATTCCCTGCACATGGCGGACGTCGCCACGGACAATTTTGACCGTGAATTTGCGCTTTCTCTGTTTTCCAATGAGCAGGAAATAATGTACGAGATCGACGAGGCCATCGAGCGGATTGACAACGGCGAATTTGGCAATTGCGAAATGTGCGAAAAACCGATCTCCGAAAAAAGGCTCAAGGCCCTGCCCTATGCCCGTTGCTGCACGGCGTGTCAGGAAAAAGAAGAAAAGAAGCGCAAGAGATAGTCAGGGAGCCCATGCCAAGGAGGGAAACAGTTTGGATCCTGGCCACAGCCTTTGTTGTCTTTACCGGTGACATTCTGACCAAGTTCCTCGCTCTGCATTGTCTGAGGGTGTTTGAACCCCTGAGCGTTGTTCCAGGCTTCTTCAATCTGTCTCTGGTATTCAATCGCGGCGCTGCCTTTGGAATGTTTCCGTCCGGGGCGCCTGTCTACACCATTCTCGCGGCCGTCACGGTTGCTGCGATTTTTGTCTTTTCCGCTACGGCCCGGAATATCCCTCTTCTCCTGAAGATCGCACTGGGGCTGGTGTGCGGCGGGGCGGCCGGCAACCTGGTGGACAGACTGCGCTTTGGATACGTGGTGGATTTTCTTGACTGCTATGTGGGAAACCTGCACTGGCCGGCATTCAATGTTGCAGACAGCGCGCTGTGTATAGGATCTTTCTTATTAATGGTGCACGTTTTGAGGACACACAAAACCAAAGATCCACAATGAATAAATTTTCCCCATGCACCCCATCCTGATCCCTTTCAAATTCCCCATCTATACGTACGGCACCCTTGTCGCGCTGGCTTTCCTCGCGGGGCTGAGAATCGTCCTGGACCGGGCTGCGCGGGCCGGAATCAGCAAAAATCTCATCTTCAACGTATTTCTCGGTGTCATGGCCGGCGCGATCACAGGGGCGCGGCTGTTGTACGTGGTGGAAAATTGGACTTATTTTCGGACGGCCCCGCTGGAAATCCTCATGGTGCAACACGGCGGCCTCTCCTATTTCGGAGGGTTCGTAATGGCCGTTACGGTCAGCGTGTTTGTGATCTGGCATGGCAAACGGAAATTTTTTGAAGTGGCGGATATCTTTATGCCCGCGCTGGCTTTGGGACAGGCCATCGGACGGCTGGGATGTTATTTCAACGGCTGCTGCTACGGAGTCGTTACAAACGGTTCTTGGGGCATCCGTTTTCCACGCGGCAGTGCGGTGTTTACGGACCACGAGGCGAGGGGGTGGCTCACCCCCTGGGATTCCACTTCGCTGAGCGTGGTGCCCGTCCAGTGGATTTCCAGTCTCATGGACGCGGCGTTGTTTTGTGCGTTGACCGTCATCGACGATCGCAAGACGCGGACTGGAACTACTTTTTTTGCGTATCTGTTTGGCTACGGTCTGATCCGCTTTGGTTTGGAACTGCTGCGGGGGGACAATCCCACTGTGGCGATGGGATGGACACTGCCGCAGTGGCTCAGCGCCGCCGGGATCATGGCCGGCCTGGCGGGGTTGGCACTCCTGCATCGCGGGCAACAATCGCCCCAACCGGTATGACCATGGAAGCCAGCGATTTTCGTTTCGTGGTAGGGGAGGAGGAGAATCCCGCAAGATTGGACAAATATTTGAGCGCGGTCCTGCCGGACCTCTCCCGCAGTTATTGCCAAAAACTCATCGAAGCGGGGCAGGCGCTTGTGAACGGTCGCAAGGTCAAATCCCACCGGCAGGTCCACAACGGCGACGTGATTGTCCTGCACGTGCCGCAGACAGTCGCGTTGAACGTCGAGGCCCAGGACATCCCTCTGGAGGTCCTTTACGAAGATTCTGACATTCTCATTCTCAACAAAAGACCGGGCATTGTGGTCCATCCCTCTCCAGGACACCTGGACGGCACCCTGGTCAACGCGCTGTTGTTTCACACGAGAGATCTCTCTTCGATCAACGGCGTCCTCCGGCCGGGTATCGTACACCGCCTCGACAAGGAGGCCTCCGGCTGTCTGGTGGTGGCCAAGAATGATCGGGCCCACAAGGGGCTGGCCGACCAGTTTGAGGGCAGGGAGATAAAAAAAGAGTATGCGGCGATCGTGGCCGGCCGGATGGTTCAGCAGAGCGGCATCATTGAAATGAAAATTGGCCGTCACCCCACGGTCCGCAAAAAGATGGCTGTTCGGCCCGAGGGGCGGGAGGCAAGGACAACGTATGAGCGGTTGGAAGAGATGGGGGGGTGCACGCTGTTGAAGTTGACCCCTACGACGGGCAGAACACACCAGCTCCGGGTGCATTTGGCCGCGATGGGGTTTCCCATTTTGGGGGATGAGCAGTACGGAAAGAGAAGGCACAGCAGCGCCATGCCCCTTCAAATAGCCCGGCAGATGCTCCACGCCTGGACTCTGGCCTTTCGTCATCCACGGAGCAGGGAAATCATTCGCTGCGCGGCGCCCATTCCGGAAGACATGGAACAGGTGATGGAGGCGCTGAGGGCATACGTCCGGTAGAGATGACACGATGGAAACACGACAATTGTTCAGCCATTTCCCCTCGTGGAACAGGTCCGGTATCCGTGTATGGGAACCTTGGGTCGTGCTGGCGCTCTGTGTTGTGGCCGGTGTTCGCATTTTTCTTTTCAGCGCCGCGTTCCCGTTTTTTAACAACGTGGATGAACCATCGCATTTTGATGTCGTGTATAAATATGCCCACGGCCATTTTCCGAGGGGAAAAGAAGATTTCAGCGAGAAATCCAGTGAGGTGATCGCGACTTTTTCGTCACCCGAGTACCTTTTTGCATCCGACGATATTTTTAATCCAAAAGACTTCACGAAGGAGGAGTTGTTGATGCTCAATCCCACCCCGCCCAAGAGAGGAACTTCGTGCCGTGCAAGGTGGAATCATGAAACGGCTCAACCTCCCCTCTATTATGGTATGGCGGCTATCTGGTATCACATCGGGGAAAGCGCGGGACTTACAGGACTGCGACTGTTGTACTGGATTCGCTTTTATTACGTGGGGGTTTATGGGGTATTGATTCTGCTTTCCTGGTGGTTTGTCAAAAGATATTTTTCTGACCGACCGTTCTTTCGCATCGGGATAATTGCCATGCTGGTGTTTTTTTCGCAAGACGCGTTTTATTCAATCAGCAACGATGGCCTCTCTGCCCTCACGTTTTTTGCCGCGTTTGTTGTTTTGGTTGACCTCTGTGTGGCTGCTACCCGTCGCTGGACTTGGTATGTTCTCGCGGCAGCACTCATGGCGGCAGCCATTTTAACCAAACTATCCAATATTGTGATCATCGGTGTGTTTGCTGTTGTTTTTTTTGCGAGGTTGATCAGGGCGTGGAGTGGCAAACAATGGAAAAGAGAGATTGCTTTGCTTTGTTTGATGAGTGTTATTGCCGCAATACCGGTCGTGATATGGGTGGCGGCGTACTGCGGGGTAGGAGGAGTTTTTTCTTTCTTCTCACAATATCTGGAGTGGATGGGTTGGAAACGCAAAACATGGACGGACATTCCTTTTCACCCTATTTTTACATTGAAAGGAGTGGCCTTGTTTATCGGAAACCTCACGAGGACTTTTTGGAGGGGTGAATTCGTATGGCACAGAAAATGTCTCGCATCAGTTTTTGTTGACCACATCTATGTTTATTCAACGGTCTTTTTTTTCTTCGTTTCCTTTTGTTACTCGGTTTTCCGTTGCGCGAAATGTTTCGATCTACAGCAGATCGTGCGTGGTTTAAGCTTTTTGTCCTGTGTCCTGTTCGTTCTGTTTCTGGGATGGATATCCGTCTCCTGTGATTTCGGTTCCTGCTACTATCCTTCGCATGATTATCCCTATATGACATCCGGCAGGCTGATCATCGGTTGTCTTGTCCCTTTTCTTATTCTTTATTTGGACGGAGTCGATGTCTTATTGCGGAAAATCGGTATTCCGCAGGCAAGATTCATTGTGCTGCTCCTGGTGATTGCGGTGATGCTGTTTTCGGAGACGATCTTGTCTCTAGGTGCTTTTCGATCCAATTCAAATTGGTTTCATATTCTGTCATAAAGAAATATACCCCAAAACATGAATGAGAGATCACGTTCAATTTATTTTAATCATTTGTTGTGCGGCAAAAAGTTATCGATTAAGATGCCACCGTTATGGAAACAAAAAAATATCTAGCATATCCTCTAAAGTTTTATCCCATCTTCAAGGAAAAAGTCTGGGGCGGGCAGGATCTCAAGACCTGCTTTCGCCGCACCATTCCGCCGCGCAAAAAAATTGGGGAGTCCTGGGAAGTCGCGTGGCTGGGAGAAGACGTGAGTGAAATCGCCAATGGCCCGTACACCGGCCGGCTTTTGAGCGATCTGGCGGGAGAATTTCCAACACAATTGCTGGGGACCGACATCGTGGAGAGCTTTTTCGGGCGTTTTCCCCTGTTGTTTAAATTGCTGGATGCCCATGAGTCGATTTCGGTGCAGGTTCATCCACCGGATTCTTTTGGCGGGTCCCTGGAGAATAGAACGTGGGGAAAAACAGAAATGTGGCACGTCTTGTGGGCAAAGCCCGGATCGCAGGTAATCTGCGGGCTGAAGGAATGGGTTACGGCCGAAAGTTTGGCGCAGTACCTGGCCGCAGGCCGCCTGGAAGAGTGCCTGGAAGTATTAGACGTGTCGGAGGGGGACACCATCTATATTCCCGCAGGCCGTGTCCATGGGACGAAAGGGTCCATGGTGCTGATGGAAGTCCACCAAAATTCAGACATCACTTACCGGTTGTACGACTGGAATCGTGAATTTTCCGGCCAGAAAAGACGGCCTTTGCAGATCGAAGAGGCGTTTGCGTCCATCCAGTTTCATGATGAGGAGGAACGGATTGTCAGCCCCATCGTGACCAAGGAAACCACGGTGGAGGAGCGCTTGCTGGTAACATGCGACTATTTTACGGTGGAAAAGGTCAATATCCCGATCTTCTACCAGGATGCCTGCAATGGGTCCAAATTCATGGTCTATTTTGTTTCCGAGGGGCAGGGGCGTATGTTTCCCTGCGGAATGCCCCAGGATTCCATGACACTCAACAAGGGAGATTTCCTTCTCCTGCCCGCCTGCCTGGGCGATTTTGAAATTCAGACAGACACCGGTTGTGAAATCATCAAAACCGTCGTGCCGTGATTTTATTTTTTGCGGCGGGTCCTGTCGCCGGGCAGCCCATCCGTCCTCGCGCGTCACCCATCCCCCTGTGGGACCCCTGCCGCGCTGCGGGCAGATGGGCGCCCGCCCCGCGCCACCCGCCGCATTTAGTTTAAGATAGCTAATTTTTTGTCGATAGGATGGTTGTAATAGATTGAAAGCACGGATGTTGTCCTCTAATCATTTTTGTTGACCGATGCCCCAGATCGCATAGAATCTACCCATGCCAAATTTTGGATTTTCGATTGCCCGGGAAGGTCTGCTGTGGCTTGGTGTGGGTCTCGTCCTGGCGTTGGTGTTGTTTTTCTTGTCCAGACCGCTGGCTGTCGCATGTCTTGTCTTGGGAGTATTGCTGGCGTTGTTCTTTAGGATTCCTCATCGAAGCGCTCCC
>CAZGMX010000071.1:0-6340 GCA_964526865.1 uncultured Actinomycetota bacterium | reverse complement strand
CCGGACTTTGCCAAGGGCCGGTGCAAAAAGATCGCCATATTTTTGTCCATTTTTGATGTCCATATGAATTACGCCCCAGCCGACGGGGTGATCGACTGGGTGGATTACCACAAGGGGCGGTTTCACATGGCGTTTGACCACAAGGCGTCGCTGGACAATGAAAATCAGCGCATCGGTATCCGTACGGTGTGGGGAAAGATCCTGGTTAGGCAAATCGCGGGGGCCATTGCCCGGCGGATTGTTTTATCAAAAAAGGTGAACGACCGTGTCGCTCAGGGAGAGCGTATTGGGATGATCAAGTTTGGTTCCCGCGTGGAGGTTTATCTGCCTCTTCAAACAAGGATAACTGTGCGGGCCGGTGAGCGCGTGCGGGGCGGTCTCTCGGTGATCGCCCGGAGGGAATGAGACGTCTATGAAGGGCATCCCCATTCTTCCGAATCTGGTGACAACGGGAAATCTCTTTTGTGGTTTTCTGTCCGTGATTTGCTCGATCCGGGGCGACTACATCCAGGCGTCGTGGCTGGTCCTGGGCGCGATGGTCTTTGATTTTTTTGACGGCCAGATTGCACGGCTGCAGAAAACCAGCAGTAATTTCGGTTTGGAATACGATTCGCTCTGCGACATGGTTTCGTTTGGCATTGCGCCGTCCCTCTTGGTGTATCAGCTCTTTGGCCGGCAGATGGGGCGTATCGGCATTGCCGTATCTTTTTTGTATGCCGCCTGCGCGGCCATGAGGCTGGCCCGGTTCAACACCGGCACCGTCGTATCGGAGAAGAGGGCCTTCCTGGGGCTTCCGTCTCCGGCCGCGGCCGGCATGGTGGTCTCCACGTTCATTTTGGAGAATGAGATACCGGAAATATATTCGCTGGGGGCCCTGAGCAAATTCCTGCCCTTTCTGCTTTTGCTCATGGGGATCTTGATGGTGAGCAACCTTCGATACCCTGTCGTCAAATCGGTCGACACATTGTCTGCCAAACCTTTTATGAATTTGGTCCTGGTCGTGGTGGGTGGGGCGCTCATTCTGTTTCATTTGGAAGTCTTTGTATTTCTCTGTTTCTTGCTGTATGTTCTTTCCGGCATGTGGGAAGAACTGCATTTTCTGCATCGCAAAAACAGACACGAAATCAAGGCGCAACACAACCCCTGATGTGGCCGTAAAAGCCATGGAGAAAAGGGAATCATAAGGAGGATACAGGCATGGCAAAGAGGTGGATGACGATATTTCTCGCTTTGCTCTTGACGGCGGCAGCCGGATACGGCGTTTTTTGGCTGATCAATTTGCAAGTAAAACGCACGTTTCGGGAGGGCAAAGAGTTGTTGGCCAAGGGAGAGTTTTCGCAGGCTGCCGGCCGGTTCGAGAAGGTATTCCAGAAACGGCCCAATTCGCAGGAGGGTTTTGAGTCCCTGTGCCTCCTGTGCCAGTTGATGCAGTCCCTGGAGCAGAAAGACAAGGCCATGGACTATGCACAAAAATATCTCGAACGTGCGTCCTGTGACAAGGACAAGGCGCGTGCCAAGTACTATGTGGGAGCGGCCCTGTTTGCCAAAGAAAAATATGCCGAAGCGGCACGGGAACTGGCCGACGGCCTGAAACGGTGCGGCACCACCGACGTGGCCGACGAAACCATGATCGTGCTGGCAACAATCAAGGAACAGGAAGGAAAATACGACGAGGCCAGGGAGTTGCTCAAGACCGTCATCGAACGCTATCCTGACAGCAATTTGATCAAAGACGCGTATGTCCAGTACGGCCGGGCGGGCATCAAACTGTTGTTCTCTCCGATTCCGACACCGACCAGCATGAACTACACGGTGGTGCAGGGAGACAGCGCAGAAAAAATCGCGAAAAGGTTTGGGGTTACGGCCGATCTGATCAAGGAAGCCAACCGATTGGTCGGAGGGAGAATGCGCAAGGGCCAGATCATCAAGGTGGAAAAGGGAAAATTTTCTCTGGTGATCAGCAAATCGAAAAACACATTGCACCTCATGGAAGACGGCCAGCTGATAAAGATCTATCCCGTGGGGACCGGCAAGGCCAATTGCACTCCTGTCGGCAATTTTAAAATCACCAACAAGCTGGTCAATCCGCCCTGGTATAAGCCTGCAGGGGGATTCATTCCCTTTGGAAGCAAGGAAAATCTTTTGGGGACACGCTGGATGGGCATCAATCTTCCGGGGTATGGAATTCACGGGACTTGGGAGCCGGACACGATTGGCAAGCAGGCCAGCGCCGGCTGTGTGAGACTGCTCAATGAGGATGTGGAAGAACTCTACAAGATTGTGGAATCCGGAACGCCTGTGACGATAGAGAACTGATTCGAGGACGCGTCCAAAAAAAGGACAAACACCCATGAACGGACTGCCGTTTGAAAAACCCATTACGGAACTCGAAAAGAAGATCGAGGAACTTCGCAAATTCTCCCTGTCTCAAAGGATGGATGTGAGTGAGGAGATTCGCCAACTGGAAGAGAGGGCCAGCCAGATCAAGCAGGAGATCTACAGCAAGCTGACACCGTGGCAGAAGGTGCAAATCGCGCGGCATCCCAACCGGCCTTATTTCTTGGATTATGTTCGATTGATGATGGAGGAGTACGTGGAACTCCACGGAGACCGTCATTTTGGGGATGACAAGGCCCTGATCGGCGGTCTGGCACGCATGGATGGGCATAAGCTGCTTATCCTGGGGCATCAAAAGGGGCGTGACATCAAGGAAAACCTCATGCGCAATTTTGGAAGCGCTCATCCGGAGGGCTACCGGAAGGCCTTGCGTCTGATGAAGATGGCCGATAAGTTTGCCATCCCCATCGTTGCGTTCATCGACACGCCGGGGGCCTACCCGGGCGTAGGCGCAGAGGAGCGCGGGATTGCCGAGTCCATCGCGGTCAATCTGCGGGAAATGGTTGGACTGCGGGTTCCCATTGTCGTGACGGTGATCGGCGAAGGGGGCAGCGGAGGCGCCCTGGGCATTGGCGTCGGCGACCGGATCGTCATGCTCCAAAATTCCTATTACTCTGTTATCTCTCCGGAGGGGTGTTCCGCGATTCTCTGGAAGGACAGAAAACGCTCGGAAGATGCGTCCGCCTCACTCAAATTGACGGGACAGGATCTGCTGGAGTTGGGCGTTATCGACGAGATCGTCGAGGAACCGCTGGGCGGGGCGCACCGGAATCCCGCCGTTACAGCGGCCAATCTAAAGCAATCGATCCTTCGTCATTTGAAGGAACTGTATCAATTGACACAGGAGGAACTGATCGCGCAGCGCTATGAAAAATTTCGCGACATGGGATGTTACGGCGTGATTTCTCAGAAATCGGGCTTATCGGACGGGGGAACTCCTGCGTTACCGGATATCCCTCCCGTCGCATCTCCGTCTCAGGAGTCACCCCCGCAAGAAATGGGACGGATGACAGAGACCTCTCCATTGGATGACCGGACGATGTCTTTGATTCCCACCGTTGTCTGAGAGCGTACCGGACGCCCATGAGTGATTCAGGTTATCAAGAAAAGCAGGGTTTTCTGTCCGGTTTTGGCGCCCAGCTTACCTCCGCGATCAAACTGCTGTTGATCCTCCATGTGGGGGTCTTCTTCGTGCAACTCCTGTGTTCGAACTCCTCGATTCTGATTGGTCTCTTCGGGATGATTCCACGCCAGGTGTTTGAGAAGGGATGGATATGGCAGCCCTTGACGGGGCTTTTTCTGCACGCCAGTCTTTGGGCTCTTCTGATGAATCTGCTGGTCCTGTGGTTTTTTGCGCCGGAGGTTGAGTTTGGCCTTGGCGGAGGGCGGAATTTCCTGTGGTTTTACTTCTCCTGCGGGGTGATCTCCAATCTGGTTGCTGCCCTTTTGGGGCCTCAGTCGACCGGCGCCATCCTCGGCCCAGGGGGCGCGGTATTTGGGATTTTGACCGCGTACGCTGTTTTGTTTCCCCACCGCGTCATCACGCTCTTGTTGTTTTTTGTCCTGCCGGTTCAAATGAAGGCAAAATATCTGGCGGTGATCTTCGGCGGCATAGAGTGGTTCAGCCTCATGGAAGGCCGCTATACGGAGGCGGCCCGCTATGCCTCTCTGGCCGGAATTTTGGTGGGATATGTTCTGGTCAAAAGCAGGAGGGGCCGGGAATTTCTGCCGCGCGCGGGATTGTTTTCTCGGATGGCTCTTCGCGTTTCAAACCGGATCAAGAAAGACAGGGAAGAATACATCCGACAGCAAATCGATCCCATTCTGGAAAAAATCTCGAGGGATGGAATACAGAGCCTGTCATGGCGGGAGCGGCGGGTATTAAAAAAAGCGCCCCGTCACATCAAACCAAAATAAAATCCACCTGGCGTTTTGTCATGTCTACTTTTTCAATGCGGACGCTCACCCGCTGACCCAGGCGGAATTTCCGGTGGCGTTTTCTCCCCGTCACGACTTGCCGGGTCATGTCCACGTCATAAAAGTCGTCCTTCAGGCTGGAAAGGTGCACCATCCCATCGATCAGCGTCTCTTCCATCTCCACAAAAAATCCGAAACTTTTCATGCCGGTGATGACGGCGTCGTAAATACGTTTATTGTGATGCCCGGCCAGATAGGCCAGGTATTGCAGAACCTTGATGTCTGTCAGTTCGCGTTCGGCATCGGATGCCTGCCGCTCCTGGCGGCTGGAGTGTGCGGCAATGACAGCCAATTCTGATGCCTCCAGCATTCCTGAGGCGGGTGCGCCCCGGGAAACTCCACGGCTCCACATCTGGTCCAAAATCCGGTGCACAATCAAGTCGGGATACCGGCGGATGGGGGAGGTGAAGTGGGTGTAAAATTTCAAGGCCAGGGCAAAATGTCCGATGTTTCGATTGGAATAGACGGCCAGTTTCATCGCGCGCAAAAGATTGATGTGGATGATGGCTTCCTCGGGCTTTCCCTTGATCCGCTCCAGAAGATCCTGGATTTCGTGCACCGAAATATCGTTGGTGTGCAGGGTGTATCCCAGGCCGCGCACAAACACGGCAAATTCTTCAAACGGCTGGCGGTCCGGCGGTTCGTGGATGCGGAAAATCCCAGGCCGCATCCGGTTGCAAATGTGCCGGGCGACCGCCTCGTTTGCCAGGAGCATGAATTCTTCGATCAGCCCGTGCGCCTCGTCCTGAACCTCTTTTTGCACCCCGGTGGCGCACTGATTGTGATCCAGTAAAACTTTCACCTTGGGAATATCGAGCATGATGCTTCCACGCTGCACGCGTTGCCGGTGAAAACAGGACGCCAGGGCGGCCATGTCTTGAAGGACGGGAACCAAAGGCCGGATGGCAGGGGATACGGCGGGATCTTTTTCGGTGATTATTCGCAGCACCTCGCCGTAGGTGAATCGCTTGGCCGAGTGGATCACGGAGGGAAAGATGTCCACCTTATGGATATGCCCTTCCGTACTGCAATGAAAGAGGACCGTTTTTGTCAAACGGTCTTCGCCTTCCTTGAGGCTGCACATGCCGTTGGAGAGGCGCTCCGGCAGCATCGGAATCACGCACCCAGGAAGATAAACAGAGGTGGTGCGCGCACGCGCTTCCTTGTCGATGGCACAGTGTTCTTTGACGTAAAAAGACACGTCCGCGATGTGGACACCCAGCAGCCATCCATTCTTGTCGCGCTGAAGGCTCACCGCATCGTCAAAATCTTTGGCGTCTTCCGGGTCGATGGTCACCACGACGTCATTGCGCAGATCGCGCCGGCCGGCCAGCCACGCGGCCGGAATGGTTTCGGGAATGGACTGAGCCTGAGACATTACCGGGGCAGGAAATGCGGTCTGGTAGTGGTACTTCTTTAAAATGGCAATCAGATCGATTTTTGGATCGGAACTCTTGCCCAGAACCTCCTCGATGACCCCCTCTGGCGATACGTGCTTGGAGGGCCATTGGGTGATGCGTACCACGACCTTGTCATTGGCCACGGCCCCTTTGAGAAATTGTTTGGAGACATAGATGTCCTGGAAAAGGCGCGGATCATCCGGCATGACATAGGAGAATTGTTTGGAAAAGGCCAGGGTGCCGATCAGGGTGGGATTGCCGCGCTCCAATATCCGGACGATTTTTCCGCTGGGTCCCTTGGATGGGTCGGACCGTACGTCGTCGAGCCGCACCACGACCTTGTCTTCGTGCATGGCCGTGGACATGGCATGGCGGGGGACAAAGACGTCCTGTGTCTGCGGATTTTCCTGGACCACAAACCCATAGCCGTTTTCGTTGGCCCGCAAGATGCCGACAACCAAACCCGCGCTGTCAGCCAGGGCATAGCGATTTTTTCGTAAGGTAACGATCTCTCCGTCGGCCAGCAATTTTTTTAATGCGTGCCGGAATGCGCCTCGGCCAGATGT
>CAZGMX010000070.1:0-12880 GCA_964526865.1 uncultured Actinomycetota bacterium | reverse complement strand
AAATAAAGCGGGCAAAAGAATATGTCCTGGGACACATTTCTCTGAGCCTTGAAAAGACTCTGGACCGCATGCTTTGGCTGGGAGAAACGCTGATTTCTTTGAACGAAATCCCGAATCGGGATAAGATCATTCGGGAAATCGAGCAGGTTTCGACGGGCGACATTCTGAACACGGCCCGGAATATTCTGCGGCATGATGCCCTGTGCCTCCAGACAATCGGCCCGGTCAAAGTGTCCAGAAAAATGTTGTCCAAATTGGAGATATAAGAAGCCGTCAAGGATGAACTTGTCATTGCGAAGCCTGCCATGGCGGGCTGAAGCGATCTCGTTGGGTAAAACAACGAGATCGCCACGTCGGCCTTTGGCCTCCTCGCGATGACGAATGCATTTTTAAATGGTTCATAAAGCGTTTGAGGAGGAATTCCGATGATCAAAGTTTCGCCGTCCATTTTGGCCGGAGATTTTGGAAAGCTTTCCAAAGAGGCCCAGCGCGCGGAAGAGGCGGGCGCGGACATGCTGCACATCGACGTGATGGACGGGCATTTTGTCCCCAACATCTCGTTGGGACCTCAGGCGGTTGCGGCCATTCGAAAGGCGACCAAACTGCCGCTGGATGTCCATCTGATGTTGTCCCGGCCCGATCAGTACATCGACGCTTTCATCGCAGCGGGTTCGGACATCATTTCGGTGCACGTGGAGTCCCAGCATACTCTGGAGGACACGGTCAAGCGGCTCGTAGCCAACGGCGTCAGGGCCGCGGTCGTATTCAATCCGCACACACCGTTTCAATTGAGCCGTTCCATTCTGGAAAAGATCAACATGGTACTGTTCATGTCCGTGATTCCCGGCTTCGGCGGCCAAAAATTCATGCCGGAGGTGTTGGAAAAAATCCGCGGCGCACGCGGACTTTTGAAGGAATACGGCATCGACATTCAGGTGGACGGGGGAATCAACCTGGAAAACGCGCCGCTGGCGGTGTCCGCGGGGGCCAATGTCCTGGTTGCCGGCACCTCCGTCTACGGCAGCAAGGACATGAAAAAGACCATCGAGGAATTGAAGGCGATGGGATAGGAGAGGAGCCAACGTCATCGCGAGGCCCGAAGGGCCGTGGCGATCTCGAAGTATGAAAAGCAAATCCAACGAGATTGCCTGTCCTGGCAGTTTTGATTTGCGAACCCGCCAAAAGCGGGTGTAGCGAATCAGCCGGGGCTTCGTCGTCCGCCATTGAAGCAGTGGCGGACTTCTCGCAATGACCATCCATTTATGGACCGCAACCTGATCAGAAATTTTTGCATCATCGCGCACATCGACCACGGAAAATCCACCCTGGCTGACCGCCTGCTGGAATTCGCCCGCACGGTACAGATGAGGGACATGGAGGACCAGCTGTTGGACAGTATGGATCTGGAGCGCGAACGCGGCATCACTATCAAGGCACATCCCGTGCGCCTGCATTACCGGCCCAAGCCCGACCAGCCTGAATACATCTTTAATCTCATCGACACTCCGGGGCACGTGGACTTCAGCTACGAAGTATCGCGCAGTCTTTCCGCCTGTGAAGGAGCCCTTTTGCTGGTCGATGCCGCACAAGGAGTGGAGGCACAGACCGTCGCCAATGTTCATTTGGCCATGGCGCAGGGTCTGAGCATCATTCCCATCATCAACAAGATCGATCTTCCCAACGCCAACGTGGAGATGACCAAACAGCAAATTGAGGAAATTCTGTGCATTCCCAAAGAGGAGATCATGCTGGTTAGCGCCAAAAAAGGCATTGGGATCGAGGCCGTATTTCAAGCAATTCTGGACAAGGTCCCGCCCCCCAAAGAGGATCCCGACAACGCCGACGGACGTTTCAAGGCCCTGATTTTTGACTCCAAATACGACTCCTTCCGTGGGGTCAACGTCTATTTTCGTGTCGTCAGCGGAAAGGTCAAACACGGAACAAAGATTTTATTCATGAGCACCCAGCGCAACTTTGAGGTGCTGGAGGTCGGTGTGTTCCGTCCCAAGGCCGTTCCGGTCGATGAGCTGGGGGCGGGGGAAGTGGGATATTTGAACGCCAATATCAAGACGTCTACCGACGTAAAAATCGGCGACACCATCACCGAGACGCATCGTCCTGTCGCCGCGGCCCTGCCCGGATACAAAGAGATGAAGCCCATGGTCTTTTGCGGCATGTATCCCATCGACAGCAACGATTACGAGGCGCTCAAGGACGCGATCGGACGGCTTCACCTGAACGATTCGGCATTTCACTTTGAACCGGAGACCTCTGCCGCGCTGGGATTTGGTTTCCGGTGCGGTTTTTTGGGCCTCCTGCATATGGAGATCATCCAGGAGCGCCTTCTGAGGGAATTCGGCATCCACATCATCTCAACCTCTCCCAGCGTCAGCTACCTGGTATTCAAGACCAACAAGACCGTCGTGTTCATCGACAATCCGACGATCCTGCCGCACGCAACGGAAATCGATCACATCGAAGAGCCCTTTATACGTGCTTTCATTGTGGCACCGACCGACGCCATCGGCACCATCATGGGACTGGTCCAGGACCGCCGGGGCTTCTGCACCCACACCGAGTCGCTGGCCGGCATCCAGCGCGTCCTCATGACATTTGAAATCCCTTTGAACGAAGTGATCGTCGATTTCCACGACCGCCTGAAGTCCTGCACGCGCGGGTACGCCTCCATGGATTATGAATTTCTCGATTACCGCCCGGCGGACATCATTAAACTGGACATGCTCATCAATGCCGATCCCGTGGATGCCTTTTCGACCATGCTGCACAGCGAAAAGGCGCATATCCGCGGGCGTCAATTGGCTGAAAAGCTCAAAGAGGTGATCCCGCGGCACATGTTTCAAATTGTCATTCAGGCCGCCATCGGCGGAAAGATCATCGCGCGCGAGACAATCCGCGCCTTAAAAAAAGACGTCACCGTAAAGTGCTACGGCGGCGATATCACCCGCAAACGGAAACTCTGGGAAAAACAGAAAGAGGGAAAAAAACGAATGAAACAGATCGGCACGGTCAACATCCCCCAAAAGGCTTTCTTGGATGTATTGAGGACACAATGAACGGGACAATCGATCGCGCCCCCACACGGCCACATCATTTTTTTGGATCTCTCCGCGACTGGCTTCACCGCCATCCGGTGGTGCGCGAGTACGCAGAGGCCATTTTCTATGCGTTCTTGATCGCAATGGTTGTCCGGACCTTTGTTGTGCAGGCGTTCAAAATTCCAACGGGCTCCATGGAGCCGACCCTCCACGGCGCCAAATGGGGGGGGGACAAAATCCTGGTCAATAAATTCATCTACCGCTTTCAAGAACCTCAGCACGGAGACATCGTCGTGTTCTCGACCAAGGGCATCGCCGGGCTGGATCAAGGCAAGGATTACATCAAACGGCTGGTGGGGCTTCCCGGCGACACAGTCGAGATACGGGACTATCACATCTACGTCAACGGCAGGCGGCTGGACCAACCCAACATCTTTGCCCAGTTCAAATATTACAACACCGATTTTGAGAGCGGGCCGTATGGAAAATACGGCACCCCCGTGACGGTACCTCCGGACAATTATTTTGTCATGGGGGACAACAGCGCCAACAGCCGCGACAGCCGCTATTGGGGTTTTGAACCAAAAAAAAATATGAAAGGGAAGGCCATGTTGACCTACTGGCCTCCCTCGCGCGTGCGGATCCTTGAGTGAACTCTTTAAGAAACTGATTCCTTCCCCCCTGGCGGGGGAAGGCTAGGATGGGGGGTTCTTTTCATGGACACATCTCCTTCTCTCCACCGCACTGGCTTCGGCCTAAAAAAAGAGGTCCAACGGGACCTTGCCTGTGACTACCACAGCAACCTGGTCAACACCCTGCGCGCATCGGGCAATGTCCTGACGCGCGGCAGGATTACGATCAAACTCGCCAAGGAGTTTGGATTTTGCTATGGCGTTGACAAGGCCGTGGATCTGGCCTACGAAACACGCAGAAAATTTCCCAACAAACGCATCTTCCTCATCACCGAAATCATCCACAACCCCATGGTCAACAAACGCCTCCAGGAAATGGGAATCCGTTTCATCGGGGGACCGTACGGCGGACAGAACCACTTCAATGACATCACCCCGCAGGACGTCGTGATTCTACCGGCTTTCGGGGCAACGATTCCCGACCTCAAGGAATTGAAGAATCGCGGTTGTATTTTGGTGGACACGACCTGCGGATCTGTCATCAACGTTTGGCGGCGTGTGGAGAAATATGCCGCCACGGGATTCACGGTTGTTATTCATGGAAAATATTCCCACGAGGAAACCCTGGCGACGAGTTCCCGCGTCCTGCAACATCCCCAGGGACGATATCTGGTTGTGCGCGACAAGGATCAGGCCCAAAAGTTGGCCAACTATATCTTGGGTGGGGGAAAACGCGATGCGATATTAAAGGAATTCAAGGATGCATGCTCTCCTCAATTTGACCCGGAAAGTGATTTGATCCGGATCGGCCTGGCCAATCAGACCACCATGCTCTCCAGTGAATCGCAGGAAATTGCCAAAATGCTCCAGCAGGCAATGCGGGAGCACTACGGAAAAGATCATCTGGCCGAACACTTTCAAAATTTTGAAACCATCTGCAGTGCCACGCAGGACCGCCAGGACGCTGTCCTGGAACTCATCCAAGGCGGGGTGGACCTCATGATCGTTATCGGGGGATACAATTCCAGCAACACCGGCCATTTGTGCAAAATCGCCGCGGAGGTGGTGCCCGCGTTTCACATTCAGGATGCCGGTGACGTTCTTTCTGGCGCAGAAATTTCCCACCGAGATCCCAAGACATTAAAAGTTGTTACCACCTGCGGCTGGCTGACCACCGGCCCCAAGATCATCGGCGTCACCGCCGGTGCCTCCACTCCCAGCCGCGTCGTCGGCGAAGTGATTGAGAAACTCACCGCTTGTCAGTAATTGTTTTGCAAGAAACACAATGGTAGGTGGTTACAAACATTACCGCCCCCTCCCTTGACAAATCGCAAGAACTCATGTAAAATACTGCTGGATAAGCGGTTAAGCTTTTTCACAACCTAGCCGCTGTAAATTTCTTTATTACAGCGGTATTGGAGTCACGGTCATGTGAAGATAATAAAAATATGTCCTAACGCGGGAACTTTTCGAAAGCCCGGCGGGGCCCTACGGATAAAGCATGCGCTGTTGAGCCAGGGTAAGGCCTTGCGCATCATTATCTCGGGGATACTCGTCTGCACGTTCCTGTGCCCGAGCCCTGTTTTGTGCCTGCAGCCGCCGGCGCGCTCCGCGGACGCTCTGGCCCCCAAATCGCACACCGATGAGGTCTTGATCGCCCTGATGGTGGGACATGCCCGGACGGTATTACGGGCGGCCGTAAAACTGCGCAAAGACATCCACCAGACCTATCGAATGATCATGGCAGAACTCCGCCGCTGCGGCTTGCCCGTCGAAGATGTCAATGTCGCGTACAGCAGACCCGCCCACGCCTTCAATTTACAATTTGTCCTCAGGGGGCTGACCTATACCGTCGGATACAATGTGCGGACGGACACATTCTTCCGCTTGCGGGCCGCGGAATTTGATTATTTTCTTGGCCGTGGCATATATCCGCCTGGTTTTGCCATGGTGCCTTTGACGAGCATGTACGAAGGAGTACAAGCCGACGATGCCCACGCGCAGGTGTTGAACACGGGGTATCGTGACATCGTCAAGATGGTGGCAGAAGGGGCAAGTCCCAATGCGGCGATCCGCGAATGGCTGACCAGCTACGGAATCGTCTTGTCCAGTTTCGTGGGAGTGGAAAATGACGCCGCGATCGCCCGCGCCGTGAATACAGCGGCAGGCCGCCTGAGGACATATTCCTTCGACGCGGTTCCAGAAATGAGCCGGGTCGATGGCCACCGCATTTTTCGCCCCGGGGCAGACGGCAAACTCGAGAAAGACGCGTTGGTCGCCCACGGAGAAATCATCCGGGCCGAACTGCCGCCGGACAAACTGCTGGAACCCGATCCCGACTACGCGATGGAATACAAGGGGTGCCTGACGGCCGAAGGGCGCACAAAAATAAATCCAGATCTGCATGTTTCAGCGTTGGACGCCCTTGCAACATGGTATCAATTGCTCTGCCTGGTGCAGTTTGCGGAATTGGTGGTCTTCAACCGCGATGTAATGGAGGAACATATCCGCAATGCCGTCGCGGATCCCTCCTGGGATTGGACAGAACGGTATTGGCTTTCCGCCGCGGGAAATCCCGCGGCTCAAGAGGAATGGAGACGATCCACCAATCATCAGAAAGTCGCGCAGGTTGTGGCGATGATGGCGGGTCAATACATTCTGGAACGCGCATGGCACGACATCCAGCACCCCCGCGCCAAGAAAAAACTTACAGCCGAAGAGATCAGAGAATGGGAACGATTGAAAAAAATACCCGGGATGGGCGGCAGAACGCAATCCCAAATGCCGCCATCACTGCGCGGTGTCATGCTCATGGAACAGCCTTTTTCAGATGCCGCGGGATGCTCCGAGCCCCTGACGTGGCTATTCTCGGCCGTGCTTAAAAAATCTCCATTCACCCATGCCATGAACAAGGATGTTTCCCATGTGCTGGGAACCATTTCTCTCAGACATATCCCCCTGCAAGACAACATTGAAAAAACGACGCACATCATCGGAACACCGGCTTTCAAACGGTTGGAAGATGTGCCGGGCTTTGTCGTCGCGAAGCCTCAAAAAAAGAAAGCAAGCGAAGAATTATCCCTGCAGATGCATGCCGAGCGCAGCCGTTGGCTGACGGTTTGCGCCTCTTTTTATCTGAACATGGATTTCAGGGAAGGCGAATTTCTGGCGCTGACGGCGGATTATGCCGCCCTGCCCGGCGGAGATTTTGCCGTTCATGGGACACTGGGAGAAAAACTGCGGCAGGCAGGCTATGACCCAAGAGAACAGACTGTTTCTCTGCTGGACTTGGAAAGCAACAAGATTGAATTAACGGACGGCCTGCGCAACGACCTGCTTCATTTTGACTTCGGCTCGGCGGCGGCAGTGTCGGATCAGGCCCGGGTTGCCATCGCGTGCACCGCATTGGCAAACGTGGTAGAGAACGTATTGCTCGGCATGAAATATGGCCTGATTGACGTCACCGCCATTCCGCCTCAGGTCCGCGGCGTTCTGGGACTGAATCAAATGATCGACAAGGTCGGCATCGGGAAAATATTCGAGAACTTGCACGAAGATTTTGACGGCCTTTACCGCCAGACCGCGTGGAAATGCCTGACGACACTTGCTCAACCTGCCGAGGGCAGCGAACCGATTTCCCCGAGTCAACTGCTGGCAAATGCGCGCGAGTTTGCGCGGCAGTGCAATCAAGAACTGATCGGGCCGCGGATATACCGCCACCCCAAAGTCTTGAAATATATTGAGGACATGAACCACCGCCTCATGCTGTTGTATGAGGCCTATTGCGAGGAGTACCGGTTGGCGCATCAGGAGGCCGAAAACGCACACGCCCAAGCCGCGTACGCCGCCGACAGAATTGCGGATGAAGAACTGCTCCATTTGGACTGGCACGATTCCATGGAAATATTGAAAGTGTTGAAATCGTCCAATTTCCGCCGTCTGGGGCGCGTGCTGGGTTTCACCGGCCTGGGGCCGGATCTGGAGAGGAAATATGCGGATGAACTGGCCGTCGCGGGACATGATTGGCGCGTAGCGCGGATCACAGCGCGTGTCGCCGCGCAATGCGGTTTGGATTCCAGAAAGGCCAAGTTCTTTGCGTTGACACGCGACTATGCGGCAAAGCCCTTCCGGCATTTTGCCGCGATGGGAGAACTGGGAGAGAGGCTGCGCGCCGCCGGATATGATCCCAATTCGGACATCGTGGAATCTCTCAAGAGGGATGGCATCCATCTTTCGGATTCCGCCGTAACGGATATCACACATTTTGACATCAGTCTGCTGCCTCCTCTCGCGCTCTCCGAAGAAAGCAAACTGCTGTTGGCCCACGGCGAAATCTCGAAAATAGAAGAAGATTTTGAACCGGGAAACTTGCCCATCTCCGACGAAGCCAAAATCGCCCTGGCCTGCGACACCATCGAGGGTGTCGTGGAAGATATTCTGTTTGGTGTACGGCACAGCCTGTTGGGTTTTGAGGACATCCACGGAGATGTCGCAAAGGCCTTGAGACTGCCGGATCAATTCAAGTGGATGGATGAGAATTTCAACGAATACGAGCAGGAATTGAGCCAGATGGACATGGAACATTTTGACGAGCTGGTACAGAAAATCACTCTGAATGCTCTTGGGCGCGTCAATGCAAGGACGGATCTCGGTCTGCTCCTGGAGCGCGGGCGGGCGATCAAGGAATTGTGCCGGAGGGAGACGATTGAGCCATATATCTTTCAGCGCTCCAACACCCCAGAGGCGATCGAAGAAGTCAACCGCCTCATCCTGCCCCATTTCGAAGGGTTTTGCGAAGAATACCGGGATGCGCATCCGGGTACTCCGCGCGATGAGCGCGTCGAAACGCTGTATGCCGCAGACCGACTGGGCAGGATGAATGACGATGATGTCCTGAGACCCGCCCCGGCAGTCCCCGCTGGGATAGGGGATAGGGAGGGCCATGCCGCGGAATCAGCCGCCCTTGCGCCCCAATCCGCATTCCGTGGAAAATCTGGTTCTCGCACAACCGGCGGCAGGAAAATATCTGACAGGAGAGGGGGGGACAAACATAGGGCAGAAATATCCGAAACCACGCCCGAAGCCGCGCTATTGGAGACATACGCTGCGGCACGGCAGACAGCCCAGGATCCCGATCCAGAGATCTCTTCCGCCGCAAAACGCCTTCAAGACGACATTTTGCGCATCCTTCTCAAAAAGTACAAAACTGGCAAAAACCACGAGGGGGTTTTGAATGTTTGTGCCGTTTTGCTGGAAAAGAATTTTAGTCAAAGAGATGTGGTCATCGAGTTGCTCAACAACTATGTCATACGGGCCCTCAATGCCCTGCACTGGCATGACAAGGAAAAACTGGCACGGACTTATATCACGATACGCCCTCAAACTCCCGAAGAAATGAAAAAATGTCTCGAGGCCCTCGAACTAGACCCAACAAGAATAAACACGTCCACAAGCGCGGATTATTTTGTCTGCGAGGGAGACAGAGCGGCAGATCATGATCAGTTCTACAAAGCCATCGACTATTACTCCAAGGCCCTTCAAGGGGATCCCAAAAATGTGCGCGCCCGCATCGGAATCGCCCGCTGTCATATCAGCATCCATTACGAGAGTACAGGAGAGGATCCCACAGTCCATCTTATACATGCCGCAGAATGGCTATCGGATGCACTATCCTTGGACCCTGAGAATCCCGATCTTTTGCGTCAACTCTGCGAATATTACCGGTGTGAGGATCATTACGACATGCTCATGAAGATTGTTCTTGCATGTCTCCAGAGAGAAGAATTCCGTCCGGCGGCAATGTTTGCGCTGGAGGCCGTCATTTCTTTTTTTGGGACGGATGATCCGGATTTTTACACCCTGGAAATTCTCAGAGAGCTTGCATCGTGCTGTGCTGTGCTGATCCGGCAGGCAAAGACACCACTGGACCGCACTGAAGCGGCAAGCCTCCTCAGCATGGCTTACCACTCCGCCCCGCACGAATCGATCACGAAAAAAAACAATTGTTAAATCATTTTCTTTCTGATGATGATTTGCCGTCTGAGTCCCTTTCAAAAACCAGGTGGACACTGCCGGGTGAACCGCATATTTTTCCCGTCGATCGCGCGGATATTGCACCGCAGGAACGGAGAGAATATGAATTTCCTTCTATGGAATCAGTTGAAACACTTCTTGAAGGACTTGGGCTTCAAGACACAGGCATGAGGCCGCCCGTCTGCGGAAATACATTGGCCGCGCTGGAACATAATTTATCCTTTTCAGAAAACAAGAAACTGGACGCACAAATGGAAAAATGGATTCGCGCACACACCGCAGAACCGGCTGGGCGAAAAATGCGGCGTTCGTTTGACGATGTCGCCGACAGCCCGATGCTCCAGTCCCTGATGGATGAGACATTTTCTCTAAAAGATTACGGTGTCCTGTTGGACCCAAATGGCACAACTTCTCAGGGCAAACTGATCACGGCCGGCAACAAGGCCCGAATCGACGACTTTGTCACATACACCCTTGCCAACAAAGTCCATGAGCAATACCGGGCGGGGATCAAGGAAAAACTTCGGGTGATCGCCCTGGAAGAATTTCCCCTGGCGGGCCACCACGGCAGGGGAGGGGAAATCCTGGAACACACCCATCCCACAGGCTATCTCGACAAGGATGTCTTTTTTAACTGGGTGAAATCCAAAAAGAGGGACACGGCGGCGGGGCATTTTGCTGTCTGGCTGGAACACGAATACCGGGAACATATCCTGGGCGAATCCCACGCGGATCTCGAAAAAGATCCCCGCTATCAAAAGACACTACGGTTCATCGAATCGATCCTCAAAAGAAAAGCAGACCGCATGGTTTCGAGGGGAGTTCATTGCTACAAGACAGGACAGCGTGAGACGGCGGAATTCCTCTTTTCGCGCGTTCGTGCGCTCGACCCCAAGAACGTGGACGCGATTTGCTGGATTGTCCGGATGAAAACCGACACACCCCAGCGCGCGGCGCAGGCGGCTGGGACAGCAGACGTGGAGATGCTGGTCGATGAGGCACGGCAGATTGCCCCGGACAACATGGACGTCCTGGAAGTTGCGGCATACTTTTATGCCGCACAAAAACAGCACAACAAGGCCGTCGAGATGATCGGGCCTGCCCTGGCCGTTAATCCAAACAATCTGCCTTTGTTAGAACTGCTGAAAGACATCTATCTTGATGCGGGAAACATCTCCTCAGCCTTGTCCGTGTACGGACAGATGCTGCTGATGTTGAACACAGCAGAATCGCGCATGCGCTGTCTTTCCATCATAACGGACTTGGTTGCCGCGTTGGATGCGGCGGGAAACGCGGGGGAGAAGGCTATGCTTGCCGCGGCATTTGCCGATGCGCCGCCCCAAGGAGAAACGGAGACCCGCGCCTGCCTGGGGAAATTGGGAATCGCCTCTCTTGACCCCGCCCATTTGCCGCCGGTTTCCAATCAGCATGATGCGCCGGCAAGAATGACCCGCGAGAGGGAAGAGGGGCGTGCGCCAGAGGCTCAACCTCTGGAACATTCCCGCGAGCATCAAATCAGGGCCCTCTTAGCCCAGGCCGGACATTACATCAACCAGAACAGATTGGAAATTGACATCGATCCGGAGCTGTACCGTTCTGGCGAACAGAGAAACCTCAGAATGCTTCGGGCAAGGGCAATGGGCAATTACAACGAAGTGTTGAAACTGGATACCCAGTCCATCGAAGCCATGATGGGTAAAACCAAGATAGACATCTCCCTCGCCCCGTCAGCGACGCCGCTGATAAGAAACAAGCAGCTTTATGACGCAAGAGACCAAATCCAGGCCGCTGAGCAGATCGCGCCGGGGCATCCGCGTGTCCTGGAGACGAAGGCGTATTTGGCCGCAAGCCGCTGGCACAACATGGAGGCCCTGTCGCTGACGCTGGAGGCCCTCAGAAAAGACCCACACAGCGTGTTTGCACTGGAGCTCCTATCAAAGATATTTCTGCGACTCAAGGATGTTCACCGTGCCATCGAAATACGCGGCGCCATTCTGAGGCTTGTCTTCAACGATGAGGAGCTGGTTCGCAATTACAGCATCTTGAGCTCGCTGTATTTTCTTCTCCTGAAAACAACACAAAATGAAGAAGAAAAAGAAACGCTCTCTCGCAAGATGAGAGTTGCTGCGCATATCGCGGCAGAACGAACCGCCTTAAATCCCATTTCCTCCCTGGAAAACAAGGGCGCGTTGTTTGCGCTGGGACTGCAACAAGACACCGATGCCGTCTTAAAATCCATCGATTCAGACCAAAATCTGACGCTTCTGTGGAAGAATCTGTCGCCGGAAGACGAGGACACGAAAGGGGTTGCGGGACTCTGCTTGGGGCTGGGGCTCAACGCGCTGGATAGCAACAACAATCTTCTGGCCCTCTTGTACTTTCAAAAGGCTGCCCAGCTCAATCCCACCCACGTCTATGTATGGGAGGGACTCGCGAAATGCTGCATGGATATCTTTTTTGACGAAACCTCCAACGGCGGGTGGCAAGATGTCAAAAAAGATCATTTGGCCCAGGCAGAAGAGGCGATCCACAGCGGTTTGGCCATCGATCCCAGGAATCTGAATTTATTCAAGTTTAAAATCGAGTCTTTGGTAGTGCGCGAAAGAATCGATGAGGCAATCAGCGTTGCCGAACACATGCTGACGATAGATCCCGACAGCAGTATCGCCCTGGAATTTCTGTTGAATGCTTACGCAAGGCAAGGAGGAACAGACAAGGCAATTGAGATGGCACGGCGTCTGGTCGAACGCGCATCCCACAATGCCGAGATGTGGCCACGCGTCATGTCCGAAATCGCCCTACTGCATGGGCGGTCCGGCAAACCCCGCCGGAAGGAAATGGTGCAAAAAGCCCTGGACCTGAGCCAATACCTTCCGCCGCAGGGGGCTCAGGAACTTCGCGACGTCATCGACATGCTGGGACTGTCCGACGAGCCGTTGGACAGCAGTTTGTGACAACTTAGCTTCTATGTGAATACGCTATATTTTATTATTGCGCGCCATGGTGTATTTTGGCAATCTCTCAGCCATGATGAGTGTATGCAAGGAAGACAAATCCGCCATTCTCGACGGTATTTTTAGGTATCTAGACCGGGAAGAAACAGCGGTTGTGCTTATCCGATTGACTCCACGCCATACAACTGCTTGTGGGTCGTCGGCG
>CAZGMX010000069.1:5172-12912 GCA_964526865.1 uncultured Actinomycetota bacterium | reverse complement strand
AAGCGGCCAGCCTTGGATTGAAGCTCGAACCCTCTGAGATCGTCTTTCGGGCGAATTTTGTCACCGTCGTGGATGGCGTCATGCAAGATTACAGCGCGGGACACATCTCGACCAAAGAGGGAAAGGCCTTGATCGAGACGGCCAATCCGCCCATGGCCGATATGGGAGTGCGGTTTTTCGCCGGCGCAAGTTATCGCAACATCATGGTGGCGGACGAAGGGCGGCTGGCCAACGGTCTCGGTCCCTTGTATTGCACGCCTCCCCACGACATCATCGGGAAAGAGGTGGGGGGATTTCTTCCCCGTGGCAAGGGGGCGGATTTTCTAGCACGGGTGATGGAGCGGTCTGCCGGCGTGTTCAAGGGCCATCCCGTCAACAAGGTGCGTCTGGATCTGAAGGAAAATCCCGCGACGCAGTTTTGGCTGTGGGGGCAGGGAAAAATGCCCTCCCTTCCATCTTTTGAACAACGGTTTGGAATCAAGGCCAGCGGGATGATCAGTGCGGTCGATCTGTCCAAGGGACTTGCGCGGCTCTTGCGGATGGAGGTCCTGGATGTGCCGGGGATCACCGGATACTATGACACGGATTACGATGCCAAGGCCCGGTATGCCCTGGATTTTTTAGCGTCGGGCAATGATTTTATTTACATCCATGTCGAGGCGCCGGATGAGGCCGGTCATGCGGGAGACCGGCGCGAGAAAATTCGCGCGATCGAAAATTTTGACACAAAGGTTGTGGGGAAAGTCCTTCAGGGGCTCAACAATATGGGGGGCGAATACCGTGTCCTGGTGCTTCCGGATCACGCCACGCCGCTTTCGGTCAAGACCCATACGGCCGATTTAGTGCCCTTTGCCATGTGTGGCACGGGAATTAAAATGGATGGCATGGAATGTTTTGATGAACAGGAAGGCAGGAAGGGAAAAAATAAAAAAGTTCTGGGGCACGAGTTGTTGGATTTGTTTTTTGAAACTGCGCGCATCCGGTGACGGTCGCCGGGTGTGCGCGAATTCGTCGTAATGGGCAAGCAATAATTGGCAACGCGGAGATCACAATGGCACTCATCGTTCAAAAGTATGGCGGTTCGTCGGTGGCAAATACGGAGCGCATTCTCAATGTTGCCCGGCGCGTGGTGGAAACCAAGAGGAAGGGCAACAACGTGGTGGTGGTGGTTTCCGCACTGGGGGATACGACCGATGAATTGATTGAAATGGCGAATCAGATCACCAAGGATCCTTCGGAGCGGGAAATGGACATGCTGTTGTCCACGGGGGAGCAGATCTCTGTGGCCCTGCTGGCCATGGCCATTCACACGCTGGGGGAAGAGGCCATTTCGTTCACGGGCGCGCAGGTAGGAATCCTGACGGACAGCACACACACCAAGGCAAAGATCGTGAAAATTTCCGGCAAGCGCGTCCAAGAACAGCTGAAGCAGGGAAAGGTCGTCATCGTGGCGGGATTTCAGGGGATGGACCCAAACGAAAACATCACCACGCTGGGGCGCGGAGGCTCTGACACCACAGCGGTGGCGCTCGCGGCGGCGTTGAAGGCGGATGAATGCGAAATATTTACGGACGTGGAGGGCGTCTACACGGCGGATCCGCGGGACGTTCCGGATGCCCGAAAGATTTCCGTGATTTCCTACGACGAGATGCTGGAGATGGCCAGCCTCGGCGCGAAGGTGATGCAGGCGCGATCCATTGAAATGGCCAACAAGTTTGGAGTGGTGATCCACGTGCGGTCCAGTTTCAGCAAGGCAGAGGGAACCATCATCAAGCAAGAGGGGGAAGAAATGGAAGACGTACTGGTGCGGGCGGTGACGGTGAACAAGGATGAGGCCAAAATCACGATTCAGCGGGTCCCGGACAAGCCCGGGATTGCGGCGCAAATCTTCAAAAAAATTTCCCAGAGCAATATCAACATCGACATGATCATTCAAAACATCAGCGAACAGGGTTCGACGGACCTGTCGTTCACGGTGGTCAAGGACGATCTGCGCAAGGCCCTGCGGGTGTTGGAGGAGATGAAGAAGGAGATCGGTTTTGCGGGAGTCAAGTCGGACGAGAACATGGCCAAGGTGTCCGTGGTGGGAGTTGGGATGCGCAGCCACACGGGAGTTGCCGCGACGATGTTTGAGGCACTGGCGTCCAAGGGCATCAACATCGAGATGATCAGCACGTCGGAAATCAAGATTTCCTGCGTGATCGATTCCAAGTATGCCACGGTTGCCGCGAAGACGATCCACGACAAGTTTAAGCTGGCCGAAGGATTTGCGCTGGCGAAGGATTTGAAATCGTAGCCGGACAGCGGCAGTGAGAGCAGGAGGGACCAGACTGTGAAAAAGATAACACTGTATGATACCACTCTGAGGGATGGGGCTCAGGGCGAGGGGGTTTCATTTTCCGTGGCGGACAAAGTCCTGATTGCTGAGCGGCTGGATCAATTCGGCGTGCATGTCATCGAGGGCGGCTGGCCGGGGTCCAACCCCAAGGACGAGGAATTTTTTGTGCGCATGCAGGGGATGCGGCTCAAACACGCCAAGCTATCGGCCTTCGGAAGCACCCGCCGGGCCCATGGCAGCGCTTCAGACGACAAGAATCTGGCGCTCTTGCTTGCGGCGCAGACCCCCATCGTGACCATTTTTGGAAAGACATGGCTTTTTCACGTCAAGGAGGTCCTGCGGGTTTCCCCCGAGGAAAATCTAAAAATGATCGCGGACTCGGTGTCCTTTCTGGTCCAGAGAGGACGGGATGTTTTCTATGATGCCGAGCACTTTTTCGATGGCTACAAGGACAATCCTGAGTATGCCCTTCAGACCCTGCAGGAAGCGCAAAAAGGCGGCGCCAAGGCTCTGGTCTTGTGCGACACCAACGGGGGAACCATGCCGCATGAACTCTTCCACATCGTGGGAACGGTGGGCAAGGTGGTTCACGCACCGCTGGGAATCCATTGCCACAATGATTCCGGGTTGGCCGTGGCCAACTCCTTGATGGCGGTGGAGGCCGGTGCGTCGCAGGTGCAAGGCACCATCAACGGCTATGGGGAACGTTCCGGCAACGCCGATTTGTGTACGGTCATCGCCAATGGGGTTCTCAAAAGGGGATGGGAATGTGTATCCGCTCAGAAACTCAAGGAATTGACGGCGCTGTCCCGTTTTGTGGATGAACTGGCCAATGTCCGGCACAACTCCAAGCTTCCCTACGTGGGACAGAGCGCATTTGCCCACAAGGGCGGCATGCACGTCAATGCCGTGGAAAAGGTGCCCCGCAGTTTTGAGCACATCGATCCCTCACAAGTGGGCAACCAGCGGCGGATTTTGGTCTCAGAGCTCTCGGGGAAAAGCAACGTAACGCTCAAGGCCTCAGAGTTGGGACTGAACTTCACCAAGGATGCCGCGCTCACCCGTCAGATCATCGAGTCTGTCAAGGCGCTGGAACATCAGGGCTATGAGTTCGAGGCCGCGGAGGGATCCTTTGAACTTCTGGTCAAGAAGGCCATGAAAAAGCACAAATCCTTTTTCAAGTTGGAGGGATTCCGTGTGATCGTGGAAAAGCGGGAGGACGACCGCCTGATCAGCGAGGCGACCATCAAAGTGACGGTGGACGGCGTCTCGGTGCACACCGCCGCGGAGGGAGACGGCCCTGTCAACGCCCTGGACAATGCCCTGCGCAAGGCGCTTCTGCAATTTTATCCTTCCATCGCTGGCATGCGGCTGGCCGATTTTAAGGTGCGGGTTCTGGACGCCAAGACCGGCACGGCTGCCAAGGTGCGCGTATTGATTGAGTCCCAGGACGATAAGAACATCTGGGGTACGGTGGGTGTCTCCGAAAACATGATCGAGGCTTCCTGGATCGCGCTGGTAGACAGCGTGGAATATAAACTGCTCAAAGATAAGGAATAGAGAACAGACACGGCGACCATCGCCGACATCCGGTGAATCCGCCTGCCCTCCCAATCAAACATAATGTCCGAAGAAATTCCAAAACAATACAATCCCAAAGACACGGAGTCCAAGTGGGAAGCCTTTTGGCTTGACAACGGGTGTTCACATGCCGATGTCGAGCGCGGCGGAAAATCCTATTCCATCGTCATTCCGCCGCCCAACGTGACGGGTATCCTGCACATGGGCCATGCCCTGAACAACACCATCCAGGATATTCTGATCCGGCACAAGCGCATGCAGGGATTCAACGTGCTGTGGATGCCGGGCACAGACCACGCCGGTATCGCGACGCAAAATGTGGTGGAAAAGAAACTGGCGGCCGCCGGGTCGTCCCGGAAAAAAATCGGCCGGGAGGCCTTTCTGAAAGAAATCTGGGCGTGGCGCGAGCAATACGGCAGCACCATCATCCGCCAACTCAAGCGCATAGGGTGTTCCTGCGACTGGCCGCGAGAGCGTTTCACGATGGATGAGGGGCTCTCTCAGGCCGTGATGGAGGTCTTTCAAAGATTGTACAAAAAGGGGCTTGTCTATCGGGGCGATTACATCATCCACTGGTGTCCGCGCTGTCAGACAGCGCTCTCCGACGAAGAAGCAGAGCACCGGGAGGTGCAGGGTGCGCTTTACTACATCCACTATCCCATCGAGGGGGAGAAGGGATTTGTCACGGTCGCGACCACGCGGCCGGAAACGATGCTGGGGGATACCGCCGTGGCGGTCAATCCCAGGGACGAGCGTTTCACACACCTGCACGGAAAACACCTGTTGCTCCCGGTTTTGGGCCGCCGGCTAAAAATTGTAACGGACGATTTTGTGGACCCGCAATTTGGGACGGGGGCCGTCAAGGTGACGCCCGCCCACGATCCCAACGATTTTCAGATCGGCATCCGCCACAAGCTGGAATTGGTCAACGTCATGCGCGACGACGGCACGATGAATGAAAATGCCGGGCCGGATTACGAGGGCATGGACCGCTTCGAGTGCCGTGAGGCCCTCGTCCTGGATTTGAAGGAGCGCAAATTGCTGGAAAAGGTTGTGCCGCACCACCACGCCGTTGGACACTGCTACCGCTGTCACACGGTGGTGGAACCGCGCCTCTCCAAACAGTGGTTTGTGAAGACGAAGCCCCTGGCTGCCCAGGCCATCGAGGTCGTGAAGAGCGGCAAGGTCAAATTTTGTCCCGACCGCTGGACCAAGGTCTATCTGGATTGGATGGAAAATATCAGGGATTGGTGCATCTCGCGGCAGATTTGGTGGGGGCACCGCATCCCCGTCTGGTACTGCGACTGCGGCAAGAAGGATTGCCGCTGTGGTGAGCCCATCGTCAGTGTCGACAAACCGAAAGCCTGTCCGCAATGCGGTTCCGACAAACTCCGGCAGGATCCGGATGTTCTGGACACCTGGTTTTCCTCATGGCTGTGGCCCTTCTCGACATTTGGATGGCCCAAGGAATCCAAGGACTTGAAATTGTATTATCCCACCGATGCCCTGGTGACGGCCCAGGAGATCATCTTTTTCTGGGTGGCCAGGATGATCATGGCGGGACTGGAATTCATGGGCGACATTCCGTTTAAGGACGTGTACATCCACGGCACCGTGCGGGACGCGACGGGCACCAAGATGAGCAAGTCTCTGGGCAACACGATCGACCCGCTGGAGATCATCGACCAATATGGCGCGGATGCCCTGCGATTCAGTTTGATCGTGATCACGGCGCAGGGTCAGGACGTGTTTTTGTCCAAAGACAAATTCGAGATGGGACGCAATTTTGCCAACAAGATTTGGAATGCGTCCCGTTTTCTGCTGATGAATTTTGGGGCGATGGAAAAAGGTTCCCTGGCCGAACACGAAGAAGACCTGAGCACAGAGGATCTCTACATCGTGGGGAAATTGCAGACCGCGATCGGCCAGGTGACCCGGGCGCTTTCGGAGTACCGTTTCAATGAAGCCGCGCTGGCCGTCTATGAGTTCTTCTGGCATGACTTCTGTGACCGGTACATCGAGTCGGCCAAGATATATCTCTACGAGGGGGGGGGCGGCCAGGACAAGCAACGCACGCAGTTCGTTCTCTATTACGTGCTGGACAACGTCCTGCGCCTTCTGCATCCGTTTATGCCGTTTGTGACGGAGGAAATATGGCAACGGCTCAAGGAGATTGCGGGCGGCCTGCCGCTGAGCGACTATCCGCGTGATGCGGTCCAACAGCCAAAATCCATCATGACAGCGCCCTGGCCGCAAAGCGATGTGCGTTGGGTGAGACCCCAGATCATTGCCCGCGTCGAAAACAAGTATGAGGTGATCCGTGTGGGCCGCAATCTGCGTACGGAATACCAGATTCCTCCCGCCAAGGAAGTTGAATTCGTTATCAAGCCGTCGGATACTAAAAGTGAATCGCTTCTCAAAGAGGATAGCGCGTTTCTCGCCAAGTTCCTCAAGGCCTCCCGCATGGAGATTTGCGGGGGATTCAAGCCGGACCGTCCCATGGTGGCGAATCTCTGCGCCTGTGGAACGGTGTATCTGAATTTGGAAGGAATTTTGGATGTGGAGCAGGAAAAGAAGCGCCTGGAAAAGACAATGGCGAAACTGCGCCAGGAGATTTCCAAGCTGGAAGGGCGGTTGAACAATCCCTCTTTTCGAGACAAGGCCCCCAAGGACGTGGTCGAAGGGGAGGAAGTGAAGAAGCGCGAACTTCAGGAAAAGATTCAAAAACTGCAAAGCAATCTTGCGTTGTTGTCCGGAAAGACGGAGGGTGGATAGGATTTACTCCCGTGGTCTTTGGCCGGACGGGTCAAACTCTCATGCAAAAACAGATTATTTTCAGAAGCCGTGGTTTGGAACTCTACGGCGTTTTTCACGCCCCGTCCGGAGGCGTGGCGCCATCCCGGAAGCCAGGACGAGGTCTCCGGGGCCGGAGCAAGGCCGTGCCGGCGGTGTTGATGTGCCACGGATTCGGCGGCACCAAAGTGGAGGCGCACCGCATCTTCGTGAAGCTGTCGCGGGACTTGGAACGCCTTGGGATTGCCTCTCTGCGCTTTGATTTTGGAGGCACGGGCGATAGCGCGGGAGATTTTCAAGACATCCGGGTCTCTACCCAGATCGCCGATGCCCGCAGGGCCCTGGACTGGCTTTGCCGCCGGACCGGAATCGATGCTCAGCGAATCGGCATTTTGGGATTGAGCCTGGGAGGGATGGTGGCGGCGTGTGTGGCAGGCAGGGACAAGCGGGTGAAGGCACTCGCCCTGTGGGCGGCGGTCAGCGATTTGGACGCCTCTGTCAAGCGTTTGGCTCGGGAGCGTAAGGACCGGATTCGCCCCATGGGAAAGGGGAGCATCGACTATGGGGGCAACATCATGGGGCCGGCCTTCTTTGCGGAGGCGGCGAAAATATCTCCGCTGCGGGATATTCGAGATTTTACCGGACCGGTGTGCATTGTCCATGGAACCAAAGACATGATGGAGCCCGTGGCCAATGCCCAGGCGTATTGGCGAGTCGTGGAAGGAAAAAATTCGATGTCGTGCAAAACGATTGTGCCGGGGGCCGACCACACATTCAATTCTTTTGCCTGGGAAAAGGACGTCCTGTCCGTGACCGCAAAATTTTTTAACGGCACGCTTCTTGCCAGTTGCTGATCCGGTGACGCCCACTCCATGAATGCGTTTCAACTCGTGACACCGTTGTTCCCCATGGGGGACCAGCCCCAGGCCATCGAAGTCCTCACGCGGGGACTGCGAGAGCGCCTCCCGCATCACGTGCTGCCCGGGGTCACGGGCTCCGGCCAGACCTACACCATCGCCCCCGTCACC
>CAZGMX010000069.1:1387-5162 GCA_964526865.1 uncultured Actinomycetota bacterium | reverse complement strand
GCTTTTGGGGGTGACCGGCAGCGGAAAAGCCTTCACGGTGGCCAATGTGATTGCCCGTGTCAACAGACCCGCGCTGGTTATCTCCCACAACAAGACGCTGGCCGCGCAGCTCTACAGCGAATTCAAGGGATTGTTTCCTAACAACGCCGTCGAATATTTTGTGAGTTATTACGACTATTACCAGCCCGAGGCCTACATTCCACAGACCGACACCTACATTGAAAAGGACGCGGCCATCAACGACGAACTGGAGCGTCTGCGGCTGTCGGCCACCAGCGCGCTCATGTCCCGCAGGGATGTGATCGTGGTGGCGAGCGTGTCCTGCATCTACAACATCGGCTCCCAGGAGGATCTTCGGGAACTGCTTTTTACGCTGAGGGTGGACGAATCCATTGCGCGCTATGAGATTCTGGAAAAACTGGTTACGATACAATACGAGCGCAACGACTATCAATTCGAGCGCGGAAAGTTTCGGGTCCGCGGCGACACCATCGAACTGTTTCCCGCCTATGCCCAAAACGCCTATCGCATCCAATTGCTGGGCGATGTCGTGGAAAAGATATCAGAAATCGACCCGCTGACGGGCAAAATCCTTGAGGACAAGAAGACCATCACGGTGTATCCGGCCAAGCATTTTGTCACGCCATACCGGAGGATCGACGCGGCCATCGTGCGCATCATGGCGGAGATGGAGGAGCGGCTGGCGTTCTTTCGCGTGCACAACAAGCTGTTGGAGGCCCAACGGCTGGAAAGCCGCACCCGGTTTGACATGGAGATGCTCAAGGAAGTGGGCTATTGCTCCGGTGTGGAAAACTATTCACGGCAGTTGGATGGGCGCCCTGCGGGGACACGGCCCGGAGTCCTGCTGGATTTTTTTCCCAAGGATTATCTGATGCTGATCGACGAGTCCCATGTGTCGATTCCCCAGATCCGCGGAATGTTTCGCGGCGACCGGTCCCGCAAAGAGACGCTCGTGGAACACGGATTCCGCCTGCCATCGGCGCTGGACAACCGGCCTCTCAATTTTGAAGAATTCGAATCCCTCATGCCGCAGGCCATTTTTATTTCGGCCACCCCGTCGCCTTATGAAATGGAGCGGGGCGGCAAGCCGGTTGAACAACTGATCCGGCCCACGGGGATCATCGATCCCAGGGTGACGTTGAAGAAATTGACCCATCAGGTGGACGATTTGATCGTCCAAATCCGCCAGCGCGTGGAAAAAAAGCAGCGCGTCCTGGTTACGACTCTGACAAAAAGAATGGCGGAAGACCTAGCAGACTACTTGCAGGAAGCGGGGATCCGGGTAAAATACCTGCATTCTGAAATCGACGCCATCCAGCGCGTGGAGATTCTCCGGGGGCTGCGTTCGGATCAGTTTGATGTGCTGGTGGGAATCAACCTGCTCCGGGAAGGACTGGACCTGCCCGAAGTCTCGCTGGTGGCGATTTTGGATGCCGACAAAGAGGGGTTTCTGCGGTCCGAGACGTCGTTGATTCAAACGGCCGGCAGGGCGGCGCGTCACGTGGACGGGGAGGTGATCCTATACGCGGATCAACTCACCGATTCGATGAAACGCCTGATCGAGGTCACAAACTACCGGCGGGAAAAACAGATTGCGTATAACAAGAAGCACCACATCACTCCGAAGGGGATTGAGAAGGCGCTGATGGAAAGCCTGAGTACGGAGCGCCAGGCCGAGGCCATCGTGGAAAGCGTGGTGCGGGAAACGGGCATCGATTATGAAATCAGCGAACTGATCTACGAGATTTCCCGGGAAATGAAGGAGGCCGCCGATACGCTGGATTTTGAGCGGGCCGCCCGGTTGAGGGACCAGATCGCCGAATTAAAATTGCGCCGCATGATTTCGGGCGCGAAACCCACGAGAAAACACCATGCGAAATCCAGAACTCGTTGAATCCAACGACCAGCAGGACGAACTAGACCGGATCATACGGCAAGCCCTGGAAGAGGATGTGGGCGAGGGTGACCTCACCACAGGGCTTTTGGTGCCCTTGCCGGTGGTGATCGAGGCCCGGATTCTCGCGAAAGAGTCCGGCGTGATGGCGGGTGGGCCGGTGATCGGCCGGATATTCCATCTTGTGGATCCGACCGTCAGGGTGAAACAGCTTCGACCCGAAGGCGTGTGGGTCAGCCCGGAAGAAACGGTGATAGAAATCCAGGGCCACGCCCAATCGGTTTTGACCGTGGAACGGATCTGCCTCAATTTTCTGGGACGCTGTTCCGGGATCGCGACGTTGACGCGCCAGTTTGTCGAGGCCGTCGGCCGCTGGGACGTCAAGATCATGGATACGCGCAAGACCACCCCCGGCCTGCGTTTTGTGGAGCGCTATGCCGTCCGTGTGGGCGGGGGAGAGAATCACCGGCGGGGTCTTTTCGACCACCTCCTGGTGAAAGACAATCACCACCGCATCCTGGAACGATTTCCGCAGGGAACGCTCGTGCAAAAGATCAAAGAGTTCCGCAAGACCCATCCGGGAGTGCTGGTGGAAATAGAAGTGGATAATCTAGAAGACCTTGACGCGGTTCTGCTGGCCCAGCCCGATGTCATTCTACTGGACAACATGGGGCCTGACATGGTCACGGAAGGCGTGGGCCGAATCGCCAAACGGACCCTGACGGAGGTATCAGGTGGAATCACGCTGGCCAATGTCGCCGAATATGCCCGCACCGGTGTGGACAGGATTTCCATAGGCGGATTGACGCGCAGTGCGCGTCAGATCGATTATTCTTTGGAAATCAACTCGTCGAAAGATCCCCAGTGAGGTCTGCGTCCAAAGGTGTTTCTGCCGACTGGCTGGTGCAATTCTTGCGAGAGCATCAGCACGAGTATCTTTCAGGTGAAGAGATCGCCCAGCGCATGGACGTAAGCCGCACGGCCGTTTGGAATCACATCCAGGAAATGAAACTGCTGGGATACGAGGTCGAGGCCGTGCCGCACCGGGGGTATCGGCTGGTGGGTCTGCCGCAACGGCTTCTTCCGGACGAATTGAAATACGGCCTGAAGGCCCGGTGTTTCGGCCGGCGGATCGCGGTGTATCAGAAACTGGCTTCCACCAATGATACGGCTATGGAAGCCGCGCGGAATGGGGCTTTGGAGGGGACGGTGATATTTGCCGAATCCCAGAGCAGGGGCCGGGGGAGGCTGGGCCGGACCTGGCACTCGCCCTCCGGCAAGGGGATCTGGTTTTCTTTGGTCCTGCGGCCGCAGATGGATATGATTCGTGCGCCCAAGATTACGCTGGCGGCGGCGGTCGGGGCGGCCAAGGCCGTACGCGAGACAACCGGCGCCGCGGTCATGATCAAATGGCCCAACGATTTATACCTGGACGGAAAAAAGCTGGGGGGTATCCTGACAGAGATCGACACGGACATGGAAACCATCCGTTACGCCGTGCTGGGGGTAGGCATCAATGTCAATTTGGACAAGAGCGATTTTCCTGCGGATCTGCGCACCAAGGCCATCTCCCTAAAGATGTGCCTGGGTGCCGAGGTGGATCGCAACGAACTGGCCCGGGCGATCCTGGAACGCATGGAAGAATATTATGAAATGCTTGCGGATGGGGATTTTTCTCGCATCCGGGAAGAGTGGTCGGCTCTGGCGATTACGACGGGGCGCTGGGTGGCGGTTATGAATCAAGGCCGCAGCCGCGGCGGCATCGAAGGGCGGGCTGAGGGGGTCGATGAAAATGGGTGTCTTTTGGTGCGCGGGGAAAACGGAATGCTTCAGCACGTAATCAGCGGCGATGTGATTTTG
>CAZGMX010000069.1:281-1377 GCA_964526865.1 uncultured Actinomycetota bacterium | reverse complement strand
TGAGAACCTGTTTGACGGCACGATCGGATGAAGGAGAATACCATGCTTCTGCTTCTCGTTGACATCGGAAATTCCACGACCCATTTGGGCGTGAGTCTGGACGGAAAGATTGAAAAGACCTGGTGCATTCCTACGTCGTCCAAAGGCGGTGCGCCGGCTTTGATGAAAAATGTCTGCGACAATCTCCCGCGGCGCGGAGAGCGTTATCTGGATGGGGCCGCTATCGCCAGTGTGGTTCCCGCCGTGGATGCCCTGTGGTGGGAAGTCTTGCAGAAAAAATTCCGTCTCCAGCCCGTCTGGGTGACGTCCAAACTTCCCCTGGGAATAAAAATCCATTACAAGCCCGAGGGCACGTTGGGTGCGGACCGGATTGCCAATGCCATCGGCGGTTTTAAAAAATACGGCGGCCCTCTCGTGGTTGCTGATTTTGGAACGGGCGTTACCGTGGATGTCGTCGCTGAAAATGGGGATTATCTGGGCGGCGTGATCGGTCCGGGGATTCAAATGGTGTTGAAAGCCCTGCATGAAGGAACGGCCCTCCTTCCGCCGGTGGAATTCAGACTTCCATCCAAAGTTCTGGGGCAGGATACCGTCAGCGCCATTCGGTCTGGGGCGGTCATGGTTGTTTGTGGGATGGTCAAAGAGGCGGTCCATCGTCTCCGGATCGAGTTGAATTATAAAAAACCTGTCAAGGTTGTCGTGACAGGAGGGTATGGAGAACTGATGGCCCCGTCCCTGCCTTTTGTGACGGACGTCAATCCCATGCTTACCATGGAAGGCCTGTGCGAGATTTACCGTCGCGTTCGTGAGAAATAATGAAGCAGGGAGTTTTTCTATTTATCTGATGAAGTCATTCATTAGTGGCAATGGTCTCTTCACCGCTCCACACCTCCGCGAGCACCCTTTTGGCAATTTTGGTTCGTGGACCCTCGGCCATAAATGCCGCCGTATCCACTCTCCAACATTGCTCAAAGGGTACCCGCTCGCTCTCGGTGAGTCGGGCTCAGAGACCAATGCCACTGTCTGAACTATCGGATAATTTCTTGCCGTGAAAACCCGCATCGCAGTTGCCATGAGCGGCGGCGTCGATTCCAGT
>CAZGMX010000069.1:0-271 GCA_964526865.1 uncultured Actinomycetota bacterium | reverse complement strand
TGGTTCAGGAAGGATACGACGTCCTCGGTCTCACCATGAAGACTTGGACGGATCGCTGTGCCGCTGTGCACCAGGAAAAATGCTGCGGTCCGAGGTCGCTCTTGGATGTCAAGGCTGTTGCGGACAGGCTCGGTATCCCGTGTTTTACCCTGAGTTACGAGGAGTTGTTTGAGCAGGCTGTTGTCCGGTATTTTGCCGGCGAATATCAAAAAGGGCGCACGCCCAACCCCTGTGTTCTGTGCAACAACAAACTGAAATTTGGAGCTCTTCT
>CAZGMX010000068.1:6593-12944 GCA_964526865.1 uncultured Actinomycetota bacterium | reverse complement strand
ATTCCTGCATCTGGGTGAACGGATGCCACACGATGCGCGTATCGCTGTGGATCAGGCGTTTTGCATAACGGGAATTCGGGCCCCGCATCACGCGCCCCGGTTTCTTCATGGTTGCCGACTCCTGAGACATTTAAAAAAACTTCCGCTTCACCTTTTCGAACACGCTCAGCAGTTTGAGCAGGTGCTCCCGGGTGTGCGTGGCCATGACGCTGATGCGGATGCGGCAGGTATCCTTGGACACCGTGGGAAACCGGATGGCGGGCGCCAAAATCTGTTTTTCGTAGAGAAACTTCGCGATCTCCATCGTGCGTTTTGCTTCCCCGACCAGCACGGGAATGATCTGGGTCGTCGAATTCATGGTGTCAAATCCCATACTCCTCAATCCTCCCCGGACATAATCCACGCGCTTGAGATATTCCACCCGGATTTCCGGATTGTCCTCGATGATGTCCAAAGCCGCGATGGAAGCCGCGCAGACGGCGGGAGGCAGGGCCGTGGTGTAAATGAATCCGCGCGATTTGTTGCGCAAGAGCTCGATCAATTCCAGCGAGCCCGCCACAAAACCGCCCAGACTGCCCACCGCCTTGGACAGCGTTCCCATCTTGATGGGGATGTTGTCCTCCAGCCGCAGATATTCGCTGATGCCGCGGCCGTTGGCCCCCAGAACCCCTGTGGCATGGGCTTCATCGATCATGAGCATGGCGTCGAATTCTTTGGCCAAATCCACAATCTCCTTCAAGGGAGCGATGTCTCCGTCCATGCTGAACACGGTGTCCGTGACAATGAGCCGCCGGCGGTACTTGCCGGCATCCTCCAAAATTTTTCGCAGGGCGGCGATGTCGCTGTGGGGATAGACCAGCAACTTGGCGCGCGAAAGCCGTGCGGCGTCGATGATGCTGGCGTGATTGAGCCGGTCCATGAGGACGGCGTCCTCTTCGCCGACGAGCGCCGTGATCGTGCCGACATTGGCGGTGTAGCCGGTCGGAAAAAGGATGGCCGCTTCTTGCCCTTCAAAGAGCGCGATCCGGCGTTCCAGTTGGTCGTGCAATTCCATCGTTCCGGCAATCAGCCGGGACGAGCCCGCCCCGCAGCCGTATTCACGGATGGCGTCGATGGCCGCGCGTTTGACGTCCTTGTGTGTTGCCAGCCCCAGATAGTTGTTGGATCCAAAACAGATGTATTTTTTGCGATTGATACACACCGTGGATTCTTGAGAACTTGAAATGATGCGCAGACGCCTGTAGAGTCCGCTTTTCTCCAGTTCCTCCAGCTCTTCTTTGATAAAGTCCATGGCTTTCGCGCTCCTCTATTGATGACAAATTATTATACTATATAAAAATGCCGTTTCCCTTCCCCCTTTTCACCCCCACCCTAACCCTCCCCCGTCAATGGGGAGGGAATCTGTTTTCATCGTCTTGCACCATCAATAACAAAACCATGATTATTTTGTGCCTGTCACCACGCCGGATCCGGTTTCTGTACGGCAAGGGCCGCCACATGCCCGCCGAATCCATACGATAGAGACAGGGCATTTTTTAGTTCTTTTGGCCGCCCGCGGCACGCCGTGAAATCCAGATCACATTCGGGATCCGGTTCCACCAGGTTGAGCGTCGGGGGCACAAAATCATGCGCCAGCGCCAGCGCCGTGCCGATCAATTCCACGCTCCCCGCGGCGCCCAACAGATGGCCCGTCGCCGCCTTGGTGGAACTCAGCGCCGTGCGCTGCGGGTCTTTTGCGAAAAAACCCTTGAGGGCGGCGGCCTCCATCCGGTCGTTCTCAACCGTCCCTGTCCCATGTGTGTTGACATAATCGAACTCGTTCACCGCCACGCCGGCCCTCCGGGCGCACACGCCCATGGCCCGACGGATGGAACGGGCCTCAGGGTTGAATGAAACCAGCTTGTAGGCGTCCGCGCAAAATCCCCACCCGGAGAGTTCGGCATAAATTTTTGCGCCGCGGGAAAGCGCCGTACTCAACCTTTCCAGAACAACGACACCGGCCCCTTCTCCCATGACAAATCCCCTGCGTTTGTGATCGTAAGGACGGCATGCGGTCCTGGGATTTTCCTCCGGTCCGGCCTTGGCCAATACCCCCATGCGGTCAAACCCTGCCACAATGAGCGGCGTTAGAGAACTCTCTGCCGCACCCGCCAACACCCAATCTGCCGCGTCGTCTTTGATCCAAAGCGCCCCCAGGGCAATGTTGTGGGCCCCGGTGGAACACGCGCTAACCATGGAGGCACACGGACCGCAGATTCCCGTTTGCCTCATCACCTGGGTATTGATGCTGTGGTGGAAATAATCCTCCCACATCTGGGGCCGCACACCGCCTGTGTCCGGCGTGGCGGCGTCTTTCCACAGGGCCCGCAATCCTTGTTCCAGCACGCCAATCCCTCCCTTGCTGTTCCCAATCGCGATTCCAAAACGTCCAGGATCAATCCGGCGCTGAGCGCTGTCCGGCAAACCCGCGTCCTCCAGCGCCGCCAACGAGGCCTCAACGCCAAAGTGGACACCGCGGCACGGATCGTCCTCGTATTCTCCGCAAAGGGCCGCCGGCAATCCCTTCCAGGCGCCGCCCCACCAGCCATTCCAACGGCTGACCCCGCTGTCACCGGCCGCAAGGCGCGACCAGAATGAAGAAAGATCCCGCCCCAGGGGACTCACCAGCCCCATTCCCGTGATCACCACCCGGTCTTGCATCCGCTCGTTCACAAAATTCTCGCGTCCAGGTTGAACACCTGCCCGGATATCCATCCGGACCGGCACAATTCCAATATTTTCCGGGCCGTCTCTCCCGGTGCAGTCCACCGGTTCAGCACATTTTCACTTTTTGCCAAACGCTGTTGTTCCACCGGGGCACTGCGCCCCATCGGCGTGCGCATGAACCCCGGAAAGACGACATTGACGCAGATCCCTGCCGGTCCCAGCTCCCGTGCGGCGGATTTTGCCAAACCCGTCAACCCCGCTTTGGCCGCCGCATACGCGCAGTTCCCCGCGGCCCCGCGCGCGCCCAGGATTGAGCCGACATAGACGATGCACCCCCGTTTTTGTTTCTTTATGATGGGGGCTGCGGCTTGCGTGCAGAGAAACGCGCCTTTCAAATGGGTCCGCACGGCCTCCTCGAAGGCTGAAACATCCATCCTGACCAACAGCCCCGGATGCACACTGCCGGCAGAATGGATCAGGACGTCCAAACGGCCCCACGTCTTGTCCACGGCATCGATCATCCCCTGGACGGCGGCCCGGTCCCCCACATCCGCCTGCACTGTTTCGGCCAGACCACCCTTTTGCCGGATGCGCAACGCCACCCGGCGCGCGGCCTTCTCGTGGCGCCAATAATGCAATGCAACGGCATACCCCGCCTCGGCAAAGCAGAGCGAGAGTTTCTGCCCCAGACCACCGGAAGCACCCGTGATCAACACAACCGGTTTTTTTATCCCGCGCCAATTGTTAACCATATTTCTATTTTATCTTAACAATCGACCGGCGGAAACAATCCTCTTTTGTGAAAAGGTAATAAGTCCACGGTATTTGTCGCTGCGGGTGGGTCAAACGTAATAGATGGCCCACCCCAGTTTGAAAGCGAGAAGCTTGCTTTCGCGAGTCGAATGCGAGCGAAATCCGAGTTAGTGTCCCCGAACTTATCGCCCATCGGGCGAACCAACACATCGAAATGAGTCCCTTCCCCCCCCTTGTGGGGAAAGACAGGATGGGGGGATGCATTGCGATAACCTACCCCCCACCTTGTTCCTCCCCCACACGGGGGGAGGAAACGTATTACCGAACCTTTGTTGCACCGCCACAGGCGGCATACCCACTGTTTTTGTTCCTCAATACAATTTCCTAAGGGGTTATATTAGTTCGTAATACACATTCCTCTGGCGAGGCGTAAATCCGGCGTCGGCGATCAACCTGCGTATCTCCTCGACGCTGATGCAGTGGCGGACCCCCGCGGCCCTCACGACATTTTCCTCCATCATGATACTGCCCATGTCGTTGGCGCCAAACCGCAGAGCCAGCTGTCCGGTCTTTTTCCCCTCCGTCAGCCACGAGGCCTGGATGTTGGTAAAATTGTCCAGCATCAGGCGGCTGACAGCCACCATGCGCAGATATTCCCAGGCGCTGGTACCGGATATTCCCGCCAGATACGCCGGCCGGCGCGTCTTTTCTCCCGGCCTCCCGGCGGCAGGCGCCGCTGTTTGGGCGGTCGGCAGCGCGTGAGACAACGGGCCGCGACGGTACGTCCACGCGATGAAGGCCGTGAATCCGCCCGTACGGTCCTGCAGATCGCGCAGGCGAATCCAGTGCGCAATGCGTTCTTCACGCGTCTCCACGTGGCCAAACATCATCGTCGCGGTGGTCCTCATGCCGATTGCGTGCGCTTCCTCCATGATTTGAAGCCATTCCCCGCTGGTGCACTTGCCCGGACTGAGCAGGGAGCGGACGCGGTCGGAAAGGATCTCCGCCCCCCCTCCCGGCAGGCTGTCCAGGCCGGCCGACCGCAGTGTTTCCAGCACCTGCCGAAAGGACTTTCCCGACGACTGCGCGAAGTGCTTGATTTCGGGAGGGGAAAAGGCATGGATGTGAATCCCGTGGGCCTCTTTGATGTGCCGGATCATGTCCACGTGCCACGAAAGGGAAAGTCCTGGGTGGAGTCCCCCCTGCAGAAGAATCTGAGTCCCCCCTAGCGCCTTGGTCATGGCAATTTTTTCGTCCAACTCCTCGCGCGTCAACACATAGCTGTCTGTGTCTTCGGCGCGCCTGGAGAAGGCGCAGAAATCGCAGGCCAGCGCACAGACGTTGGTGTAATTGATGTTGTGATCGACAATGTAGGTGGCGACGGAGGGATCGGTTTTTTTCAGCCGCACGGCATGCGCGGCCTGTCCCAGCGAAAGGATATCCTGCCCGGACAGCAGGGCCAGTCCATCTTGCGGGCTAAGGCGTGATCTGGATAAGGCCTTTTCCAAGACCTCTGCGGTCATGATAGACAATCTTTTTCTCCTGGAGAGGGACCTTCAACTGTGTCAAGAATCGCACGAACAACTCGATGGCGTGTTCCTGGTCCTGCCCCAGTTCATAACAGAGCGACTGGGAAAGATAGCGGCGGACAAACGCGTGGTCAAAACCCGCCGCCAGCGAGGCTATTTGATCGATCCGTGATAGACCCATGGCGGCCGCGTGTTCCAGATCGTCCACGACAGCCTGGTCCGAAAAACCGCGGCGCACCTGCCAGCAGGCAAACACAAAGGGCAGACCCGTCCATTTCGTCCATTCCTCTCCCAGGTCCAGCGCGCGCGAAACCTTGTCGAACCGCAGGGCATCGTCTCCGATCAACAAGAACCCATCGTAGCGCTGGGGGAAAAAATCTTTTCCGGGGTCGAAGGCCGCGTATTGAGGAAATTTATTGTAGCGTGTCTCTAAAATCACCCGGGTAAGCAGAGCCGACGTGCGCGATCTTCGATCCACCCCCACATAGCGCAATTCTTCCAGCGGCTTATTGAGAAAAAGTTTCACGCTCTGCACGGGGCCATTGGAACCGATGGCCATCTTGGGCAATAGAACGCGGTCGTCGTGCGTGAAATATTCCACGATGGGCAGCAACGCCACGTCCACGCGGCCGGCATCGAATTCCTCCGCCAGGACCGCCGGGGAAAAAAACTGGACGCGGTACTCCAACCCGTAGATCAACGGAATGGCATTGAGGAATGGGACCGCCCCTATGCGCGTCCGCGGCAGTGAATCATATCGTGCCATGGTGTGTCTTTCCTCCCGACTATCTGAGAACATCCACTGTTACGACCACCAGCATCCCCACGCTGACCCAGCCGTTCACGGTAAAAAAGGCTGTTCCCATTCTACTAAGATCGCCTTTCCTGACAAGAAAATGTTGAACGGCCATCACCGCGGCCACCGCCGCCAGTCCGGAGTAATAGAACATGGACAAGCCCGCCGCCCGGCCGAACACCGCCAGCAGAATCACCGCCGCCCCGTGCAAAAACCGCGCGGTCCACAGGGAAGTTCCAAGTCCCCAGCGGGCAGGCATGGACTGCAATCCAACAGCGCGGTCAAAAGAGACATCCTGAAGGGAGTACAAGATGTCAAATCCGGCAACCCACATCAAAACAGCCGCGCCCAATACCACGCTCGGCCAGCCCACAACGCCGCGCACCGCAATCCACGCCCCTACCGGCGCGATGGCCAGAGACATCCCCAGCACGCCGTGCGAGAGCCATGTGAAACGATTGGTGAAGGAATAAAACAAGATCACCGCCAGAGACGCGGGGGACAGCGCAAACACCAGGGGATTGAGACAGGCGGCGGCGCAGACAAAGATCATGGCGTTAATCAACG
>CAZGMX010000068.1:0-6583 GCA_964526865.1 uncultured Actinomycetota bacterium | reverse complement strand
GTGAAAAATCCCACCGCGCAAGGCGTCACCACGCCCCGCGGCAGCGGCCGCCCAGCAGTACGGGGATTCAACGCGTCATAAGAACGGTCCGCAAGCCTGTTGAACGCCATCGCGCTGTTGCGCGCGCAGACCATGCAGACCAGGACCAGGGCCAAGACATGCCATGGGGGAATCCCCTTTGCCGCGACCAACAGCGATATCAGCGCGAAGGGCAGTGCAAAAATGGTGTGGGGAAAAACAACCAGTTGAAAATATGTTCGGACATTCATGATGCGCGGGGAAAAATCTTCCTCACTCCCGCTCTAAAAGGGATTGGACGCTCTGCCACCGGACAGCCAATGAATTATCGACGCCCAAATGATCGAGGATGCGGGCAACCACCGTGTCCACCAAATCGGTAACGCTTGCGGGATTTCCGTAAAAGGACGGCATCGCCGGCAGAATCAATGCGCCCGCCAGTGTGAGCGTTTCCATGTTGCGCAGGTGGATCAGTGACAGGGGTGTTTCCCGGGGGACCAAAATCAGAGGCCGCCGCTCCTTGAGAAAGACATCCGCCGTCCGCGTGATCAGGTTTTCCGCCGTCCCCGAGGCAATACGCCCCAGCGTCCCCATGCTGCAGGGAACAATCACGCAGGCGTCGTATCGATTGGACCCGCTGGCGAACGGGGCGTTGAAATCCATGACATCGTAGCGGTAGACCACAGCGGAATCAAAATCGAACGGTCCCTCGTGCCGGGCAATTTCCTTGGCTGTGGGGCTGACCACCAGCGCAACATCGTGGCCCTGCAACTGGTCCAGCAGCCGCTTGGCATAGAGCGATCCGCTGGCCCCCGACACGCACACCACCAGTTTTTTTCGCGCGTTCATGGCTTTTGCCATCTATCATTCGAGAACATAAAAAAATGCAGCAAGGCACTAATCGAGTCTGCCCTGGTGTCTGAGCGGCGACTCACCGAGAGCGTGCGGGTACCCTTTGAGCAATTTTTGACGAGTGGATACGGCGGCAGTAATGGCCGAGGGTCCACGAGCAAAAATGCCAAAAGGGTGCACGCGGAGGTGTGGAGCAGCGAAGACATTAGGACAGACTCGACATCATTTCAACTTCCTTCCAAGAAAAATTTCCCCAAACTGCGCGTCGATCTTTTTTTTAACCTCCGGACTCATCTCGATCCGTTCCGGCCAGGGACGCGCGAATCCCTCCTCCTTCCACTTCACCGTCGCATCGATCCCCATCTTGGAGCCAAAATTCGGGTGGTCCGAGGCATAGTTGAGGGCATCCACGGGGCCTTCCGTAAAAAAAACATCCCGCTTGGGATCGATCGTGTTGCCCAGCACCCACACAACCTCCGAGGGATTCTGAAGATTTATATCCTGGTCGAACACGGCGATGATTTTGGAAAACATCAGCTGACCCAGCCCCCAGAGGCCGTGTGCGATCTTCCGGGCGTGATACGGATACTGTTTCTTGATCGACACCAGGGCAACGTTGTGAAAAACGCCTTCCACCGGCAGGTGGATATCGACAAGTTCAGGAAACAGATGCTGGAGAAACGGCAGAAAAATCCGCTCCACCGCTGTGCCCAGAAAACTGTCCTCCATGACAGGCCTGCCGACAACGGTGTGGGGGTAGATGGGATCGCGGCGGCGCGTGATGCAGGTCACATGAAACACCGGATAAAAATCCTCCAGCGAATAATACCCCGTGTGATCGCCAAACGGCCCCTCCATCCGGAGTTCGCCCTGATCCACAAAGCCTTCCAGCACAAAATCCGCGTCGGCGGGAACCTCCAGGGAAATCGTCTTGCACCTCACCAATTCAACGGGTTCCCGCTTCAGGAATCCCGCAAAGAGAAATTCATCGACATTCTCCGGCACGGGCGCGAGCGCCGCAAACGTGTGCGCGGGATTTCCGCCCAGGGCCACGGCCACTTCCATGCGCTGCCCCATCTGCCGGTGGTCCCGGTGATGCCGCGCGCCGTCTTTGTGGACCTGCCAGTGCATGCCGGTGGACGTCCTGTCGTTGATCTGCAGGCGGTACATCCCCACGTTGCGGACTCCTGTTCTTGGGTCCCGCGTGATCACCATGGGCAGAGTGACAAACCGGCCGCCGTCTTTGGGCCAGCATTTGCAGACCGGCAGGCTGTCCAAGTCTCCGGGGGATTGGACCACCTCCTGACAGGGCCCGGACTTCACCTGCCGCGGGAGATAGCGGGAGAGTTCAAAGAGTTTCGGCAGCAGCATAGCCTTTTCGACCATGCCTTCCGGGGCCTTAAAATCGAGCAGTTCGCGGATGCGCCCGGCAATTTCTTCCACATCCTGAGCGCCCAAGGCCCACGCGATCCTCTGCATAGAGCCAAAGGCATTGGTCAAAACAGGGGTCTTGTGCCCCGCCACATTCTCAAAGAGCAGTGCCGGCCCGCCGCCTTTGATCATGCGATCAGATATCTCTGTGATTTCCAAATCCTGCGACACGCTTTGGGAAATTCGCAAGAGTTGTCCCTTGCGCTCCAGCAGCGACACAAAATCTCTCAGGGAAGAATATGCCATCACGGATTCCCTCCCAGGGGCCCGCCAGGGCAATGCTCTCTGCTATGGCAGGTTTCGAGAGCCGCCCTTGCCCGCAATCCCTCCAAAATCTCTTCGGGCACCTTCAGCTCACCAAACCCGGTTCCGATCTGAACTTCCGGTTTATTGTCCCCATGAAAATCGGTCCCGCCGGTCAGGGCCAAATCATAATACCCGGCCAGCTCCACATACCGCTTGGCGTCTTCCGGAGTGTGCCCCGGATAGTAGGCCTCGATGCCGCCCAATCCGGCCGCCGCGAGCTCCTCGATGAATTGTCTCTCCTGCGCCTCTTTCAAATAGAGAAATTTGGGATGGGCCAGCACTGCCACGCCCCCCGCCGAACGAATCAAATCGATGGCTTGCTTGGGAGGCACCGTGTCTTTTTCCACATACGCCCGGGCTCCTCGCTTGAGGTACTTGGCAAAGGCCTGTTCGATGCTGGCGACATACCCCTTTTTCAACAAGACGGCTGCAATGTGCGGCCGCCCGATGATTTCCCCGGGGGCCTGGGCCGCCACTTCCTCATAGACGATATCAATGCCGCAGAGGCGAAGTTTGTCCACAATTTTCGGGTTGCGAATATCCCGCGCCCGGCGGTATTCGTCCAGCCCCTTCTGAAGCCCCGCATCAGCGCCCCGGCAAAAATACCCCAGGATATGCAGGGTTCCAGTCTTGTCCCACTTCGCGCTGATTTCCACACCGGGAATAACCTCGACTCCGTACTGCCGGCCGGCCTCCATCGCATCCGCGGTGGCAGCCATGGTATCATGATCCACAATAGACACCGCGGCCAAACCCAGCGCCGCCGCCTTTTGGACAATGGCCTGGGCAGTCCAGGTTCCGTCTGAGGCCAGCGAATGAATGTGCAGATCAATCCAGCGTTCCATCTTATTTCTCTTTCTATGATAGAGACTGTGTTGAAATTGATACGAGACCGCCACGCCGGCCTCCTCGCGATGACGGCACAACAAGGTCCACACTGACCGTTAATCGCAATTGCGGGAACTCTCGATTACCTCATTATCTCATAAAAGCAAAAGGCCCAGGAATACAATCGCCCGGGCCCCTTGTGTCTTCGACAAAACAACGCTGTTTATTTTACCGACGCAACATCCCCCAACTGGACATCCACGATTTGTTCGATCCCGTTATCCGTATAGGTGGTGTTGATTCCGATGACCCGCACCACTTTCAAGGCCCTGAGCATAGGAATCACCGTGTCTTTTAAAATCCTCTGCGTCGCATTGACCTGAGCCGGCGCAGTAATCCCAGGGGTCCCGGGGGCAGGCACATTGAGCTGTTGGAAGGATATGATCCAATTGCAGATGTCGACGCCGATATCAAATACCCGCTGCGTGTTCACATATCCCATCTGATTGGTCTTCTCCGGCAGGTGTTTGCTGACGCTGACGAAGTTGCTGTCCTTAAGCAGTGAATTGCCGCGCCCCTGGGCAACGTCGATCATCTTTTCCAGGGAGGACGTGCTGGTGCTCAACACCAGGAAATCCCCCAGGAATGCAAACCCCGGCGCCAGCCCCTTGCCCATCAAGGGAATGCTGATGAATTTCATCGTAACGCCGTTGTAATCGATTTCTTCCAATTTCAATTGTATCGCGGGTGCCGCCGTCGGAGCCGCTGCCGGCACTGGAGCTGCCGCAGGCGCCGCTGTTGGAGCCCCCGCCGGTTGTGCGGGCGCGGGCGTTCCTGCCGGGGCCTCCGCCGGCGTTGCAGGCGCGGCTGGAGTCGCCACTGTTGCCGCCTGCTTGTTGGCGTAGTCCACCAGTTTCTCAATAAACATCTGCGCTTTGGCCTTGTCGGTCACTTTGACGATGAGGGCCATCTTGGGAATGGGAAATACGCTTTCCAATGTCACGTCGTTGAAGGTGTAGGCAACTTCATCCCCAACCCACGACAACAGATCTGTTTCCACACTCATCCCCAAATTGGCCTCTGCCTTGGCGATGGCGTCCAAAACCGTCTTGGCTTGATCCGGGGCCTGTTTGAGAAGATTTTGCTTCCACACGCCCCACAGTTTCTTGACATCCATTGAATTCGTCGCGCTGTAAAGCACCGTCCCCTCAGGAATGAACTTGAGGGACGCCAGAACTTGCGGCTTCGCCTCCCACACGGCCTTGGTGGTGGCGTCCATGGACTGCTTGTTGGGCACCACATAGATCTTGGTAAAAAGCCCCTGCTCCATGACGCTGACTCCGCCGATCAGCTTCAGGAGGGAAAGCGTCTGTCCCAGATTGGCTCCAATGGCGCCGGGAACATTCAGCTTGGCTCCCTCCACGGCCTTCGCAATCTGTTCGAAATCCATGAAGAACAGACCCACCCGCTTGCCCTTTACGTCAGAGGATAGGGACATGAACTTTTTAAAATTCTCGGAATTGGCAATGGACTCGCCGCGTTTGCCCTTGTAGAGATCCACCACACCTTCCATGGCATTGCGCGTCTTTCCCACCCCCAGCACCAGGATGTTGTCCAGAAAGGTGTAATTCAGTTCAGGGGCTGTGGGGTCATTGGACTTGATGTTGTGAAGATCATACCCGTTGTATTTCCAAGTCTCCAGTTTCTGATTCCCCGCTGATTTTGCCTTGTCCAACAGACGTCCGGCAAGTTCCGCGAGCTGTGTCTTGGCTCCGGTCCTGCTCAAAAACAGCATCTTGGGTTCCGGATCCGCGGGCGCCCCCATGAGCACCGCAACGGCCAGCTCCTCCCCAATGACATCCATCACCCTCTGTTCCGTCAGTTCAAAGCCGAACGCGTCTTTGAACGACTTCAAAAAGTTGCCAATGGCCGCCTGGGCCTGCAACTCATCCCACAGCGGGAGAGCCGATAACTCCTTATAGAACTGTGAACTTCTCAACTGCGTCCAGGTGGTCTTGATGTCTTTCACCGCGTAGTAAGCAACCGTGCTTTTGGGCAGGTAGCTTTCCAGTCCGACTCCCGGAGCCACTCCCGGCCTCTTGGGAAGAACAACAATCAAGAGGACACTGAGAACGACTACCGCCACTGCAATGAGAATACCTATGGCTTTTTTCATAGCGCTCCCTTCTTATTTTAATTAGATGATACCGTTTTTCAATAAGAACATAATGCCGTGTAGCACAGCATGTTGCAGGAAACCCGTTTTTCTGTCAAGAAATATTATTTCTAATAGACTCTAAATATTACACTTACGCCATCGCGGGCAGCAAGACCCCCTTCCGGGGTCATCCCTTGAGAGCCCCCAGCTGAATTCCCTCCACAAAGTATTTTTGGCAGAACATAAAGATGATGATCATGGGCGCCAGGACGATGATGGCCCCGGCCATGAGGAGGGTCCAGTCAGTGCTGTAAAGGCCCTTGAAGGCGGCCAGCAAAACGGGCAGGGGCATCATTTCCTCGGAATTGGCCACGATCAGGGGCCACATGAAGTTTTTCCACTGCCCCATGAATGTAAAAGTCACCAGGGTGGCCAGAGCCGGCTTGGACAAAGGCAGGATGATCCGGTAATAGATTCCAAACAGACTGCACCCGTCGATCTTGGCCGCGTCTTCCAAATCTTCCGGAATACTCATAAAGAATTGGCGCAGCATGAAAGTTCCATAAGCGGAAAACAGGCCCGGCATGATCAGGGCAAAATAGGAGTCGATCCCGATGGGCTTGCCCGCATAATGGCTGCCCAGCATCAGATCGGACGTCCACCAACTGGTGTGAAAGAGGTTGTTGAGCAGTTCGGGCATCAGTTTCAACAGGATGAAGACGGGAATCAACGTGACCACCCCCGGAATCATCAACGTGGACAAATAGCCCATAAAAAGTTTGTCGCGGCCGGGAAAATGAAGCCGCGCAAAAGCATAGGCCGCCATGGAAGAGGTGAGGACCTGTCCAAAGGTCACGCACAGGGTAATGAACAGACTGTTGAGATATCCCCGCCCAAAGGGAATGGCCTTCCACGCCCTGGGATAATTCTCAAAAACAATTTTTAATTTCCATTCGCGCCTCATGTCCGCAGAGGGAACTTCCGCAAACG
>CAZGMX010000067.1:6191-13093 GCA_964526865.1 uncultured Actinomycetota bacterium | reverse complement strand
TATGAGACAGAATAAAGGTTTCACACTTGTGGAGATCATGATTGTGGTGGCGATCATTGCGATTTTGGCGGCGATTGCCATTCCTCAGCTGATAACCTCCAGAAAGATGTCGCGCCAGAACAGGTGCTTGGCCGGTTTGAAACTCATTGAACAGGCAAAGGGACAATTAGCGCTTGCGCAGGGATACACGTCAGATGACAGCTACGGAATAGACGAGCTGTTTCCCTATTTAAAAGACGGGGCATCGCCCACTTGTCCGGCTGGCGGTGAGGTTCAAGAACGCCCCATGGACCGACCGGCCCGTTGCACTATCCATGGCAGGCATACAGACCCAGTACCTCTGTCCCTATTGACCGATTAGGCGGCGGGGCGGGTTGTCGGTTGTTTCATCGGGTGGGAGAAGAAGAATGTCTTACCGAAAAAGGCAGGTGCGGTTGCGCCCTGCCTTTTTTGCTTCGTAGAGGGCCCGGTCTGCACAGCGCAACAACTCGTGCATATCTTGAACTGGGGAGTCCGTATAGGACACCAGGCCAATGCTGATGCGCAGGGAGACGGCTTTGTCCCCCACCGTCAGCGCGGTGGACTCGAGTTTTTTGCGGAACCGTTCAACCGTCTCCATCGCGGTGGCGGCGTCATTGCCCGGTAGAATCACGCAAAATTCTTCGCCCCCATAGCGAAACAACAAGTCCACCTTGCGAAAACTCTCGCGCATGATCCGGGCCACATGGATCAGTGCGTTGTTTCCTTCCTCGTGGCCGTAGGTGTCATTGAATTTCTTGAAGAAATCGATGTCCATCATCGCCACCGACAATTTATGCTGATACCGGCACGCACGGTCCAATTCATTTTCCAGACGGACCAGGAGATAGCGGTGAATATACAGCCCCGTCAATCCGTCGGTGATGGCGTCTTGTTTGAGCGAAAGATTTTCAATAAAGAGCGTGACACTCTTGTACAACCGAATTCCGATAAAAATGGCCGGGACGCAGGCCGGAATACTAAAAAAATCCCCGACAAAATTGTGTTGAAATAAAAAAAAGGAATACAGGCCGTGCAAGAGCAGCATTCCCACACAGGCCAGCGCGCCCCGCAAAACGTTTAACCGCAGTGTCACCCAAAAAGTCAGGAGGGTGAAAAACAACAGTTCCAGGGCCGACACAAACGGCGGTATTTCGTGGATGAAACGGCTGCTCAATATCGTCAACAGCACGTTGGCCGTGATAAAAACCCCCGGCATTTGGCCCAACGGCGTGGGATGGATGTCGTGGATGATTTCGTTGCTCTGTCCGATCAGAACGATTTTGTCCTTGAACTCGGCCGGACGCATATCGCCCCGCATGATCCGCCAGATGGGGATCCGGGGAATATCCCCTTCGCAGGCAATATAGTTGATCAAAAAGGTGCCATCCTTCGCGAGAGGAATCTGGATGTCTTGGGCGCTTTCGCCCGACACAGACCAGGGCCGCATGAATTTCGCCTGGTTTGGCAATATCTTTACGTCGTTGGTACCAATCCGATAATACCGGCACAGAATCTCCGTTTCAAAGGTGTAATCGATCAGCGCTCCGGACGGTTCCTCCTTCATCCAAAGCCTCGCGCGGCGAACCAGATTGTCCGGATCCCTCGGTTTGTTGATCATCCCAAAGGCGCAGGCGGCTTGCGAGAAAACATCCATCGGCTTCACGTACGAGCCGTTTTCGGAACAATACGACGCCAGGACAACATCGCCCGCAGCCCGGAGGGAACTGGCAAACGCCTCGTCCGAGCGGACGTTGACGCTTTTTCCAAGGAACACAATGTCAAACGCGATCACGCGGGGATTGGCCGCCTTGATTTGGTCCAGGACAGCCGCGTATTGTTCCCTCTCCCAGGGCCATTTTTGGTTGACCATCGACAGCGACTCATCGTCGATATCCACCACCACCAGGTCACGGATCTGGGCGGGAAGAGGATTCAAGAGGTGTGCCGTTCGAAAAAACAAATCTTGGGTCTTCAGGCGCGCGACTTCAAAATATCCCCGGGGGAGCAAAACAAACCCATAGATCACAACGGCCAGAAGGATGCCGCCGTACACCAGCAGATTCAAACGGCGGAAGGTTTTTGCCAGCATGGTCAGGCGGCCGGTTCCACGGCTTCCCTGCTTTTTTCAACCGCCGGCATGGCCGGTACAGGGGTGAGTGGAGTGGCAGATTGTCTCAAGTAGTGAACCAGTGAAGATCGCACCGCAGTTTCTGACAGACGCGCGGCCGCGGCCATCTTGGGAACCACGGAATTCATGAACGCCGTTTCATCTTCGACCGTGCCGTTCATCTCTCCCCGGGCCATGTGATAGACAAAGGGAATTCCATTGATGCCCACGGGGACGTAGGATTCGCCGTCCGACAGTGTCAAACACATTCCAATACTAGTAATACTGGACAGCACTCCGCTATGTTTGCTTTGCATCGCCACCATCTGTCCGGGCTCGATGATCCCCGAGAGTCCCAGTTCCTGCATCCTCTGGGAGAGTGCTTTTTCCCAGGCCGGGCCGATTTGACTGGGGCGCATTTCGCGTGTGACGACGGCGCCAGCCAACAGCCTGGTCACGTATTCCCATTGAAAATCTTCATTCACTGCCTCAAATTTCGGCTGCAAAATCGATATCGCATCTCCAAAAAGGGAGGTGGGCGCCAACGCAGTAGCCCGCGAATCGTCGTTCTTCGGACAGAGCCATCCGATCGCGCCGGAGAGGACATCAGATTGCTTCTTTCTGCGGTAAATATTCAGATAAGGAGTTTCTTTCCGCAACAGCAGGGCCAGATACCGGCTTTCCACATTCCGGGTCCCCGCCTTGGGCAGAACCACAACAACAGAGACGTGTCGTTCGACAAGATACTGGACAATCCCCTCGGTGTGAAAACCACCCGCCAGCAGAATACCGGCGTTTCTCTTCCTGAGTTTCATCTGTGCCAGACAATTGGAGGCCAGGACACCGTTGCGCTGGACCGCCAATTCATAGAACCGGATGGCCTGGTCCAAACCATCCTGCAGGGTCCGCGCATCCGACACCGTCAGGGAATAAGGCACGCGGGTTTGCCGGCAGAGGGCCTCCAGTTTGGACAAAACCGCGCTGGCGCGAACTTCCGGAAGATGGCTCGCAACCCAGCGATAATCGGCATAAGACGATCGAAGACGCAGGAATCCGGCAAGCACTTTGGCTGTCTTTGCCGCATTTCGAATCCCCTCCTGCGGTCCTTTAGTTGGGGCCATTTTAGAAAAAATCAAATCCCCTATCGATGCCATCTCTTTTTGGAGTTTCGCGCGATCCAGCTTCTCCATGTCCGACAAATACTGCGCGTAGGCCACAATCCTGGGATAGTTGATTTTTTGAGGCCCCATCCAGGCGATCAACCGCCGGTAAAAATCCGCCGTAGAAACAGCCCCCACGCGAAATTGCATCGTCCATATTGTCAATTCCTTCAGATCAGAGGTGTTGAGTTTCAGGGTAAGGTCCTGCACCGCCATCGTACGGTCTTTTTCCACCGCGTCGAGATTCTGGTTTTTCTCCCGCTCCATGAGATTTTGATAGAGGCTCCATTGGGAAAATTTATCCAAATCAATAGCATATTTCTTGCTTTGCTCCACAACCTTTCCAACCATGTCACGCAGCGGCACCATACCTCCCTCATATCCCTCCCACAGATTGTTCCATTCTTTCAACTCTGGTGAATAGGCCAGCTGCATCAGCGAGCCCATATCCTTGTCGATTTTGCTCACCACCACCAGAGCCCTTGTGCGAGTGGGTTCTGACGCAAGCAGGCTATCGTAATTTGCAAGATAGAGCGACGGATCTTCGATTCCAAGCAATTGCAGGGGACGCTCGCTGTCAATCCCGGCCAGTTCAGCCCCCGTGAGTCTCCCCTCTGACAAGAGATATTGGCTGACCAAATCTCTCGCCTTCTTTGCGGGAAATGTCGAAAAAAGGGACGTATCAACCATTCCGCTGGAACCCTCCACACCCACCAAATCGATGGAATAATTTCGATGGAGGGTATGGATGATGTCCGCGATGTTCTTTTGGGCAAGGCTGTCGGCATGGGCATCCTGAATGCAAATCACCAACGGACCGGTACCCTGGTGAATTTTTTCCAGGGTTCCATTGCGAGGAGAAATATAAATTTGCGATGCTTCGGGAATGTTTTTTCCCTCGGCAAGACCAGATTGGACGGTCCAAACCCCCGCCAGAAACATTCCGGTACCGACAAGAACGCTCACTCTTGTAACCAATCCGATGCACGAAACCATTTGTACTCCCCGCTCCTTAGCCAACGTTAATCTAGATATTTACATCGATATTATAGCCAAGGAAACATGCTTTGTCAAGGGGCCCCGCCCTCCCCAACCGACACTCTGTTTTTGATAATACTTGACATATTTTGACCGAACGTGTTAAATAACGCCTCAGCCGCAAGATAATAATACATATTTTGGAATTGCGCCTTAAATTGATGGCGGTGGGTTTCTTTATTTTATAATAGCATATCCAAAGGAGGGGTTGATGAGAACAAAGATTTTCATGGCCGCGGTATTCGCTCTACTCTTGTCCGGTCATTGCCTGCCTGTGAGCGTTCAAGCGGATGCCCCCACACCGGTGCTGACCGCGTCGACTTCTTCCCAAAAAGACGCCGCTGCGCCCGCGCAGAGCCTGGTATTCAACAAGAACAATCCGTACACCAATATGAGTAATTCAGAGTTCACCCTGTTGCAGAAAATGGCCGCGGAATTGAACGCGAACGCACGCGCGGGATTAGAGTCTGCCACAGCCGCCGAGCACGCGGGACGATACGGAGAAGACAACTACATTGCCATGCGCAAATCGTTCTCGGAAGCCGCGGCGGAATTGTCCGCGATACTTTCAAAATCTCCCGTAGACGCGGCAAAAGTTGGAGCCGTGGTCAATACCCTGAAAGCCCTGGTTCTGGACATCGACGACGTGTTTGTCTACAACCCGGGTTATCTCAATCATCTTCGAAACTGGAATGAATGCAAACGCATATTGCGCAGGGTGGACGGCCTCATTTACCGCGAAGGGGCGCTGCGCAGGGTGGAGACCATCTGGGACTCCAATTCACTTCTGCGGGGCGTGGGCCAATCTCTCAATGTGCATGGACTCTTGAGTGGAATGGAAGACAATTTTCACCGAACCAATCTGACGGAGCCAATCGACAATTGGGTCGGAAGACACGGCGGAGGGCGCGGCGTGACCCATGTCTGGATGATTCCCTGCGCGAGCCATCGAGGGGAACTGCTCAACGACCGCTCTGAGTTCAACGAAACCGTCACGCAGTATTAATCCAACAGACTATAAGAAAATCCCCGCGTTTATGTCCTGCGGGGATTTTTTGTCCACTTTTCTATCTATCCGCCATTTTTCTTCTGATCATCCCGTTGAGATTCTGGAAACTGGGTCCCCAAGAGCATTTTGCGCATCTTCTCCCAGGGGAACTTCTTCCCTGGGCACAAGGTTCCGCGCTGGGACACGTGCCGGTGCAGGATAACGTTGTGGTCTGGAATCCCGCACACCTGCTGGAGTTCCTTGCATAGGATCACCAGCGATTCGATCTGCTGGCGCGTGGGCTCGCACTTTTCAAAATTGCCCACCATGCAGATTCCGATCCCGATCTCATTCATCGTCCGGTTGGCCGTATGCCCTCCTGCCCACTGCTGTTTCCAGCGCTTCCCCACCTCGATGAGGCCGTTGGGCGCACCGTTTCCATTGTCGATGACAAAATGATAGGCCAGTCCGTGTTCCATACGCCGCCGCTTGTGAAATTTGTCGAAACTGCTCGCGTTGCCCAGGGATGTCGCGCTGTGGTGAATCACGATGTAGCGCCAGTGCAGCAGTTGCGGAACCTGGATGGTAAGCATATCCCTAACCTTCTCGACCTGTGACGCGGACGGTAGAAAGATGACGGGAACAATTTCATCATTCTCATCTTTTGCATTTTGCGTTTTTACCGTCTGGGAGGGATGCGTGATTCGATAGCGGATCTTTGGTATCTTGATCACCTGTCCCTGATCAAGCCGGTAGGGATATTTCAGCGCATTCAACTTTGCCACGGATTTCCACGTGACACGGTAGCGGCGGCTGATGGTTTGAAGAGTGTCCCCCTTTTTTACCGTACAGGTGACATAGCCCATGGATTGGCTTGCCGCCTCGCTCTGGATCCCAGACAAAACAAGGCCGCAAAAAAGCACCAGCACCCAAATCCATTTTTTGACGAGGTTCCGGATCAAGGAACGTTTCCTTTCACTACTGCTTCACCCGCCGCAGATTCGCGTATTTCAATGCCAGCAGACGGGGATGTTCCTCCGACCGAAAACGGATGGAGACCTTGACATTCTCCCCTTCGCCATAACTCGCCAGCACCTGTCCGGCGCCAAACCGGGGATGGACCACCGCGTCGCCCGCGGAAAACAGCGCCGCCGGCGCCTGGTCCGAAACCCTCTTTTCCCTGCGTTCGATGGGGGCATCCACGGGATCGTCCAGCCCCCCATAGAGATCCTGGCTGGCAGTCCCAAACCGGCCGCGTGACGCGTAATCCCGCGGGATTGTTCCGCAGTGCAGGTCCTCGGGAACATGCCGCTGATATGAAGAGCCATAGGAGGAAACCGGCGGATAGTGTTGGGCAAAGGCCCCCTGAATCTCCCTCAGAAAGCGGGACGCTTCCTGATTTTTTCTGTTCCCGAACAACATTCTGTTCCCGGCACAACTCAGCGAAACTCTTTTTCTTGCGCGGGTCATCCCCACATACAAGAGGCGTCGCTCTTCTTCCATTTCATGGGGGGATATTCCCCAGTACGAATATGGGAAAATCCCCTCCTCCAGGCCCGCAATAAAAACATAGGGGTACTCCAGACCT
>CAZGMX010000067.1:0-6181 GCA_964526865.1 uncultured Actinomycetota bacterium | reverse complement strand
TCCGTCAAAAAATCCTCCAACGCCGCATCGGGGTAGTTTTGGTCGAATTCCCGTGTCACAGAGGCAAGTTCTTTTAAATTCTCCAGGCGCGTCTTCGCCTCAATGGTATTCTCTGCGCGCAGTTGAACCAAATATCCCGACTCTTCCAAAACCCAGGCCAAAAGATCCGTGATATTCATCTGATGACGGCACCGCCGGCCTTCGTGGATAATCCTCAGCAGCGCAGCCGCCCCCTCCTGCGCCCTTCCCTTGATTTCCTTTCCGGTGCAGGCAAGCTTCATCGCCTCCAGCAACGGGACGTTTCGGGTCTGGGAAATTTGCGTCATCACGGCAATGCTGGAGGCCCCGATCCCGCGCGGCGGCACATTGAGAATGCGTTTAAGGCTGATCGAGTCTGCCGCGCTGGACACCACCCGCAGATACCCCAGGGCATCCTTGATTTCTCTGCGCTCATAAAAGCCGACACCGCCCACGATGCCGTAGGGAATTCCCCTCAAGCGCAGACGCTCTTCAAATACGCGGCTCAAGGCGTGGACCCTGTAAAAAATGGCGACATCTTTCAGCGCCGTCTTCTCCTGGCCGTGCAACAATTCTATGGAATCCAAAATAAAATCCACCTCCTCCCCTTCATCCCGGCCGTGAAAGATCATCACCTTGTCCCCCGCGCCGTTTTCGGTCCAAAGAATTTTTCCCTTGCGCTGGGTGTTATTCCGGATCAGGGAGTTGGCGGCATCCAAAATGTACTGGGTGGAGCGGTAATTCTGTTGGAGACGGTAGAGGGACGTTCCGGAAAAATCCCGCTCGAAATCCAGGATATTGCGGATGTCCGCGCCACGGAAGGCATAGATGGACTGATCCTCGTCCCCAACAGCGAACACGTTGTGCCGGGGACCGGCCAAAATCCGGATCAATTCATACTGCGCCCGGTTTGTGTCCTGATATTCGTCGATCAGGATGTGCTGAAATTTATCCCGGTAACGCTCCAATACAGACGCTTCCCGGCGCAACAACATGACTGTGGACATCAAGAGATCATCAAAATCCAGGGCATTGCTGGCCGTCAGCTTTTTCTGATAGGCCTCATAGACGGTGGAAAAAACATCCCGCCCGCCTCCCGCCGCCTGCGACTTGACATCCTGGACGGACAACAGCCGCCCTTTGGCTTTTGAAATTTGTTCCCTCATGGACGCAGGCTTGTATATCTCCGGATGGAGGTTCAAATCGCGAACGACTTCTCTGAGGACGGTCAACTGGTCCTGGTCGTCCACGATGCTCCCCAAAACGGATATCTCCAGACGCAGAAGCCTCGCGCACATGGAATGGAATGTGCCAATCCACAGGTCGGGCTGCAACCCGCACAACTCCTGGACGCGATGCTTCATTTCTCCGGCCGCCTTGTTGGTGAAGGTCACCGCCAGAATCTTTGCCGCAGGAACGCCCTGACAAATGAGGTGGGCAATGCGATGGGTCAAGACGCGGGTCTTGCCGCTGCCCGCGCCCGCGATGACAAGCGCGGGACCTTCCCGGTGGAGAACGGCGCGGCGCTGTTCTTCATTGAGTCCGGACACACACCGGCACGTGGTGGGGTCGCTGAGAGTCAAAAGTTGGCTCATGGAAGCGGATATTCTGTGACACAGTCTCTTATTGAATGGCCTTGATTTCGTCTTCCCGGAGAGGCTCCACGCGAAAACGGAACACCATCTGTTGTCCGCCGATCTCAAGGGTCAACATCGTTGTCATGCGCGTGAGCAAAAGGCGGTACGGAATGGTAACCGTCTGTTGATCCACCGTCACTCCGACGGCGGTGTTTCCGAGTATTTCGCGCGCATTTTTTACGGCCGCCACAAGATTTTCCAACAGGACAAGTTTCGACACCAGGACCTGGTCAAAGTGATATACATTCTGGCAGGACGCACACTGGATTTTTTGATCCTTTTCTACCTGCCGCAGTGAAAATTCAACGGTGGCATTACATCCCGGTTTCACACACTCAAATTCGATATTTCCGTTCTCGTTCACGTCCCCTCCTTGTCAATATCTACATCTACGCGAAGAATATTTTCGCCCTGCGGTTTGGGTGCCGCGATAAATTCAGAGCGCTTCGCCTCATAGCCCTTGCGCCCCAAAATACCGTAGGCAAACTTCTTGCCCGCCTCCACGCCCGGCTGATCGAATGCATTGATGTTGAACAACTCACCCGCATAGGCGGTCTGCATTTGGAAGAAATACAAAAGCATACCCACCGTCGCGGGCGACACGCGGGACAATTCGATGCAGGCGTTCATGCGCGAGGCCTTTGTCAGGGCCAACTGGGTGGCCTTCTGCTCCGTCTGAATCAATTCTTGAAAGGTATGCCCCGAAAGATAATGAGTATCCTTCTTGGGAAAGGCTTGCGGAATTTTCAGGGCATTGCGAAATTTTGAAACAGTCAGGACCGTCACGATTTTGTCATACGGCCCTTCCTGATAGAGCTGCAGCTGGGAATGCTGATCGGTCACTCCCAAGGTCTTCACCGGCGTCGGCCCCACAAAGACGTCTTTTCCGGCGCGGTCCAAGCGCTTGCCCAGGCTCTCCGCCCACAATTGAGCGTACCAGTCTGCGATCTCTTTCAATCCCTGCGCATAGGGCATCAAGACACTGATTCGTTTTCCCTTGCCATAGGCCAGATAATGAAGCCCCGCGCAAAGCAGGGCCGGATTGTCCCGTCCATCGTTGTTTTGGCATACCCGGTCCATGACCTGGGCTCCGAGGCACAGCTCCTTGACAGAAATGCCCGCAACGGCCGCCGACAGCAGGCCGACACTCGACAACACCGAAAAGCGCCCCCCCACATTCTCTGGAATAGGAAGCGTGCGATATCCCTCTTCCTGTGCGATCTCCAAGAGCATCCCCCGGTGCGGGCTGGTCGTGGCGACGAAGTGCGCCGCCGCCCTTTTCTTGCCCACCACTTTGAGCACCTTCTCCCGCGCCAAAAAGTAACTGGACATGGTCTCGACCGTGTCGCCGGATTTTGTGATCACGTTGAAACACGTCTTTTTTATGTCCAGCGTCTCAAACAGGGCCCGGATATGGTCCGGATCGACGTTGTCTTCCACAAAGATGCGGGGGCGTTTCTTTCGCGCTGTGCGCGGGAGCAAATTGTAAAACGGATGTCTCAGCGCATTGTGAAGCGCAATGTTGCCAAGAGCCGAACCCCCTATCCCCAACACGACAAAATTGTCAAACTTGCCGGCGATGTCATCTGCGAGGAACTGCGCCTCATCCCAGGATGCCGTCTCGTAAGGCAGATCCAAAAATCCCCGGGTCTTTTTTTGCCGGTATCCTTCCACGGCCGCGTGGGCGGACGCCAACTCCGGCATTATCCCTTCCAAATCCGAGGGAGAAATCCCCTGCTCCGCTCCCACGGCGTGGGCAATCATGTTGTTGAAATCAAACGTGACAGAATCCATGCGCATCGTTACCTTTCGTGATAGACGATTTTTATTGGGGTCCCCTTGCCTACTTTATACTTGTCACTGAACCGATCCTTGTTGATGGACAGTTCCAACAGGCCGCTGCTGCCGCGCAGCACAATGATTTGCGCCGCCGCCCCCTCTTCGTACGTCCGGGCAAAGATGCAGTCGATTTCCTGTTTTTCGCAGAACACCTGGACGGGCTGCTGCAGTTTATCCGGAGGAATGGAGTCGTTGGGAATGTTCGTCAGACAGTTTCCAAAGCGGTTCACATGGATGATCTGCCCGGAAAGACTGCCGTCCGGCTCCACGGTCATTTTGGAAATGTCCAATGTGACAATTTTTTCTTCTCTCATGCTCCCCACCTGATAAGGGGCACTTCCCCGCGACATGTACCCCGCGATGGGCGCATAGATATCCCGGCCGTGGAATGTGTCGGAGACATGCGGAAGCCAGAACCCTCTCTTGTCCAGCGAATAGACCTTGGAATTGGGCTCGTCGACGAAAGTAAAGACCCCGTTGTCCGGACCGATAAAATAATGCCCGCGGGACTCCAGCAAAATGGGCTCTTTCGGCCCTCCCCCCCCCGGGTCCACCACCACCACATGCACTGTCCCAATGGGGAAATAAGAGTAACTCCACGCCAGGACAAGGGCGGCCTGTTCCACCGCGTTGAGTTTGATTTCGTGTGTCACGTCGATCAGCGTCGCGGACGAATCGATGTTGTTCACCACGCCCTTCATCACCCCAACGTACCAGTCGTGCGCGCCATAATCTGTGATAAAAGTCACGGTTGACATAGCATCACCCTCCTTTTTTCAGGGCCTATGGCCGTCGATCGTCGCAGTGGGCAATCGCGTCCAATTCCACCAACACATCTTTGGGAAGCCGGGACACCTCCACCGTGGACCGCGCCGGATACGGCGGCTTGAAGCAGCTGCCGTAGACGTCATTGGCCATGGAAAAATCCGCCATATTCTTTAAATACAACGTTGTTTTCACCACGTTGTCCAGCGACAACCCCGCGTCCTCCAAAATATTTTTGAGATTAAGAAAAACCTGCTTCATCTGGCTTGTGACATCTCCTCCCACGATCGCGCCAGCCGCAGAATCCAGCGCGATTTGACCGGACACAAACACAAACCCTCCCGCCCGGACCGCCTGGGAGTAAGATCCCACTGCTTTCGGAGCACGCAACGACTGAATCGCCTGTTTTTCCATTTTGTCTAACACCTGTCCCGCACAACGTATAAAAAGAAAATAAAACTTTCACCCCCGGATGTCAACAGGTTATCCCTATCTGCCATCCCCCACCAGATAAAAGGCGGCCCAGTAATAGGGGTGTTTCTTGCCCTTCATGGTCTCGATCTGCGCTTGCCGTAGCGCCTCGGCCTTGCCCATGCTGGTCAACTTTTTGTAGAAGGAAGTCATCAACACGGAAGTCGTATTGTCGTCCACCTTCCAGAGACTGACAATCACGCTGGGCGTTCCCGCATTCAAGAAACTGCGCGTCAAGCCGATCATCTCGTCGGCCCCCAATAAAACCCCCCTCCCTGTCTCGCACCCGCTCAAGACCACCATTTGGGCGTTGAGTTTGAGGTCATAAATCTCTCGCGCCGTCAGTTTTCCGTCGTCATTTTCTCCGGGCGCAAGCCTCAGACACGAGCGCATGGCGTCTCCCGGATCCATCTCTCCATGGCAGGCAAAATGGATGACATCGAACTTGTCCATGATTTTTTTTGCCAGCGATTCCGACGCTTCTTTGCGCAAATACAAGTCTGTCTGGGGAAATTGCCGGGCGATGCTCTTGATCTCCGTCTCCGCGCTGGGAAGGCTCGCCATCGGGTTGCTTCTCTCCACCGGCCCGGCCGGTGGAAATTGTTCGGCAATGCTTTTGACCTCCAGTTCCGCGTTCGGCAGGTCCAGCTTGGGGTCGTTTAGATCGGGATTTCCAAGCGCCAAAATGGTTTTGATTTCCCCCTTCCTTCTGGCCATGCAGTATTTGAGAACGGTAAAACTCGGGAGGATCGAGATCGCGTGATTCTCCACCAGGAATTTCCCCCTGCCGTCCATAAGGGCCGCAAAAGGGAGATAATGCAGTGCGTCGTCGGGAACGATGATGAGATTTTTCCCGCGAATTTCATTCTCATAAGGCTGGATGATTTGTTCATAGAGCTGGCCCAGCAATTTGTAGGCCGTGGGCAGTTTCGGCTTGCCGATCATCATGCGGATGGCCTGAACTTTTTCCGTCAACTTGCTGGTGTCCAGGGCAATCCGCCGGGTCTGAACGGAATCCTTTGTCACCAGCCAGGCGGCGAGAAAATCCCCAAGGAGATTGTATTCCAACAACACGGTCTGATCATCCAAAAGGGATTGGATGTCTCCCACATCGGCGGATCCGCCGACTTTCAGCAGGCCGAATTCCGGATTGTTTTGTCTCATTCGCTGGACCAGATTCTCATGTTCCTTTCGCAGCACGGCCAACTGCGCCCCCGCGATTGTTTCATCCATCCCCTCCAACTCTTCTATTTCTTCAGCCAAGATCTGTTCCCGGCCTTGCAAAGGGCCGTTTTCTGCCCCTGCCGTTGCCTGGTGTTGAGAGCTGAGCATGTCTTGAAGAACACGTGATTTGATGTTTTCGGACACCTCCAGGGCCTGCCGGGTTTCTCCCTTGTCCAACAGGGCCACTGTCAACATCCGGTACACCGGAAACATGCCGCACATAAAAG
>CAZGMX010000066.1:0-13745 GCA_964526865.1 uncultured Actinomycetota bacterium | reverse complement strand
CCATAAAGGTGTTGGATCCCTTCCAACAGGATAGGGACAGGATAAGAGACGAATTGAAGGGAATTATGGAAAATGCGTCAAACTCGCACTCGCCAGAAAGCCGCGCGGCGGCCATGAAGAGCATTGCCCAGCTCTCTCTTATGCATTATGACGACTGTTTGGACACAATCAGAGAGTTGACCCCGGGCGCGGCACCCGAAACAGAATTGCGATTGATAGGGGCGCTGGAGGCGTTTGATTCCGTGGATTTTGCAAGGCTCGCTATTCTTAAAGCGAGGGCGAAGGATCCACAGTGGCCCGAAGGCCAAATTGCGGCAATCCACAGCCTTGCGGCTGTCTTTGATGGGGATCCATCCAATGTGGATAGGGAAACAGAAGAGATTTTCATTAATATGCTCAAGGACCCCGCGTCTAAGCCGGAAGTGATTCGGGCTGTGATTGAGTACCTGCCGGATCTGGAGCTGGATACAGATGGGATCAATAAGCTCAAAGCCCGTTTTGAATCCATGCTTGAGCAAGGCAATCCGGGCATCGAAACCGCGGTTGGGGTATTTGCCGCTTTGGGTGATACAAGCGACAAGTTTTTGACGGCTCTCGTAACGCTTCTGGGAGGCACCGATGAAAACAGCCGGCAGATTGCCCTCAGGGCATTTGAAAAATCGGGCGTTTCAAGGGAGTCATTCAAAGACATCATCCCGGCACATCTTGCCGGCGATGATCGGGCCGAAATCATGACGGCGCTTCGGGTGCTTGCACAATATCCCATTGCCGGCCAAGGCATTCCGGAAGCGGTGTGGCGGATATTGGATGACGACAATAAGAAGGATTTCCACGTCCTGGCCATCACGGCGCTTTCGGCGAGGAACCGCCACACGGATGACTTCAAGAAAAAAATTATCGCCCTGGCCCAGAATGGAACGGACGAAGAAAAAACAGTCGCCCGGGATGCCCTGACGCAGTGGAATCTTAAGCCGCCCCAGCCGCCCGCGCTGGATGAGCCGCTCAAACAGCAGTTGATTGCCGACATCGGTGACACCGCTCATCCCGAAGTCTGTCTGGCCGCCTTCGCCGCGTGGCGGGCGCTCAAAATGCCGTGGGACAGAGACACCATGATGAGTAAAGTTGAGCCGCTCCTTGGTCACTGGGACGACAGAGTCCGTCTGGCCGCCGTGGAAGCGCTCTTGGAAATGGGCTGTTCCGCCGCCCAGATCAAAGAGCGTTTGTTGGAAGCGCTCACCAGGGATGGCGCTCCGCTTGTGAACCGGCAGGCGCTTCAGACACTGCTTACGATGGACCTCACGATGACGGAATTATTGGTCGTGCGGACATTTATCAAAGACCGTCTCACGGACGATACCGGTGCGATTTTGGATGATGACAAAAAAGCCATCCTTTCACTCGTTGAAACAATGAAACATCCGGGCGCAATGGTCATCGACACGTTGATCAGGGCCGCAAAGAATAAGAGATCCGGAATATGGACTCAAGCCTCACAAACGCTGATTGCGCTCAGGATCAAGCGGCCTGAAATGCGGGAAATATCAGCGGATTTCTTGATAGATGCCTCGGAGATCATGAAGGCGTATGGCGTCATGGGCCTGCAAAATTTGGGAATTGAAGTGGATGGTGATAAATATCGTGAAGTTCAAGAGAGCGTTATTTTGCGTGACATAGACAATGGTGGCGAAGATGCAATTACGTGGGCAGTGGAACAGCTCAAGAAAATCCATGTCCCGACAGATGTGATTGTTCCGCACCTGCTTGACGTACTGAAAAAGGACAATCCCGACGCGATCGCCGCGGCGCTGGACGGTCTGGCGTCCTTGAATATACCCTGCACACAACCGGTTGAAGACGCGCTCAAAGCGTTGGCCGGCCGGCTGGGTGAGGCGCCGCTTTCAGCTGCCCCTATCGAAAAAAAGAATAAACTGGAGATTGCCCTCATTCGCGCCATCGCGGCCCTTAATATACAGCCAATGAAAATGACACACGTCTTATTTAGGGCAAACGGCCGTTCCCCAATGTTTTCCCTCCCCGTTTTTCTGGCGGCAGTCAAAGCCCTGAAAGACATGGGGATGGAGGATCCGGATAATGCAATAAAGACAGAGGCTCTGAGACATTTGAATGAACCCGGCCGAGAACTGGAGGCACTAGTGTTGTTGACGGAATTGTTTGATCTGGATCCTCAAGAGGCCCGGAAGGTTCGTGCAAAGGCCCTTGAGTTCTGGAATCCTTCAAAATATCTCCCCGAAATCTGCGCCATCGCCCTGCGCGCCCTGGCATCCCCGTCATTGCGCGCGGTGTCATTGCGAGGAGCCGAAGGCGACGAAGCAATCCCGCCGGATGAAACGACGAGATTGCTTCGCCCCTCCGGGGCTCGCAATGACGCAAGAGACCCCGCCATTACCGCCGCCATTATAAAGGAAGGAGCGCGTGCTTCCGGATGCCCTGCCACGGCACAGGCCGTCATAGAAAAGAATAAGGAGCTGATGTCTCTTGCGGCACATTTAATGGAAGTGGATGAGGTCATACGCGGACAAAGAGCCCTCGGCGTTTCAGACGATCAAATCAGACAGGACTTGAGGGATGAATTTAAGGGTAGCTATCCGCCGAAATCTATCGATGGCCCCAAATGCCTCAACATTGTTCGCGCATTGGCACACCTGGGAGCCACGGAAGAAGACATCGATCCAACCAAACAGTTCCTTCTGGATCAGGTGACACGGGATGGAGCCTCTCAGGAAGAGAAGGTTTTTGCCATCGACACCCTGGTCCGGTGGAATGTGCGCGATGAACTTCTGCCCCTTTTGCCGGGTGTGATGGAAAAGAAGGATAAACCGCAAGCCGCCCAGGCGGCAATTCGGGCGGCTTCGGCGTTGAAAATGCCCTCTGACGACATCGCAAGGGAGTTGTGTACGCGCGGTCTTTTGTACTCAACACAGGAAGATATCCGCCAAACTGCCGTGGATGTCCTGAAGGCGCTGACCATCGGTGATGATGAAAGAATAATTATTCGGAATCAAATGGATCATTACATGCGGCTTGGTTCGGCCGGGGAAAAGGCCGCCGCCATTAAAACTATTGCCCAGCTTGGACTGCTTTCGCGGGAGGATTGTGAGTCCTTTATGGGCGAATTGTTGGAAGATCCCGCGACGGCAGGCACGCCGGCACGTTTAAGAATCATGGAAGCCATAGAGGCATTTGGCGCGCCGGTTCCAAAATGTCTTCCCCGTTTGTATGTAGAACTGGTCAACCCGGTGTGGCCCGAGGGGCGCGCCGCCGCTGCCCGGACAGTGGCGGCGGTCTATGGCTGGGCCCCGGACATCCAGAATACGCTTTTGCAGATTCTGCGCACAGACACCGCCCTGCCGGTGCTTCAAGCCATCGTCGATCGCCTGGAGGATATCAACTTTAACGGCCAGGCGAGGCTTGAACTGGAACAGCATTTTGAACCGCGTCTGTCCGACCAGCCGCTGTATGCCGCCCAGGTATTGGCCGCGATTGGCTTCAAGAAGGCCGCACTGCTGGAAACCATCCTGGGGCTCCTGGCTGATCCCGAAGAAGAGAGGCATGCTATTGCCCGCCGGCTCATTCAAAAGGTGGGGTATTCAACAAAGGATATCGCGGAGATGTTGAACTCCTGGCTAGACAGCGCCCAGGTTGGTGATGTTCTCAAGGCGCTGAGGGTGTTGGGAAACTATCCCATCGCCCGATACGGTTTGGAAGATAAGGTCTTGCAGAAATTGGATACTCCCGCGGATGTAGATACACAGGCGCTGGCCATCCAGGCCCTCTCGGCGATGGGGTCCAGGCGGCCGGAGTTCAAGACAAAACTCCTGGCGGCAATTGCGAGCGGCGATCCCAAATTAAACGCCCCAGCCCTGGAGGCCCTGGTGACATGGAATACAACCCTGCCATTGCGTCCCCCCGTGGACGCTGAAGTGCGGGCCGCGGTTATTGCGGGGCTGAGCCACGCCGAGCCGGAGGTTGTCCTGGCCTCCATTCAGACGGCGCGTGACCTGAAATTCACGGAAGATAGAGAAATAGGACTGCATCTTTCCGGCGTGGTCTTGAATCACCAGGAAAATACTCTGCGCGAGGCGGCCCTGCAGGCTTTTGCCGAATTGGGCTATTCCCTCAAGGACCTGAAAGAAAAATTGTTTGAGAACGTGTGCTCCACCGACTCCAATAAATATCTTCCCGCGATGGAAACGCTGGTCTCCATGGACTGCACACTGCCCCAGTTGGAAATGCTCAGAAACCGAATCAACGAAGTTCTGGCGGCTCCAGCAGTAAATGATGCATATAAAATGGCGATCATATTTTTCCTTGGCAGGATGAAACATCCGGGGGCGGATATTGTTTCGACGCTGGTTGGCATGGTCAGGAACTATCGTAGACCCAACGGGACCTTGATCGGCTCTTCCATGTGTGCAGTCGATGTTCTGTGCGCACTGGGCGTAAAGACAGACAATGTCAAAGAATGTCTGAAGCAGGCGCCTGCAGGTGTCCTTGATGGCGTGGAGATTGAGGTCATCGCCGGCCTGCGCAATATAGGGATTGAGCCCGATTCGTCCAGGGTGGGGGTCCTGAAAGCGCAAATGTTGAGAAGTCTGGAAGGAAAAACTTTGGGAACATCCGATGCTGTTTCCGCGGAGATTCAGTGGTTGAAAAAGCTGTTGGTTCCCCCGGAGGAAATTGTTCCAGCCCTCTTGGAGGCGCTGAAACTGGAAGATCCTGAATCACTCGTGCAGGTGCTGGAGGGCCTGGTTTCCTTGAATATCCCTGCCACGCCGGAAATTCAACGGGCCCTGGAGGATTTGAACGGGCGGTTGAATCAGTCGCCGCTCAAAGATGCGTCGGACGAAGAAAGAGGGAAGATGGAAATTGCCCTCATTCGAGCGCTGACGCTGTTTGACCGTTCCCAATTAGTGGAAGAGAAACTTCATAGGGCATTCATATCGGAATTGAGGGACACAGCGATTGATGTTTGTCTGGCGGCAGGGGAGGCACTGCGATCCAGAAAATTGGCGTCAAAGGATCAGTGGCAAAAGGAATTGATGCGATTGGTTGAAAGCAATGATGCGGCGTCTGACATCAGGGCCTTGGCGGTTCTGACGGGATTGGGGTGGATCGGTCCCGCCGAGGCGCCAAAATTCAAGGCCTTTGCGTTAAAGGTTCTCAAGGAATTTATGCAGACTGCCTACAAGTCCCGCGCCGTCGCCATTTCTGCCCTGAGGCAATGTGCCCTCGCGTCATTGCGAGGAGCCCCGCCGAAGGCGGGCGACGAAGCTATAAGTCCGCCGACGCTTCAGTGGCGGGCAATCTCGAAGGCATACGCAGAAATCTCGTCGTTCCCCTCCACCTCCCCCGACATGATCGCCGCCCTCTCCGACTCCGATGAACCCCGCCGCCAGGCGGCCGTGGATGTCCTCAAGTCCCGGCGTCTGTCCTGGGTGGATCGAAAGCATTTGGGCGAGGAACTGAAAAAGATTATGGAGGATACCTCTCTCGGCGCCGAAAGGCGCATTCCGGCCGTCAAGTCCATTGCTCAACTCTTTCTGCTGACCGTGGCAGACTGCTGGCGCATGATTGATACCTTTTATAATTCTGCGATCTCGCCCGACAGACGATTGAGATTGATTGAAGCCATGGGCGCCTTCAGCGTGCCCCATCCACAAATTCAGGCCGCATTAAAGGCGGCTGCCGAAGACAAGGCCTGGCCCCAGGGGCGCATCGCCGCCATCCATGGTTTGGCGGAATTCCATGCAGGGGACGCGGATATATTGCGTCTTCTCCTTCTAATCTTGACGAATACGGACGATCCGCCTGCCTCCAGCGCCGTTGCAGAACACCTGGAATCTTTGGATCTGGACGAGAGTGGCGTGAGAGCATTCACATTGCTTTTCAAAGGTTATCTGGATCCGGCACATCCATTGATGAAGGTGGCTGTTCAATCACTGGCGGCGATGGGTGTGGAAAAAAGAGATGCTCTGCTGCTCTGTATTTTGACGTTGCTGGGCGACCCGGATGAAAACGTGCGCACAATGGCCCAGCGGGCGCAAGTCAAGCTGGGCTATACAAAGGAAGAGCTGATCCAATACCAGAATCCCAATATGCCGCCAGCCGCCGCGGCGGCGCAGACGGAGCTCAAAAAGCCCGTGCAATTGCCCGCATTGGCTCCCATCATCAGCGCGAATGTGATTGCGGGTCTATCCAGTTCGGAGGCCAACGTCCGGCGGGAGGCGATTCGGACGATTCGGGCGCTGCGAATTCCCCTGGAAGCGGGAGACAAGACTGCTTTGCTGACATTGTGCCGTGAAGATGTGTCTGCCGGCGTACGGGAAGCGGCTGTGGACCTTCTGCTGGGAAACGGTGATTGCGATTTGATCGCTCAGGCGCGCCGGGATTGTATAAAGACATTGGATATCCGTGTCAACATGCGGGATGCCGGGAATGTTAAGGAATGTCTCATGAGCATCCGCGCCATATTATTGATGGATCCTGATGTTTCGGAACTGATTCGTGTGAGGAAGTGGTTGTGCGAAAAATTGACTGATACTAATCTCGATACTGAGACCAAGAAGGAATTGAAAGCCATCGCGGCGGGGATGCGGTATCCGGGTGAATTACTCCGGCAGAGAATTCTGGATTCGTTGAAAGTGGCGAAATCCGCTGCTGTTATATCGGATACATCTGTGCCTTACGAAAATTTGGATTGGGCGATAAAATCCGTTCGAGGATTGGAGTTGCTGAAGGAAATATTGTCACACACAAATTCCACACTGCCGGTAATGATACGGGCCGTCAAAAAGTTGAGAGACATGGGGGTACACACAGATGAAACATGGGTGAGGGACAGGCAAAGAGATTTGCTCATAGACCTGCGAAACGCCCAAACACTGGAGAATCTAAAGAACGATTTGGTGGGCTTAAACGATCTAGCGGCGCCTGCCGAAGCGATGGTTGAACCTCTGTTGAACATCCTGTTGACCAATGAAAAGCCGGAAATGCTGGCGGTTGCTTTGGATGGCCTGGCGGCCCTGGGCGTGCCATCCAGCCTAGAAATAGAGCAGGCGCTCAACGCCCTGCATGCGCGGCTTTACGAAGTGCCATTGAAAAACGAGGATCGGAAAAAGAAAGACGTATTGATCACGGCGCTCATCCGCGCCGCGGGGATATTTAAGGTAGAAAGCCTGAAACCATTCCTCAAACAGCAGTTGGAAGAGGGTTCGCAGGAGATACAAGAGGCCTCGTTGACGGCCTTGAATCAAATAGGATTAACGGCCGTAGAGCGCGAAGAGCTAAAAGGTTTATACGATGATGGTTTGAATCCCGATGCGCCGGCGGCTCTGGCCGTGTGGATAATCGTTGAATTGGGTTTAGCTGCACCCGAAGACATGCCCCGCATCCACAATGCGCTCACCAAATTGATCGGCACCGATCGCTATATCGCCCTAAAAATCCTCCAGCGCCTTGCGTCATTGAGAGGAGTCCACGAACCCTCCCCCCTTGCGCCTGTCCGCCAAGGTATTGGTGGCGGAGGGGAGGGAAGGGTGGGGGGTGTCGCTCGCGGTGACCTCCATCAATCCCTCCTCGGCTCCATGGCCGAGCACTGGCATGTTGCTGCCACGCGGGAAAAAGTTGTTGAAACACTCAAAGGAAAACTTGTCATGTCTGATCACGTCCAGTATTGGGCGATCAGAGATCTTCGTGCGCTGGGCGTTCCCGACGAAGAGATCCGGGAACTACTGCGCAAGGAATTCATCAGGCTGAGAGATGCCGGGAACTTAAAAAAGGCGCAGGCGGTTGCGGAGGCGCTCATCAGAGAACTTGGCGAGACAGACAAGGATATCGCATTGCTCAAGCCATTTTTCTGGGACCAAATCGGTAGGGAAGGGACCAGTTCGGAAGACATCGCCTTCAACATCCGCGCGCTGAGCCGCTGGGATCTGCCGGAGGATAAATGGGAAGCCCTGTTGCGCGATGTCATTACGCACAAAATGGGGCCGGGAGTCCTGAAGGCGGTCCTGGAAATACCGCTGGTCCAAAACATGACAGCATCACGGCTGGCCAAATATCTGCTGGACCACATTTTTCTGGATAGCGAAAATGAAGATGTCCGTCAGGCTGCGGTGGATGCCCTGAAGGCCCGGAATCTCTCCTGGGATGACAGGCAGTATCTCTCGAAAGGGTTGAAACAAACAATGCAGAGTGATTCCTTTAAGGAAAGGCGCGCCTCCGCGATCGCAACCATTGCCCAACTTTCCCTCCTGCCATTGGATGAGTGCTGGAACAATCTCGAGGAGTTGATGAAGGCCTTTTTGCCGCAACACCCTATCCACGTGAAATTGCTGAAGGCGGTGGAGGCCTTTGGGATCCCGGATTCAAGACTGGCGGCATTCTTGTTAAGAGAAAAGGCTCAGGACACGACTTTGCATGACGGCCAAATTGCGGCGATTCGATGCCTCGGGACCGCCTACGCGGAGGAGGTGGGCGTAAAGGACTTGCTCATCCAAATTCTCAAGGACACTGGCGATTCGGATGTTGCCCAAGCCGTGATTGATCAACTGGGAGGGTTGGGCATGAATAGGGACGATACCATCGATATTCGAAATCATTTTACCCCCCTGCTTGTACCGGATAATCCCAGGCCGAAAATTGCTGTGCAGGCGCTGGCGGCTGTCGGCGCGGACAAAACCGATGCGCTGTTGTTGTTCGTTCTGGAGATGCTCGGTCGTCCATATATGTTTAAGTTAGACCATGAAATTGCCTCGCGCGCCATCAAGAAGCTGGGGTACTCGGACTATGAAATTGGCGAGTACATAGCGGATGCCCTTCGTGACCACTGGGTGGAAGGTATTGATATCATGTTGCCGGCGCTCGCCCAATATCCCATCGCCAGTGCCAGGCTGGAGGCGGAACTGCTGAAGGTGTTTGAGATAAAAGACAAAACACAGTGGCACACGCAGGCCCTGAAGGCGCTATCGGCGATGGATTCGCGCAGTGGCGCGTTCAAGACGATCGCGAAGGAGGCGGCGAAATCCGGGGACGCTGAAAAGAAATTCGCTGCCGTTGAGGCCTTACGCAAGCTGACCCAGCCAGCGGATCGGCCGGCAGTGGATCCAAAGATCAGTGAAAAGGTGAGAGCCGGTCTCAAGAACCCGAACGCCGGTGTCCGCCTGGAGGCGCTCCGGACGATGCGGGGGGTGGGAATTGTTATCGAAGAGGTTGACAATCCAACGCTCATGGAACTGGCATGGAAAGATGAGACGGAAGACATCCGGGACGAAACGGTGCAACTGCTCCTGGAGCGGGGCTGGTCAGCCGAGGGCATCAAAAAATATCTGCGCGCCGGGATAAACGGTTCGGATTGGAATGTGTCCATCCGGTGTTTGCAGACATTGTTGAAAATGGACATCACGATTCCTGAACTGAGCGATGTCCAAAAGTGGGTTCTCGATCGTCTGGTTGATACCGGCATTGACAAGGCGCAGAAGGAAGATCTGATTCATGTTGCGGCAGGGATGAGACACACCGGCAAGGCCATTCGAAAGGCACTGCTGGATTTCGTGGACAAAAAAGATGCAACACTCTTTTCGGCCGCGCTCCATGCCCTGGTCAGGCTCCGGGAAAAATCGCCTGAATTCAAGGCGCTGTTGGAGCGGACATTCAATGACTCGGCCTCGATGGCGAATCAACAAGGTGCGGCGGTCGCCGGCTTGGCGAATATGGGGATTTTTGTGGATGAGGCATGGATCAGTGAAAAGAAAAGAGTATATCTGAGCGGGATATCTATTGCCGCGAGTTCCAATTTGTCCGAAACGATGAAGATACGCGTGGAGCTTCTGGAACAGCTTCTCGTTCCTCCGGCCGATATTGCCCCATCCCTGATCAATGCAGTGAAAGAGTGCTCCGAAATCGACGCAGTGACCACCGCCTTAAACTGCCTGAGAGCACTGGATGTGCCGCCAAGCCCGGAAATAGAGGCCGCGATCGGCGGCGTGATTCCCAAACTGCCGGCTGTCCTGGTGGGCGCTGATCCCGCAAAGGCGGAGGCGTTAGACATTGCGCTCATTCGTGCGATAGGAAAATTTCGCATTCAACGCCTGCGGCAGAATGTGGAAGAACGATCTCATGCGGAAGGCATCAAGACCCGTGAAGCCGTGATCGAGGCCCTGCGGAGTCTGGGCCTTGGAAAGGAAGATCAAGAGCGCTTGAGACAAGCCCAGAAACAGGAGCTAAAGGATGATATTACGAAGGCGGCTGCACTGCAGATGTTGACGAGTCTGGATTTGGTCCAGTCCGGCGATGTGCCAGAATTGGAACAATTGGCCTTGAAACTTTTGGAATCCGATCCCGCAGTCCCTGCGAATGCCGACCTGCACCGCGTTGCACTGAGAGCGTTGAGCGCATTGGGTCATCCGTCATTGCGAGGAATCCACGAACCCTCCCCCCTTGCGCTTGTCCGCCAGGGTATTGGTGGCGGAGGGGAGGGAAGGGTGGGGGGTGAGGGCGGAACGGGCGGTGCAGGGGGTGAAGGCGCAGGGAAAAAATCTCCGACAGAAATTACCGCCATCCGCGCCGAAATCGCCCACCTCGGCGAACTGCTCTCCATGGGCCGCCGCCTGGCTGAAATTGTGTCATTGCGAGGAGCCGCCGGAGGAACACCGTCATTGCGAGGGAGCAAAGCGACCGAAGCAATCTCGCCGGGCGCCGAAGGCGCCGTGATAGCCTCGTCGGATGAAACATCGAGATTGCTTCGTCATCCCGCCGTTGGCGGGATTCCTCGCAATGACGAAAGAGACCCCGACGTCACTGCCGCCCTCGTCCACCACCTTTCCGCATCGTTGGGATGCGCCGAAAAGATGGAGGACGTTGTCGCCGCCCTTGGCCTCAAACTCGACGACAAAGCAAAAATGGATTGGGATATCGAGGCCCTCAAAGCCCTGGGCGTTGGGAACGATAAAATCCGGCAGTGGCTGAGGCAGGAATTTTCCAAGCACCTGCGGGCAGACCCTCCCGCATATGCGGTGTGCCACAATATTGCCACTGCCCTGGTGAAACTCGGCGCGACACGGGAAGACATCGATTTGGTCAAACAATTTCTCCTGGATCAGACCACACGGGACGGGGTTTTTGCGGAGGACAAGGTTTTTGCCCTCCGCACGCTCGTTCAGTGGAACGTCATGCGCGACGAACTGCTAAAAATATTGCCTGGTCTTATGGGGAAATATGTCGCGCCGGACGTTGTCGTCGCAGCAATTCAGGCGGCTGTGGCGCTAAGGATGCCTCCGGAAGACCTGCTTCCAGAGTTCGTGAAATATGGGTTATTGGGAGCTACCCATGAGGACATCCGTCAAACCGCCGTGGATGCTATTAAAGCCCTGAATCTCAATGAGGATCAAAGAAAGACAGTCAAAGAGTATCTGGTGGGCAAAATGAGGGAGGCAGGCGTAGGCCCCTGTCCGCTGGCCGCCGCTCTCAAAAGCATTGCCCAGCTTTCCCTGATGTCCTTTGATGATTGCAAGAATGATATATCGAATTTATTGCAAAACCGTGATCCGTTCCCCGGCGACACGTTCCTTCGCGTCGTGGAAACACTAGGCGTATTCGGAGAAGGGGCTTCATCAATGGAGAGTGCTTTAAGGGGCTGGTTGGAGGGTTACGAGTTGCGCGATTCGCATGTTGCGATTATCCACAGTCTGACGGCGATCGCGATCAGCGACCCGGCTGTAAGGGCGATCTTTCTTGATTTGCTCAACGAAGACACTCGCCAGCCGAACGCAACCATGCCTGTGGCAGAGCATCTGGAAGACCTGGAATTGACACAGCCCGAAGCAGATTCACTTGGCAGGTGTTTCCAGACAAGGTTGGGGATGGCCGCCGCGCTGGTGCGCGCGAAACTCGGACTTCAAAAAGATGAATTGCTGAAGGGCATAATTAATCTTCTGCACGATCCCGCTGAAAACCGCCAACAGACCGGCCGCCGGGTATTTGAAAAATCGGGATATTCGAGAAAAGATTTGGCAGAGAAAATATTGGAATTTCTGAGGAATCCTGATGCGCCGTGGAATAAGGTCGCTCTGGCGGCGCTGAGTGCCTATCCCATCAAGGAATACGGTATTCCGGAGGCCGTGATGGTGTTGCTCAACGATCCCGCCAAGCCGGATTGTTATATTCTCGCCATCAAAGCGCTGTGCGCGATGGGGTGGCGCGGCGAGGCATTCAAGACAAGACTCCTGGATCTGGCGCAAAATGGGACTGCCGATGTCATCAAGGCAGCCGCCCTGGATGCGCTGATAAAGTGGAACACTGCGGCGCCCCAGCCGCCGGCCGCCGATGAAAAGGTTAAAAAACTGTTGTACGCTGATCTCGGAGCCGCCGATCCGGAAGTTTGTTTGGCCGCCATCCAGACCTGGAATGCCCTGGGCATTCCCTGGGACAGAGACGAAACAATGGTTAAGGTGCGAGCGCTTCTGGATAGTGGCGACGAAAGGGTCCGCCTGGCGGCCGTTCAAGTACTCTTGCAGATGGATATCTCCGCAGGGGAAATCAAGAAGGGTTTATTGGCAACTCTCGTCAAGCCAGGTGCTCCTGCCGAAAATCTGCGCGCGCTAAAGACACTGCTTGCGCTGGATCTCACTATTCCGGAGTTGATAAAGGTGCGGGAATTCATCACGACGCGCCTGGAGGATGACGATGTGGCGGAACAAGATAAATTTGACATCATTGGGGCCGTTGCGGCCATGAAACATCCGGGCACAGAGGTTGTGGAGACGTTGATGACAATAGCGGAGGGCGGGGCGGCAAATATGCCTAAATGGGTAATAGCCGTTGAAACACTGGTTGCTCTCAACATCAAATCGCCACGGATGCAGGTACTCTTGACGAGACGTTTTGGTATGCCGACCGCTTATCTGAAATTGCCCGCCATGGTGGGGTTGCGGAACATGGGGATTGCGCCGGATGCAGCCAAGGTTGATAGGGCTATTAATGAAATAGTCGGGCATCTGGACAAAGATGACCCCGTGGATGTTTCCTGGGCTGTGAAAGCGTTGAAAAAAATGCGCGTTTCGCCGGAGACCGTTGTGCCTCATCTGTTGGAGCTTCTAAAGAAAGACAATGATTTAATCCTCCCTGACGTCTTGGAGGGTTTGGTGTCGCTGAACGCGCCTTCCAGTCCGGAGATTGAGGCGGCAATCAGGAATCTGGCCGGGCGATTGGATCAGCCGCCGCTGAAAGACGCGCCCGCAGAACAAAGAGAAAAACTTGAAATCGCCCTCCTGCGCGCCATCGCGGCCTTTGATCTGAAGTCCTTATACGAGCACGCGTACACAAGGGCCATCACCGGTCAAAGCCTAGCCATTTGTGTGGAAGCCCTCCAGACACTGCAAAAGATCGGCGTTGAGCCTGCGCAAAGAGAGGATTTGAGAAGATTGTCATTTGTGGATTTGGAAGGCCCTCCTTGGCAGACGGCGAAGGCATTGATGTACGTGACCATATTGGACATGATAGATTCAAGTAACGCGGAAAAAGTCCACGCCGCGGCCGTGAGGATTCTGGAGGATCCTGCGTCAGAAACCACCGCCCGCCGAATCGCACTGCAGGCGTTACAGTCATTGCGAGTCCCGGCAGCAGTCAGCCGGGACGAAGCAATCTCGCCGGGCGCCGAAGGCGCCGGGGAAATCTCGTCGGATGAAACATCGAGATTGCTTCGTCATCCCGCCGTTGGCGGGATTCCT
>CAZGMX010000065.1:10700-13785 GCA_964526865.1 uncultured Actinomycetota bacterium | reverse complement strand
GGTGTAGCTCAACTGGTTAGAGCGCTGCCCTGTCACGGCAGAGGCCGCGGGTTCAGAATAGGGTTTTTTCTATGAAACATGCAAGTCGCGAAGCGCTACTACAGCAAGAACTGAAGCGGATTACTGAGACAATTATTTGTAATTATAAACCCGAAAAGATAATCTTGTTCGGTTCTCTGGCAAGCGGCAATGTCCATGAATGGAGCGATATAGACCTTGCGATTATCAAACATACGGCAAGCCCTTTTCTAGATCGGTTGAGAGAAGTTGCTTTGTTGACGAGACCTAAGGTAGCTGTCAATGTCGTTGTTTATACGCCGGAAGAAGTAAAAAAAATGGCGCAGGAAGATCATTATTTTTGGGTGGATGAAATTGAGGGAAAAGGAAAAGTAGTCTATGAACAAAGCGCTTGATTGGATGGTATTTGCAAAAGAAGATGTGGAGTTAGCGCATTTTGCACTAAAAAGAGAGATTTTAAATCAAGCCTGTTTTCACAGTCAGCAAGGTGTAGAAAAGGCGCTCAAGGCTTATATACGGGCACATCAGCATTCTGTTCCGAAGACACATTCACTCAAGGAATTATTGGAGATATGCCGGAAGACGGACGGCTCTTTTAAGCGCTTTGAAGACGTTTGTTCTCGACTCGATGACTACTATATCCCCACCAGATATCCGGATGCTTTACCAGGAATGGCGCCAGAGGGACTGCCAACGCTGGCAGACGCGCAAGAAGCAGTACAGATATTGGACGAGTTGTTAGGATGGATTGATAATAAGATATGTTGACTTATTCAACCCTGGGTTTTTGGCTCGTATTTTTTTGCCGTTTTTGATTTTGATGTAATTTCATCCTCACCAAATCCTTGGCGGAATTGAAGGGAATAGAGGGTTGTTTGGAATTTGTTTTTCACGGGGGTGTAGCTCAACTGGTTAGAGCGCTGCCCTGTCACGGCAGAGGCCGCGGGTTCAAATCCCGTCACTCCCGCATATCACTGGCAGATTCTGACTAAATAGAATCAGGAAGGGGTTGTTGCGGAAATTGCAGAAAGAAACGGCTTCATCGAATGATTTTGCAGTGATCCAGAGCGGGCGAGCAAATTCTTGACGGCATTCACGATCTCCCGGATGGGGATGGAATCCATGCACGCATGAAGGCCGCACGTCTTTAAGTCACACGGACGGCATGGAACGGCTTTTTGGATGATGTCGTTGCGCGTTTGATCCAGGGGGCCGGTCCGTTTCATGTCCGTGGGGCCGGCCAATACGACGGTTGGAATCTTCAGGGCCAGGGCCATCTGCATGGGGCCGCTGTCGGTGGTAAGAAGACAAGAGTACCTTTGCATCAACGCGGCGGATCTTCCCAGAGACAATTCTCCTACGGTCCAGAACATGCGGTGATCGTCCTCTGCGCCAATAGGATGACGCGCCGTTGGATCTGCCGCCTCCCTCGTGCCTCCCATGATCACAAACGCATAGTCCGGAAGTTCCTTCCGAACCAGGGCGAGAAAGGCGGGATAATTTATCCAGCTTTTTGACTGAACGCTTCCAAAGGGATGGATGCCGATCAATCTGTTATTGGACATTTTTTTGTTCTCCAAATATTTTTCTATGAACGCGCCATCAGACGGATCTAAAAAAAAATCCATGGAATCGCCGTTGTCTGATACCCCCACGGTTTTTACGATATTCAACCGCTGATGGATCAGGTGCATCTGCCGGGGGCGCGCAAAGGTGCGAGTAAGCAAAAATAAAAATCTGCTCTCGTTCCAGCCGGCGATCAATGGAATTCCTGTCAAATAGACCAGTGGCACTATGTCGGGATCATTGGCGTGAAGGATGATCGCGCAATCGAAGTGTCTCGCCTTGATCTCTCTTATCAGTGCACAGGAAAAAATATTTGTGTTTTTTATAGCGCGCAGTCAAAAAAACCAGCCTTTCATCGAAACAACCCAATCATATCAAGAATCAAAAGTATCGTCCCAAAAAATTATCACAATCCCTTGACAAATCGTGTTTTGGGCTGTATAATGGCGGCAAGTATGGCGCGTGTTTTGTGTGTGCAGTTCGCGCCCGGGGAAATAGGCTGTCGAGATGAGGCGGATGATAACTAAGAATATTGTTGTTCGGATCACCACCTGCGTGATGGCAATCTCCATGCTCTGGCAGGATGTTGTCTGGGCGATGTCTCGCAACATCTGTGCGGAAGATTCCGCAAATAAAATGGCGAGCAGCACACTGGCTCCGCAGTCCGCTTTTTCACACACTAGAAACACCGCGGGGCAGAGGCGTGACGCCGGATCGGCAGGGATCTTCGAGAAAGAATGGGAGGAAATAACACACAGCGGTGTGTGGCATCCGCACCAGGTTGTCTCTGATCAAAATGGGAATCTGTGGATGGTCTTCAAAGCTCTTGGTTTTTTTGTGTCCTCCAACGGCGGAGTGACGTGGCGTTCCGTGGATGTGCCCATCCATGTTCGTGGTCGAATGCCGTATTTGTATTGCGACGGCAAAAACAGACTGTGGATGACAAATTCCACCACCGGAAAGATCTATTACTCTGACACGCCGGCAGATAAAACATCGTGGAAGGAACTCAAGCCGCCGGCCGGTTCTACAAAACCGTTCGAGCGTCTCACCTCGGTGACGGTATCCGGGGATGGCGCTGTGTACGTCTGCGACGAAGGCAAGGGCCAGATATTAAAGACAAAAGACATGGGTGTTACCTGGGAATTATTTCTCTCCATAGAGCGTCCCACTTGTGTCCTGATCGATAGCGGGGGGTGGATGTGGGTTACAACCAACGGTGAAAAGGAGTCTCTTGTTGTCACCAAAGACGGCGGAAATTCATGGCGGGTTATGCGGAAAGAAGATGGCGGTGAAAAGCGGTGGCGGCTGTCACAAATCATCGAAGATGGTCAAAAACGGTTGTGGATCGTGGATCAAGGCGAGGGATTGTTGAAAGTGTCCTTGGACCGAGGAGAGACATGGATGGAAGTTGCCGAACCAAGCGCCTCTTTTTGCCCCTCGTCCGTGACCGTGACAGACGGCCATCTGTTGGTTCCGGATATGACAAACGGAAAGGTGT
>CAZGMX010000065.1:0-10690 GCA_964526865.1 uncultured Actinomycetota bacterium | reverse complement strand
TTGCGAGTGAAACGCCCCCAAGTGAATTGGCTCCAGATTATCATGCCGTTGTCGCGGAGGAGATCACACGGGCGGCCAGGATGGCGCCGCGCGATAAGAATATCGTTATCTGGGACCCCAATTCGCTCAAAGACATTCCGGACGACCTGCTCCGGACCGCCAAGAAGGGGCAGATTCACCTTGTCGGATCTGATAAGGACAAAATGAAAAATGCGATATCGGCAAGAAGGGTCACCCGTCTGGAAGACGCCGGGGTCATTGTTGTGGACGATCTGGCCGAGGAACAGAGGCAGGCGGGGGCGGCGCAGAGAGAAGGATCTCAAGAAGACCTTTCGATTATCCCTAAGAAATTCAAAGAGAGAATTGTTGGCGCAATTCGGGATGCGGACAATCCCAACGAGGCATTGAAAAAGCTAAAAGAGGTCTACAGGAAATACGATGAAATTGTAGGCCTTCGCACCGTGCCGCACACCGTGGGCGAATTGAAGGCCGGATTGGTCATCTCAGCCGATCCCGTATTGGAATTTATGAGACTATTTTACGCGGACATTCCCGAGACGTTGACAAGGAAATTCGGAATGGACCCGCACCGTGTGCAGGAATTGCTGGCAGACCGGGATTATCAAATGGAATTTGACCGCATCTGCATGCGGATGTTTCAGGATCACACGCGCATGCTCTGCAGTGCCTGCGCCCCGACGGGGATTGTCTATTGTGCTGCGCCGTTCGCAAGTCTCGATTGCCGTGCCCTCGCACAAGCCACGGCGTTGAACCCAGACCGCGTGATCGAAGAGTACAACAGGCTTGCCATGGCCTGGCAGAGGGGATTTGCCGTGGAAAAATTCGAGCCCTTTGCCGCGGAATTATTTCAACGCCGCCATGAAGCAGTTCCTCCGATTCGGTGGATTGTTCCCACGGTGGTCTTGAATGCGAAAGGCTCCCCGCTGATGGATCAGAACCTCCGGCTGGTTCGCACCCGCGTGTTTGGACAGACACTGGACCGGGATATGGAAGACAGGATGTTGTTTCAGTCCCTGATATGGACTCCGGTGCTGGAAGATGCCGCGGTACAAGCGTCCGCCGCTGCTCCCGAAAAGGGGGGGGAGACACAGGTCCTGCCGCCGCTCAATCCGTCTCCCACGCTTGCCCAGACATTTGAGTATGTTCTGCCATTGTTGCGGGAAGAACCCAGTGTTCAAAAAAGGCTGGATATCCTCATCGAGACCCTGCACCAAGAACAGAGCGACGAAAAAGGTTTTACTTTCTGCGGCAGGCTGGAGGCCCTGCGCTCATCCAAGAGGGATGTCGCCGCCGTTCAAGCGATCGTTGGCGACTTGCTTGCGGACGACGCGATCAGCAAATTGGATCAACCCGAAATGGTGCTCCTGTTGCTGGCGGATGGCGTGAGGGAGGGGGAGACAGCTCGGCGGCGCTTTGAGGAATTTGAGAAGAAAGAACCTCCGGCGGAGGAAGCCGCCCGCGTGGAGGCGCAGGAGGAAGCCCAGTTACTGCAGTTGCTGGAAGAAATCATTCAACCCCTGGCGGTCAACACCGGCAAGGACAGGGAGTTCGAGGTGATGCTCCGCAAAAAAATCACAGAAATCAACGCGCAAAATACGGCAAAAGACGCCCGGGAGGAGCATTTTCAGCCGCTGGCGGGAAAAATCGATCCCGGAAATATTTTTGTGCTGGACCACTGCGCATACTTGAAGGTGGACATCCAAGGACAGGAAGCATGCCTGCGATTTTACCGAAAGAGGAGAGAACCGTTCAATGTGTTGAGAAAGTTTGCCGATCTGGAATTTCTTTCAACGCTCGGCCAGGCCGTGCCCGCAGACCTGCAGATGGAAAAAGAAAGACGCGGAGAGGTAAAGCGCCCTGATATCTGGGAGTATGTGGACGTCTTGAGAATACTACACCTGGTCCGTGCCGTGGAGGAGGGCGAGGGCGATGCCTGCGTCAGCGCGTGGAAAGAATTGGATAAACAAGGCGGTTTGATGCGCGAAGAATTCTTCACGCTCATGAACCATGTGGACAAGACCCGTTTGTTTGCGTGTCTCAAGAAATCCAGGGACGAGGAGGCCATCGAGATATTGAGAAAATATAGGACCATCGCGGAAAAGATGGCCGCCTATGAAAAACGCGTGGCCGAAGGGTTCAGTCGCGTCGAACAGGAAAGTGTGAAACAGAGAATCGATCTCCAGAATGAAAAGGCAAAGATAGTAAAAAGTGCCGCGCTGGATATCCGGGAAAATGAGGAAGATCACAGCGCGAAAATGATAGTCTGGCTGGCGCAATATATCCAGGACCGGAGCCTGGGCAAAGAGTCACTGGCAGAGTTGGTGCGGGGGCAATTGAGGGACGTGCTGGAGGGAAAACCGGCCCGCCCCTCTCCGGAACAACCCGCCACGGAAGCTCCTCCAGAAGCCGCCCCCGAGGATCAGTGGCGTGTGATGACGGAGAGCATCATGAAGTTCAAAGACGAACTGGTGGAATTGCGCAGCAGGGGATGGTCATATTATTTTGGGGATTATTGTATCAAACGGCTGCCGTATTGGGGCGGCGCGGCCGTCGCAGTGGCGCCGTTTTGTATGTATTATTGCCCCCCCGGCATGAGGGCCTTATTGGCGGTGTCGTTTGTTGGCCTCATGCTGTTTGACGTGGCATTCTATATGTGGGACCAAGGGATGGATACACGAAGACTCATCCGGGCCCGGGAACAAAGAATACGGCAATACGAGGCGACCCGGAAAGACCGGCTGGATGAACTCCGGGAAAAGATATCGGTACGTATCCTGCCGGCGGATTTTGGCGATGTGACTGCCCTGCTCGATGAAATGACAGAACAGCAAAAGGTGTATGTCCTGGAACGGATCGACGAGATCCCCAAGGAGGATACGGCAACCTTCCTATCTGTTGCCGCACTACCAATGGCCGGGGATTTCGACGCCGGGATCATGGATGCCCTGTGTCGTCGCCTGCAGGATCTAAAAAAACTGGGGATCGATGTCACAAAAAATATGCCCCTCAAGCAGCAGAGGATGTTGGTCCGAGCGATATATGACTCGGCCAGGGAGCGGATAGGAAGGATGTCGTTTTTTTATAACGGCGTCTACCGGGGCCGTGTTCAGGAAGTGATCACCGCGGATACTGCCGTGTTCCTGGACCGGGAGATAGCGTTTCAATTGATGCTGGAAGTGATCAAGGCAAAGTACGGCGAGGGTCTCCTGTTGATGGCGGAGGTGGGAGGCACCGCGGAGCTCAGAACAAACATCCTGGATCAGGATGTCTATCGTTCCAGCGGTCACAATCTGCAACTGGTTTTCAAAGACGACGTTTCCTTAAGAGAAGTGGACACGTTTCTCAAGGAGTTGAAACGGCATGTCACCGGTTTGGGAGCCGTCCGGGAGCCCATGTGCCCTGTCTCCTTCGAGCTGCATCAACGCAACACATTTTTGGCGCCGGGTTTGGGCACGTTCACCGATCATGTGACAAGGGCGGCGCTGACCAACAGCGCCTCGTTCATCGATCAATGCATCGCGGCATTGGAGAACAAGGTCTATTATGAAAGCGCGCAGGCAAAGGGGTTGATGAAGGCGCGGCTGAACGCCATGAAGAACGCGGCCCTGAAGGACGCCGACCTTGTTCCCCGTGAGGCGGCGGGATACGCGATCTTTCAGCGGATTCTCATGGAGGAATGTGAAAAAATCAATCAGCCGCAGAGACTGGCCAGCCTGGTTGTGCGCAGTGCATTTGCCAACATGCTCTTTGATCAGCTGCCGCAGGTTATGGAAGAGGTTGTGAAGATTTTGGAGGAGGAAGAAGGGAAAGAGGCGCGCGTGCGGCGGACCTTTCCCCGCATCCTTGTCAGTTATGTCCATCGGCTGGCGGATATGTATTACAGCGCAGACCCGGAGAAACGGGACCTGGTCAAGAAGGCGTGTAAAATTGAACGGGAGTCTTACGCGGGGGAATATTCGCCAGAAACGCAGCAGTTCATTATTGCGGCAGCGGATTATGTCACCAAAACGGCGGACGATCTGAGCCGGAGGTCTGCGGCCGGGCAGGATGAAGACAAGAATGCGCTGGAGGGGATGGGGTTCCTGTGGCCAGCGTTTATCAACGGCGGTCTCCGGCGGTACCGCAGGGGAGAATCGCTGGTCGCCCAGGGGGCGCACACGGGGTCTGTTTATTATATTGTGAGCGGTGAGGCAAAGGTCTTGTCAAAGAACGGCAAGGAGACGAGGCTGGTTCGAAAGACGTTCAAGCCGGGAAGCATCCTCAGTGAAAAATGTATCTTCAAAGGGTTGGCAAGCGACGCGGACGTTGTTGCGTCCAACGACCTGCTGGTCATGGAGGTCAATAAAAAGGTGTTTTGGGAGAAATTCGATCCCCCGGTCAGGAAGGCATTGCTGGAGATGCTGATCAACGAAGAAATCTCCAATTTGGAGATTGCCGCGGGCGCCATGGCCAGGGGAGAAGACCCCGGTGGAGTGATGCTGGAGACACTGCTTGCGCGGGCCGGTGAAATGAAAACAGCCTATCGGGATCTGGGTGCCACGCGGGAACAGGTGGCGATGTTTCAACACAGGGTGAACGACGCGCTGTCCATGAAGAATGTCATCGTGACGAGAGACCTTGCCACGGCGGCTACCGAGGCGGCCGCGGCGGCTGTTGCGGCGGCAAAGGCGCATGTGGCAAGTTTCAAGGACATCGTGACGGAACTTGCCCCGACTCTGTGGACCCTTCCGACATTTGCCGGGCGGGTGGAACTCATTCAAGAGACGTTCAAACACAAGTACAATTGCTCCAATAACGACAGAACGATTCAAATGCTTCAGGTTTTTAAAGAAGACGTAGAACATCGTGCACAGATTGCGGACCAGTTGAAAGTGGCCGGAGTTCTGCCGGAGGATGTTGCGGATCGATTGGTGAAGGATGCCATGCTGGAAGTTCCGCCCGATGCGGTTGCATGGGACAGAAAATTTCGTGAAACGCTTCGCCAACAGGGAGTCGCACTGGCCCCGGGCAAAAATACAGTTCTTGTGGATGAGGAGGGGCACGCCCTGCCGGTCAAGGAGGTCGCGCTCGAAGCCGCTGCGCGGCCCAATCACCTGCCCCTGTTCATTGACATCAGTCCGGGGATGGACACCGTCAAATATTACGATATCCCAAACGGTTGTACCCTGGACGATTTTAGCGTGGCATTGAGAAACAACGAGATAAAGCCGTTTCTCTCGATCCCATTGAAGGGGAGGGAAGATTTGATGGAACAGCAATATCTGATTACGCCTTCGCCGCGCGCCCTGCCTTACTTGCTGCAGCACGCCGGTTCTGATCAGGACCGGGAAAAGATCCGCGCCATGATGGACGAGAATCAGAATTATGGGAAACGCTACGTGTGCTACGGCCCAGAAGGGCAGAGAAAGATTGTCGAATCGTGGGACCGGGATGTTGATAAAGACGTGTGGTCTACCACGATCGACGAGATATATCAACTCAAGGTTCTGTCCGATGCAGGCGTCTTAAGGCAGATGAGAGAACGCAAGTCTCCGGCGGTGCTGGTGGTTGGGACCGGGAGCGGCCGCACAGCGGCCACTCTGGTCCAATCGATGCCCAGCGGGGACCTCTATTATGCGGACATTTCGCCTTATGCCCTGGCCTCGACAAAATATCACCTGGAAATGAATGCCGTTCCTGAAGGTGTTCGACAGCATGCCATACTCGGGCCGGGACTGCGGGGAATCCATGGACCCGACACGTCTTCAGGAAAATTCGATACCGGTGTCATCTTCGCCAACTATGTTCCCACACCGGATCCGGAAGGTGCGAAAAAGACCGGATACAGCCAAACGGGACTGATCCATGAGGTGTGTGAATGTGCGGGCGAAAAATTAAATCCTGACAATCCCGATGCACAATTGCTGATGGTGGTCAGCAGTCTGGCCCAGGAGGACATGGCGCGGTACATCGAGGGGCACGGCAAAGACTATTTCATTGAACCCCTGGGGCTTCCCCTGCAAGTGCCATTAAAAATAGACACAATGTCCGAGGCGTGGAAGGAAATCTATGCGCAAAAGGGGCAGCTCGTAAAACATGAAAATGCCCAGGCCCGGTACATGGAGCCTTACTCCCACTTTATCCAGACCTATCGTATCCGTCTCAAGACATCGCAGTTGAAAAAAACCGAAACGGATACAAAGCGCGCCATGGTGCGGGAACGCCTGAAAAATCTTTATCACGCGGGTGAACAGGCCGGCAGGGATGTGGATCCGCACCGGGCGTTTCAAGAAGTGTTTGGACTGCAATATGGGAATAACAGGGCGTACCAGGCATTCATAGAGGATTTTTCCGGAATGGGACCGGTGAATTTTCAGCTGTGGCATACCGGTCTGCCCGTCGCATTGACGCTGGCCGAAAACATCAAGTTGCTCGCGATGACGATGCAGCGGGCGAAACAGAGTGCGGAGAGTTCGGGCAGGAGCGTTGTCTCTCTTGATCTGAGGGATTTGACGCGCCGGTTGAAGGAACCGGCCTATTGGGAAGCGTTGCGGGAGCTCCTGAGCAGGCCCATGCCGGAAGTTCAAGGCAATATCGGCATTGTCCAGACGCCGGAAAATCCAGCCTGTGTTGTTTCCATCACGCCCGCTGTTGCGCCGCCGGCTGCTGTTCCTGCCAGAGTTGCGCTGGCAATGCCGCCCGCGAAAGAGGTTCCGGCCGAGGCAGCGGAGGCCCCTGTCTTGAGCGCTGTCGATCAGTTCAACAAGAACATCCTGACGCCGCCCGCAGTGAGCGCGCAGGACGTTCCCCCAAAAATCGCCAATTATGCCCTCCGCAATAAACACTTGGAGGTGGTGGACAGCAAATGGCTCGTGGCGAGGAGAGAAATTCTGCCCGCCCGAATGGCAGAACATCTTGCGACCATCGCCGAGGAATATATAAAAAATGGTTTGACGCTGAAGGTTGTTCCGGATATGGCGGAGCCGGTCTTTTCACTGAAGTGGATGGACAAGGTGGATGTTTACCGCGAGCTTACGCCGGAGACCTTACTGGAGAGGGACAGCACGGGGAAACCCACCGCGGTGGTGATTCCGATTGGTGCCCTGGCACTGGGAATAGATCATTTTTTTAAAGAGCTTGAACCGTCGCTTCAGCGCTATCCGCAGTATTGCGCCAGGGAAGTCATCGCCCTGAGCCTGGGCCGCAGTCTTTCGGTCGCGCGGCTGGCCCAGGAGAAAGTCCAGGTGAGTGAAAGCCAGCTTCAGACGTGGATCGATCAGTTTGCCCTGTGGGTGACTGTCCTGGGAGAATGCGAAAATTGCGCCCTGCCGGCGAGAATGCTTCAGAGGTTGAAGGACAGGACAGTGACCAGCAATACCGATCTGCAGGCCTATGTAGAGGGGACGGATACGGCGCTGGCCGTCCTTGGCGAAAACAAACTTTTCGAATTGTTTGATCAACGCCGTCTGCGTCCGGACGACGAAATGTGGCAGGTCCTGCCCGGCAAGGTGATTGGGAATCTCAAACGATTGATCACGAACAATAGAAAGCTGGTCTCGGAACATTGCATGGACATCCTCACAGAGCGCGAGGTCTCATTTAGGTCCTCGCAGGAACACGCGAGGGTGAGAAGGGAGATCGCGCCATACCACAAAATGATGCAGGAGGTCCGGGAGATTTGTGAACGAAAGGCTCCCGGGGTGGTCCATCAAATAGAGGATAGCGGCATTTCTCTCTATTTTTTGTTGAACTTAATTTTGACATCCCGGAATTATTGCCGCACGCTTGGGACATCCGGGCAAGCACTCGACACCATGATCGAGACATTTGTGAGAGAGGATTTGGGTGGACTGCGTGATTTCGACAGCAAAACGGCCCCGGCAATAGCCTCCTTGATTGCAGTGTGTGATGAGCAGGCCAGGGATATAGAAATTCGAACGCTTGTTGAGCGGATGGCCATGATCAAGGCCCAGAGGGAAGCCCTGGGACATCCATGGATCCGGTGGAAGGCCTCCACATTCCCTTACAATCCCTTGCTGGGGACCAGTTCCATTGACATTGCGTCCGGCCATAATCTGGTTGATTTGGCTGACGGCATGAATCGGCTTGGGGCCTATATCGCGGTGGATAATTCCCATTTTGTTGCCACCTATTTGAATGAATATTTCCGGTTGAAGGGATTTCGAAGCGCGAATATGTACGTTCTGGAAGAGGATGTGACAAAGATGGAAAAACCGGTGCCGCGTGTTGGACTTGTTCGGTGCAAGAATGCCTGGTCTTATGTCGCCGGTCTTGACCGCAAGCTGTTGGAAATGGCGGATTGGCTGGAACCGGGCGGACAACTGGTCTTGGAGGAAGACCCTGACAATGAACGCAGGGCCGTGATGCGTGCTTCCATGACTGCGTTGATGCGAGACCTCGTCGCGAAAGGATGGAAGTTTGAATACAGTTTCGGGCATTTCGACGTGAACAACCGGGTCCAGATGGACCGGGTCGTTTTGACGAAGCCGGGTGCTTTGACGCCCGGCGGTCCGGGAATGGATTGGAACGGTTATTTGAAACATATGCAGGATCAATTCGGCATTCCCGCCGGAGAAAAAGATTATCTATTTGCGCCGGAAGTTCCTACCCAAAGCAGAGTTGTCGATGCTCTGCGATACTACGAAACCAGCCCGTAAAATAGGGGGCCTTATTTCTTAAAACGTCATCGCGAGTCCGCCGACGCATTAGTGGCGGACGTGGCGATCTCGTTGGATCACTGCAATCTCATTCGAGAAATAGGCCCCCCTATTTTTAGCTCCTTGACAACGGAACATTTCTTTGGTGAAGTTAGCCTAAAGAAAAGGAGGGAGGTGAGATCATAATGAAGAAAATCATGCTATTGGGCTTTGCCCTTCTCCTCGCATTTGCGTTCATTCAAACTGGCGCGAACGCTGAGACAATCAAGGGTAATGTAGCCAAGGTGGATTCCACTGCGAAGACGGTCGAAGTGAACACGGTTGATGCCGTAACTGGCGCGCCCGCAACGGCCAAGGTCACGGTGGAAACAGCCACGTTTGTCGGCGTTACCGATCTGGGCGGTGTCAAGGAGGCAGACGAGGTGACCATTGTTGCCGAAAAGGATCCGGTGACAGGAAATATGGTTGCCAAGTCCGTGGAGGTGGCGGTCGTTCGGATTCCGGAAGCAGCAACACCGGCACCGGCGGCAGAGAGCAAGTAACACCGCGCGACGAGCGCGAACAGCGCCGAATCCCAGCGTGAGCCGGGAGTGGAGGAGGATGGCTTCAGGGGTGAATCTCAGGCGGTGGTTTGAGTAGGGTATTCTCTACACCCGAACCCGACAACTAACTCCGCAGGCGTAGTAGAGGTTTTTGAAGAGAGGAAAAAGGGACAGCGTCCATCAATAATGGGCGCTGTCCCTTTTTTGGTATGATAAAATCATCCGCATAGGCTGTTCTTGTTTTAACGGGAGGAGTGGTTTATGCCGGAACCTATTTCCCGCAGGAAATTTTTGGGGCGCGTTTTTGGATGTGCCGCTTTGTTGAGCGTTCCCGGCGCGGCGTCATGGCTGATTGGGCGGTTTCCTCCTCCCCAAACGGCCCTGCCGTTTTCGCCGGAAGATCCGTCGTCGGCCCGCGACGCGCGATGGTGGAAAAGCGCCTGCGCCGGGGTGCAGTGTACGCTGTGTCCGTTTGAATGTTTTCTGCCGGAGGGGATGCGCGGAATCTGCAATGTACGGATGAACGTGGGCGGGAGGCTTAAGACTTTGGTCTATGCCCGTCCGGTGTCCGTTCATGTGGACCCGATCGAAAAGAAGCCCGTCTTTCACCTCTATCCCGGTTCCGGTTGTTTTTCGCTGGCCACCGTTGGGTGTAATCTCAAGTGCGTGTTCTGCCAGAACTGGGAGATTTCGCAGGTGGTGCCGGAACAGGCCCGTGGGGAGATTCTGTCTCCGGAGCAGATCGTGCGAAGCGCCGTTGACACCGGCTGTTTGTCCATCGCATACACGTATTCCGAGCCGACGGTATTTTATGAATACGTCTATGACACTGCGGTGTTGGCCAAGCGAAGCGGTCTGTATAACGTCATGGTTTCTGCTGGATACATCAATCCGGAGCCGCTGAAGGCTCTGGCGCCCTATCTCGACATCGTAAAAATCGATCTGAAAGGTTTCAATGAAGATTTTTACCGCCGCTATGTCAAAGGGGAACTGCGGTTTGTTTTGAGGACATTGAAGGAACTCAAAAGGCTGAATGTCCTCACCGAAATCGTAAATCTTGTCGTGCCGACGCTCAACGACGACATGGAGGAAATCCGCCGCATGTGCCATTGGATTGCCGCGGAAATGGGGCCGGACACGCCCCTTTTCTTTTCACGGTTCACGCCCCAGTACAAGATGCAAAATCTTCCGCCCACTCCCATTGAAACCCTGGAAGAGGCCTGCCGGATTGCCCAATCGGAGGGACTGCAGTACGTATACATAGGAAACGTGCCGGGGAATCCGGCGGAAAACACCTATTGTCCCACCTGTCATCAAATTGTGATTCAACGCTACGGCTATGCCGTCCTCAAGTACAATCTATTGAAGGGCGGGTTGTGCCCCCAGGACGGCACAAAAATCCCCGGCATTTGGTATTGATTTTTTGTGCTTATCCGATTGACTCCACGCCATACAACTGCTTGTGGGTCG
>CAZGMX010000064.1:0-13828 GCA_964526865.1 uncultured Actinomycetota bacterium | reverse complement strand
GATCAGAGTTATTTCTTGTTTGATCTTTCGCAGGAACAGCTCCGGCACACCCTTTTCCCCCTGGCCGGCTACACCAAGGATCAAACGCGAAAAAAAGCCAGGGAATTGGGCCTGCGCACTCACGACAAACCGGAGAGCAGGGATATCTGTTTTGTTTCAAACGACCGCTATCCGGATTTTTTGAAGGACCACTGCGGCATTCTGCCGCATGCGGGTGACATCGTGGATCGGGAGGGGAATGTCCTGGGGCGGCATGACGGCATAGAGTTTTACACCATCGGTCAGCGGCGCGGCCTGCGGGTGGCCGCCAAGGCGCCGTATTACGTCGTCGCGCTGGATGCGCAAGCCAACCGCGTTGTCGTGGGAAGCGACCGCGACCTGTTTTGCCAGGGTCTTGTTGCGACGCACCCTAATTGGATCGCCCGGGACGGACTGGACGGGCCGGTGTCTTGCCAGGTAAAAATCCGCTACAACTCGCCGGCGGTACCGGCCTGCGTGGAACCTGGCGGCGGCCGGAGCGTGCGCGTCCGGTTTGAGGCCCCTCAGAGGGCTGTTACGCCCGGCCAAGCTGTGGTATTCTATGAAAGTTCCGTTGTGCTGGGAGGAGCGTGGATCGAACGTGAAGAAAAGGCCTGAAGAAATTCTGATCTCCATCATGCGCAAGGCGTCTCAGAGCCTGGCCCTGGCGGAGTCCTGCACGGGGGGACTGCTGTCCTACCGGATCACCAGCGTTCCCGGAAGCTCAGAATATTTCAAACTTGGACTGGTTCCCTACAGCAACGACGCGAAAAAATCCTTGCTCAAGATTTCCCCCCAGGTGCTTCGAAAATTCGGGGCGGTCAGCGAACAGGTGGCCATCGCCATGGCCCAGCGTATCCGAAAATTTGTTGACGCGGACTGGGGGATCGGAATCACCGGTATTGCCGGCCCCGGTGGCGCCACAAAATCCAAGCCCCTCGGCCTGACATACATCGCCGTGGCGGGCCCGGACGGCGTCATATGCCGGCGTTATTTTTTCAAGGGGCCCCGCCAAACGATCCGGCGCAAAGTGGCGGAGGCAGCCCTGGAACTGCTCATCCGGGATCTGCGCTGACGGACGAAACCCATCCCGCCGGTATGACAAACGAAACCTGGCGCACATTCCTCGCGGTGGATTTCGGCGGGGAAATCAAAGACCGCGTGGCGGTCCTGCTGAAAAAATGTTCCGGCATTCCCGAAAAAATCAAATGGGTCGAGCCCGGGAATTTTCACCTGACCTTGAAATTTCTGGGGCCTACCCCCATGGAAAAGAAATCGGAACTCCTGCAGGCGGTACGCGAGACGGCCGGGCGGCAGGTGCCGTTTGACGTTGTCCTGTCAGGGGTGGGTGGTTTTCCGTCTCTGGCACGGCCCCGTGTCGTATGGATCGGCATTGGCCAGGGGGCGTTGGAGTTGGCGTCACTTGCCATGGCTCTGGAAGAGAGCCTGGTTCCTCTGGGATTCGCTCCCGAAGACCGGGAGTTTTCCCCCCACGCCACGATCGGCCGGGTCAAATTCCTGAAACACCCGGTGCTTCTGCAGGAGGCCCTGGCACCGGATGCGGCGGTGAATTTTGGACAGAGTGAGATAAAAATGATAACATGGTATAAAAGTACGTTGACCTCGGAAGGCCCGATTTACGAGGTTCTAGAAGCGATTCCATTTTTGAAATAAATCCTGATTTGGAAACCAACACAACCGTGGAGAAATAAGGAGACGTTCCATGTCCGAGCCGGCAAAAAACAGCGCAAAAGAAAAAGAAATCACGCTCCCCAGGGGGCTGAGTAAAGACACAAAGAACAAGGCTTTGGAAGTGGCCATCACGCAGATCGAAAAACATTTTGGCGCGGGATCCATCATGAGGCTGGGGGAAGAGTCCAGCAGGATTCCGATCGACGTTATCCCCACGGGGTCGCTTTCGCTGGACATCGCCCTGGGGGTCGGGGGAGTGCCGCGTGGAAGGGTTGTGGAGATATTTGGACCGGAGTCCTCTGGAAAGACGACGCTGGCCCTGCACATCGTCGCCAGCGCCCAGAAACTGGGGGGATTGGCGGCATACATCGACGCGGAACATGCCATCGATCCTGCGTATGCCCGAAAACTGGGTGTGAACCTGGAGAACCTCTTGATCAGTCAGCCGGATTCCGGCGAAGACGCGCTGTCCATTGCGGAGGTGCTGGTGCGTTCCAACGCGGTGGACGTCATCGTGGTGGATTCCGTCGCGGCGCTCGTTCCCCGGGCGGAGATCGAGGGGGCCATCGGCGATCAGCAGATCGGACTTCAGGCGCGCCTCATGTCTCAGGCCCTGAGGAAATTGACGGCCTCGATTCACCGGTCCAAGACCTGCTGCATTTTTATCAATCAGATCCGCGAAAAGATCGGCGTTATGTTTGGAAATCCCGAGACCACGCCGGGCGGACGGGCGCTCAAATTTTATTACTCTGTGCGTTTGGACATCCGCCGCGTGACCAACATCAAAAACACACAGGACGTGGTGGTCGGCAGCAAGACGCGTGTGACGGTGGTCAAGAACAAGGTGGCCGCGCCGTTCCGCAAGGCCGAATTCGACATCCTCTACGACGAGGGCATTTCCAAGGAATCGACCATCCTCGATCTGGGGGAGGAGCAGGGGATCATCGAGAAGAAGGGCACGTGGATCTTCTACAAGGCCGAGCGGCTGGGCCAGGGGCGCGAACAGGCACGGGAGGAGCTCAAGAAAAATCCCGCGCTGGCGGCCGAACTCACCAAAGAGATCAAGGCAAAGTTGATTCCTGCGTAGGGTTCCATGACACACCGCCGTCTCATTCGATATGCCTTTTTGCCGGGGTTGTGGGGCGCCCTGGGGCTGGCGTTTGCCTTGCAGGCATCGGAGGCGGCGTTGCAGCCTGAGGACGTGGTTGTCAAAGTGGCCCGCGAGGTTGGTCCCGCGGTCGTCAGCATCAATACCACCCACGTGGACAATCTCAATGCGGTGCGGGTTGTCGGCCCGGGCGGCCAGCGCAATCCCGTCATGGAGGAATTCTTGCGACAATGGATGGGGGTTTCGCCGCAAAAATCCATCCGGCTTGGAATGGGGTCCGGAGTGATCGTCGATTCTAAGGGGATCATCGTCACCAACGAACACGTGGTGGCGGGCGCCCACAGCATCGAGGTCCTGCTTTCGGACGGGCGCAAATTTAAGGGAGAAATTCTGGGGGCGGATACGCGCTCTGATTTGGCCGTCATCCGCATTTCGGGGGAGAACCTGCCCTGCGCAAAATTGGGAGACTCCTCTCGGGTTACGATTGGCCAGTGCGCCATTGCGATCGGCAATCCCTTCGGTTTTGCCCTCAAGAATCCCCAGCCGTCCGTCACCGTGGGGGTCGTGAGTTCTGTGCATCGTTCCTTTGTTCCCATTCAGGGAATTCAGGGGCGTTTCTACGGAGATTTGATCCAGACCGATGCCGCGATCAACATCGGAAACAGCGGAGGTCCGCTGTTGAATTCAAGCGGGGAGGTCATCGGCATCAACACGCTTGTCTTTTCGGCCAACAATGGCGGGCAAGGGCTGGGTTTTGCCATCCCTTCCAGCCGGGTCAAGTCTGTCTTGTTCTATCTGGTCGACGGAAAGCCCGTGCCGTACGGCTGGCTGGGAATCTGGATCCAAACGCTGGACGAACGGTTGGCGCAATCGCTGGGATTGAAAGATCAAAAGGGCGCCCTGGTTTTTAAATTGTTAAGAAATGGGCCGGGATATCGCGGCGGTTTGCAGCCGGGCGACATTATCCGCAGTTTCAACGATGCGCCTGTTCTGGATGCGCAGGATGTGACGGACAAGATCGTTCAGGCGCGACCGGGAGATATCGTGCGATTGAAAATCCTGCGAAACGGCTCAGAAGAAATTTTGGATATCACCATGGGGGAGGCGGACAAGACGGGGGAGGAAGTGGCCGTGCCGTCTGCCGCGTCGCAGGCCAAGCCCGTCAAAATGGGAGCCATGCGGGGGCTGGTTGTCGGCGACATCACCCCGGCCATCGCGCAAAAATTGCGTTTGTCCTCCGCGGAGGGCGTGGTGGTGACGGGCGTGGCCAAAGGCAGTGTCGCGGCCCGGGCGGGTCTCAAGCCGGGGGACGTGATCGAGGAGGCCGCGCATCAAGCCGTGCGCAGCGCGCAGGAATTCAAAGACATCCTGGGGCGCACTCAGGGAAAAATTTTACTGCGTACGGACAAAGGGTATCTGGTGTTGGACGAGGAATAACGGTGAAATAGCGTCATTGCGAGGCGTTCCCCGCCGTGGCGGGGTCCTGGGGGGTGCGGCCCCCGCCGCTTTGCATCGCGTGAGTGAACCGCAGGGACAGGCAATCTCGCAGGAATCACTGATTTGCAATATCGAGAGACAGGCTGAAACCCATGAACTCCCAGCAGATACGACAGACATACCTGGATTTTTTTAAATCCAAGGGACATACGATCAAACCCAGCGACGGGCTGATTCCGTCCAACGATCCGACGCTGCTTTTTACGACGGCCGGCATGGTGCAGTTCAAGGCGTTGTACGCCGGCGCGCCTCTGACGTTTGCGCGTGCGGCAACCGTGCAGAAATGTTTCCGGGCGGGCGGCAAGGGCAGCGACCTGGAAAACGTCGGCCGGACTCTGCGCCACCACACCTTCTTCGAAATGCTGGGAAACTTTTCCTTCGGGGATTATTTCAAGAGCGAGGCCATTGCCTGGGCCTGGGAGCTCATCGTCGAGGTTCTCAAAATGCCCAAGGACCGGCTGTGGGTGTCCATCTTTGAAAACGACGACGAGGCCTTTGAACTCTGGCACAAGAAGATCGGATTTCCCGCCCAGCGAATTGTCCGCATGGGGAAGAAGGACAATTTTTGGGGACCGGCGGGCAACTCCGGGGCCTGCGGCCCTTGTTCGGAGATCTACTTTGATTTGGGCCCCGAGCGCAGCTGCGGCGGAAAAGAGTGCGCCGTGGGCTGTGACTGCGAACGGTACCTGGAATTCTGGAATCTTGTCTTCCCGCAATTATTTCAGGAGTCCGATGGCTCTCAGCGGCCACTGGAGCGCCGCGGGATTGACACGGGGATGGGGTTGGAGCGCCTTTCTTTTCTTCTGCAGGGTGTGGGAAACAACTACGAAACGGATTTGTTCAAGCCGATCGTCGGGGAAATCCGCAAACACACCACAACCCCCTACGAAGGCCCAAACAAGGCGTCTTTTCACGTCATTGCCGACCACATCCGGGCCCTGACATTCACGCTCTCGGAAAACATCCTTCCCTCCAATGAGGGGCGCGGATATGTCCTGCGCCGCATCCTGCGCCGCGCCGTGCGATACGCCCGAAAAATCGGCATCGACAATCCATTCTTATACCAATTGGCCGCCGTAGTGGTCCAGACGATGAAAGAACCTTATCCGGAACTCGCGAAGACCCGCGAGCAGGTGGCTCTCATCGTCAAGGGCGAGGAGGAGCGGTTTTTTGCGACGCTTGCCCAGGGTTCCCAAATTCTGGACGACATCATCGCGCGGGCAAAGGGCGGCACAGCAAAGACGATATCCGGCAAAGATATTTTTTTACTCCACGATACCTACGGGATGCCGCTGGATCTGACTCGGGACATTGCTAACGAAGAAGGATTGGAACTGGATGAGGCGGGGTTTGAAGAGCAGATGAGGCATCAAAAGGCGCGCGCCCGGTCTGCCTGGACGGGCCACGACGAGGCACAGGGCCGGCAGATTTATGAGAATGTCCGGACGAAGGTTCCCCCGGTGGAATTTGTGGGCTACGAGACATTGGCATCGGATGCCGTGGTGATGGCCCTCATCGCGGGTGAAAAAGAGGTGGACCAACTTAAAGAGGGACAGGAAGGCCTGGTGGTATTGAACAAGACGCCCTTCTATGCAGAGAGCGGCGGGCAGTCGGGAGATCAGGGTGTTCTCAAATCCAAGGCCGTGCTGGTAGATGTCTTGGACACACTGCGGCCGGCAGAGGGGCTCCTGGCGCATATCGTCACCGTACGAGAAGGGGCACTCAGTGTGGGGGATAAAGTCCAGGCCTCTGTCGACGGCGCCAAGCGGCTGGCCACGGCCCGGCATCACACGGCGACGCATATTTTACAAAATGTCTTGAGGTCCGTTTTAGGAAAACACGTCAAACAGGCTGGGTCGCTGGTGGCGCCCGACCGCCTGCGCTTTGATTTCACCCATTTCAAGGCGCTGGACGATGCCGAACTTGCCCGAATCGAGCAGATGGTGAATGATCGCATCTCCAGCGATGCCCCGGTGGCGACAAGCCAAATGGCACTGGAAGAGGTGAAGCGCTCCGACATCATCGCCCTTTTCGACGAAAAGTATCAGGAAAAGGTGCGCGTGGTGGACATCGGAGGATTTTCCCGGGAGCTGTGCGGAGGGACCCATTTGAATCGCACCGGTCAGATAGGCTATTTCAAGATCACAGCAGAATCCTCCGTGGCCGCAGGCGTGCGCCGTATCGAGGCCGTTTGCGGGGATTTGGCCGTACGTTTGGCTCAAGAAGAGGCCAATACGCTTCGCGATTTCTCCGCCCTGCTCAAGATCAAGCCGCAGGCACTTCTCGCCACGGTCGAGAAACGTCTGTCCGATGCCCGGGCCTTGGCAAAGACTAAACAGCAGAGCAGTCTCAAGGAGGCGCAAGGATCGGTGGAAGATCTTTTGAGCCAAAAAAAGACCGTCGAGGGTGTCGGGGTGATTGCCAGCGTGGTTCCCAATGCAACTGCAGACACCTTGCGCGGTATGGGGGATTTTTTGAAACAAAAGATGTCCGGGATCATCCTCCTGGGGAGTGCCGTGGAGGGCAAGGTGTCCCTGATCTGCATGGTCCATCCCACGCTGGTGCAAAAAGGGGTTTCCGCAAGCGACATCTTGAAAAAGATTGCCCCGCTGATCGGCGGTTCGGGCGGCGGCCGTCCCGATATGGCCCAGGCCGGCGGCAAGGATCCGTCCAAACTCGATACAGCCGTCGCCGCCGTTGAGGGCGTCATCAAACAGATCGTTGCCAAGGTGTGATCTTTTATAAAAAAGGACTCGCGATGACGTATAACTCACAGCGACTCCTCCATCATTTTCCCGGTCCGCGGGCCTTCGCTTGGATCGCGTCTCGAAGGCGCCGAATGTTTCAGCCCGATCACAAGACCTGCGGAATGGTTTGTCCGCGCCCTGTAGGCGCTGTCTCTGGACAGGAGCCTGCCGTCCGTGATCTTTGCGACGTCCTGTATGGCGGCCAGCAGGAAGACCTCCCGAATCGGATCGTCCGGCCGGCGGCGGTTCTCCTCCAAAATCCTGTTTCTTAAATCGTCGATCGTGTAACCGGTTTCCTGCGCGCGTTCCCCATCCCCCGTGAATTGGATCGTCACCAACCGGCCATTTTGGGTCAGGCCGGCCAAGGCATGCGGGTACCGTCCCTTGACCAGCTTGACGCACATTTTATTTCCAATCAAACGATATTCACCCTCATGCAATTCTCCTTCTTCCAGTTTTAACTTGTATCCGCGGGGCTTGAAGGCAAATCGCTCCAAGTCGGCAAGAGAATAGCGCGCCAAATAAGGGCTCAGGTCAAATTCCATGTATCCATCCGCCCGGAGCACGTCGAGCAGGCGGCGCCGGTCCACGGGATGCTCGGCATCGGGGAGATGATCGAACAGTTCACACCAACCCAGCACATCCGCCAGTCGCGCGCTGTCGTATTGAGTGAAGACACCCATTTGCGGAAAATAAAAAAGATGCCAGAGGTCGTCGAACTGGTTGTATAGCTGTTCCCAGGGTGTCTTGTTTCCTTCGTGGATGATCCGCTGTCCAAAGAAAGCCGTTTTTATGGCAAGGACTTCTTGGGGAGACTTGCCCTCAATGTGGGGGAGATGGCAGTGCTGTTGTTCGTCCCAGGTAAATTGCACGTTCTCCGACGTGATGTGCCCGTCGTCCCACACCACCAACATCGTATAATATCTCTGCAGCACAGGCTCTCCCTGGCGGCACAGAATCCGGCGCTTCAGCCCATCGTAGATGATGAACCAGTCGTTGAAGAGAAAATTGCCCAGCGAGGTGACTTGTGTGCTTTGATTGGTTCTGTCCTCCCTGATGGATCTCGTTGCCTCCACCAAGTCCATGCGGATGTCATCTGCCCCGGCCGGTACGCAGTTCACCATAGGGGGCTGGCGTCCGCTCCGGTCCACCAGAACGTGTCCGGCCAAATCCTCCCGGGCGACAACGGATACGTCGATGTCTGTTGGAGGGAAGACATCGATGACAACGGGGAAGCACACGCCGCGCGTCTTCTCGAAAATATTCCTTCGAATGTCAGCAAGTTGTCGAGGGTCCCGCTGAGGACTGCGCGCCCAATTCCGCCAGGCCACAAAACTTTCAAACAGTACATCACGAAGCCGTTCTTGTGTTGCCGTATCCAGGGGTTCCTCCAGTTGCAACCGGCCGGCAACGCGGTCCAGAGCGAATATCATCAACCGGATTCGATGGGGATCTGTCTCTCGGAATATTCTCCAAATAAGGTCTCGACCCGACTGGGTGATGGCCGGGTCCAGGAAACTTTCCGCATAGGCCTGTGTCAGTTCTTCGTCGGTTTTGCGAGGCGCTGCCTCTTTCAGGACAGGCGCAAGGTGTCCCATCATACCGTCGCAAAGCCCCTTGAAGAGGCAGATGAACTGGGCGTCGTAAGAAGAACCGATGTCCCTGCTCAGCACCCTGCGGACCTCATCTTCGGGGGCATTGAATAGATTGATGTGCCAGTTGTAGTGTGGCCGCTGGACAATTGATCGGCCCAGCTCACTGTGATTGTAATACTGCTCGGCCATGAACAATCCATTGCGGCAATTGAAGTAGGTGCGGGCGATATTTAAAGAGTCCTTGCCAAACTGTGGATGAACAACAAACACGTCAGAGATCATCGCCTTTTTGAACCCCGTCATCGCGTAGCGGTAGCCGATGTCGTCCTCATCCACGTAAGCCAGAAACCGGCTGTCCCAGCCGCCGCACAGGCGCAGCACGTCGGCACGAACCAGCTGGGCCGTGCCCAGCATTGTCGGTTCCCTGTAATAGAGGTTGGACGTACCCTCGACCGGCGTGGCGTCGCCGGCTTGGACAGTTTGATGGACAGAGGTATCCGTGTCTTTCTGCGCCGATGCCCTCACGCCGGCAGAAAGCTGTCCTGTCTGAATCAACGGCTCAATCGACCCCTCGTCGGGGTAAAGATAGAGACTGGGTTGAACGGCGCCGATCTCGGGTCTGTCTCTTACCGCGGCGATCATCTTTTTCAGGCCGTCTGCTTCCAGCATCGCGTCGTCGTTAAGGAAAAAGACATACTCGCTGTCGTTGCGTAGAGCCGCCCGCGCCGCCTGATTGTTTCCGCCGCAGTAACCCAGATTGACTTTGTTGGAAATCAAATGCACGCGGTTGAGGATGCGCGCGGGGATCTGCCTGGACAATTCGGCAAAGTGTTCGGAAAATTTACCCGGGGAATCGTTGTTCACAACGATGATGTCGAAATTGTCATAATCCGTTCGGGCCAGATTTTGCAGGGCGCGCACCATGCACCCGGGGGAGCTCCGGTGGTGGAGCAGGACAAACGATACCCTGGGCTGCTCCACGGGACGGCCTTCCGGCGCTGCCTCAAGCTTGCGGTAGGGACTGTCGTTGTGAAAAAACCAGGAGATATTTTCCATGAGCCATCGCCTGGCATCCTCGTCCCGCGGGTCCATTAAATCCAACCGTTCCCGGAGTATGCCTGCCGTTCGGGGATCTTTTTTTTCCAGCATGGCCAGCGCCATCTCGATTTGCTCCCTGTCGGGAGCAGGGCCCTCTGCCTTGGGCACGAAGAGGATGGTCCCAAACATTTCCTCACGTGGGTTTTTTTGGTGGCCCTTGAGAATAGGTTCCACCACCATCGTGCCTTTGTGGTACATTCTCTCGTCCGTGCCGTTGGCCAGTAAAAGCGCTTCAGAACAGCCTTCGCGGCGCATCAGTTCTGCGGCCTGCTCAATGGTCACGCCATGCGGTTTGTCCGCATTATCCTGTTCTGTGGAGATCACCATGGAGACAACCCGCTGGACATTGCCGGCGGCATCTTTCACAATCCCGATCAGGTTGTGAAGATACACGGCACGGCGATACCGGATTTTGATGGTTCTCTCGTCCGGGGAGACGGCAAAGTCGCCTGGCTCGCGGACGGCGCCATAATCGACGCGCCGGTATCCGGCCTGGCCGAATTTCTCGTCGATCTGGGAAGTGTCCAGGTCGGATTGAATGGGGATCTCTACCGCCTCGCTCAAGGCCTTGCAGACCAGACTCTCATTCCACCGGTTGGCCGACAGTTTTTGGTCTGCATCAGAGATCATCTCCGGTCTCCCAAATCCAAAAAACCGGTCCGGGACTTGAGGATCGGCAGGCTCGCGAAAAGGGTATTTGGGAAAGACAAACAACTGTCCCAGGTCACTGAATTGATGGCTGACGGCGGACAAATTGACATTTCCGTCTTTGAGAATATGCTGTCCAAAAAAGGCAGTTTCAATACCCTCTTTGGTGGGATGGCCGTTTGACGAAAATTTTAAATTCTCTATGCCGACAGTTCCGTCCTGCCGGCTGACGAAGCAGGAATATTCCCTATCGGAAAACGGTTCGCAATAACGGTGGTTCAGTTTTCCCCGGATGTACGCGACGAAATAGGTGTTATTAAAGATATTTCCGTAGGGGACGGAAACGACAGGTTCCACATCTTCATGCGAAACGGTTGCCCGTCGGATGTGGTCACTGAATGTGAGGGAGGGGATTCCCATGTCATGAAGTGTATCCGTCAATGCTGCATAAGAAAGATTCCGGCCGGCTGCGAAAGGAAAAACTTTTTCGCCGTTATCATCCACGACGAAGGACTCCAGAAAATTTGTTTGTTCCATGTACAGACGGTTGTTCATATTTTCTTGAACGCTGGGGACGACGGACATATCACGCGGATCAAACTCAAATGTCGCAATGTGGTTTAAAATACCGTGTTGATTTTTGACCCGTTCCATTCTGAGCTGACCCTTTTTTGGCACAAGTCCTCTAAAACTAGTCGGGGGGGCAAGATAGTGATAATTCTGTATCTCGGCCATTATGGAACTGGCGAGAGCGCATACAATGACACAGCACAATAGCCACGTTTTATAGAAAACGCCTATTTTCATCACGAATCGCCTTCTCTGTCTGTAATTATAGCGCTACAAGAGGGTTATGTCAAGGGGTGTGGCGCGACTTTTGTCCGAAGAGACGTTTTTCCAACGAGTTGCATCGTGGGAGTTCACGTTATTGCGAGCGAAGCGAATCAATCTCGCTGTTTTCATCCCAACGGGATCGCCACGTCCGCCACTAATGTGTTGGCGGACTCGTGATGACGCTATAATCCGCTGAAACAGGCAATCTGTTTGAACCTTGTCATTGCGAGGAGCGAAGCGACGAAGCAATCTCGGTGCAGTAAAGATATCTCAATGATTATTCATCAACAGATAGTAATACAACATCCCAATGATCGTCTTGCTGTCCCGAATCTTCTTTGCGCGGATCAACTCGAGGATTTTGGCAGGCTTCATAGAAATGACTTCCAAAAATTCATCGTGGTCGCAATCCTGCACGCTGGGAATGAGATCTCTTGCCACGTAGATATGGATGACCTCGGTTGTGTATCCTGGCGCGGGGTAATAGGAGACCAGCTTTTGTATTATTCGGGCCTTAAAACCAATTTCCTCCTGAAGCTCCCGCTGGGCGCAGTCCCTGAGTGATTCTCCTGGGTCGATGGTGCCTGCCGGAATCTCCAGCATCTCCCGCTCCACGGCCTTGCGGAATTGCCGCACCATCAGAATATTGCCCTTGGAATCGATCGGGATCATCGCGACGGCCCCGAGGTGAAGAATCAGGTCGCGCGTGGATTTTTTGCCATTGGGCAGGCGTACCGTTTGGTGCACCAACTCAAATACCCGGCCCCGGAAAGCCGTCTTCTGCGTCAGTGTCTTCTCGTAAAAACGCTTTCTCTGTCTGCGTGCCATGCCTAAAGCCTAACGGGAATCGTTGCCGGTGTCAATTCCGGTTCACTGTCATGCCGTCATTGCGAGGAGTCCGCCACTGCTTCAATGGCGGACGACGAGGCTGTAAGTCCGCCGACGCTTCAGTGGCGGGCAATCTCGCTGTTCTATCCCAAAACCTTATTTTAAGATAGAGTATAGGCAGACTGTTAAATCATATTTCCTTCCCCCTTTGTGGGGGAGGACAAAGGAGGGGGGAGGTGATGCATTCGTGAAAATCTCAGTCCTAAGCGGTAGTCCCAAGGGCGAAAAAAGCGTCACTCTGCAGTATGCCAGATACATCGCCAAACATTTTCCGGCCCACGAGTTTCAATATTTCCATATCGGCGGCGAAATCCACAAATTGGAAAAGGACAAGGGCCGGTTTAGCGAGATTCTTGAGTGCGTCAGAACATCCGATGCTATTGTGTGGTGCACCCCCGTCTTTTTTCTCCTCGTTCCGTCCCAGCTCGTGCGGTTCATCGAACTTGTTTTTGAAAACCAGTCCCAGGGCGCGTTTCATGGCAAACCTGCGACGGCATTGATCACGTCCGCAAAATACTATGACCACACTGCGCTGCAGTATCTACAGGCGGTCTCGCAGGACCTAAAAATGAACTATGTGGAAGGGCATTCCTCCAGGATGGAGGACCTTTTGGACCCATCCAAGAGGGGAGAGATTCAAAAATTCTGGAAATATTTTTTAGAATGTGTCCAGGAAAAGACGTTTTGTCGTTCCGCGTTTCCCCCTGAGGCGCCTGTTGCAGCCGTCTATGCTCCACCGCAACCGCCCGCAATGACCAAATCAATAAACAAGAACATATTGCTCATTACGGATGCCAAAGAGGGGGATGAGAACCTAAACCGGATGATCGATGTCTTTGTCCTGCGCATCTCCTGCAGGGTGGAAATCGTCAACATCGCGAAGCTTGATATCAAAGGCGGATGCCTGAGCTGTTATCTCTGCGCCGAAGGCAATCAATGCGTATATCACGATGGATTGAGGGGACTCCACGATAAGCTTTTTGCGGCCGATGCCATTGTCATGGCAGGAAATGTGCGGCACCGGTTTCTCTCCGCGCGATGGAAGATGTTTTTTGACCGGCTCTTCGTATTCGGCCACGCCCCTATGTGTGCGGGCAAGCAGTTCGCGTTTATCCTGTCTGGGGATTACACATCCAATCCCCAATTGCGCGAAGTGCTGGAGGGACTGATGGACACGTCCCGCGCGAATATCGCGGGAACCGTGACAGACGAGAGCGGTGATACAGGCGCGATCACCCGAGACCTGGAGGCCCTGGGAAAAACGATTCTTTTCTGCCTGGACGAGGGCTATGTCAGACAGCAGACATTCCTGGGGGTGGGCGGGCACAAGATATTCAGGGACCTGGTCTATGAAGCGCAGTGGTTCTTTCGCGCCGACTACGCGTATTATGCCGCACACGGCCTTCTGGATTATCCGCAAAAAAACCTTGGCCTGCGTTGGCGGAACCTCTGGATGGGCCTGTTGATGCGCTTTTCGGGGTTCCGAAAGTCCTTTTTCAAGCAGGCCCTTGCCGGCGCCGTCAAACCCTACGAAAAAGTGGTCGCGAAATAAAGAACAAGGAGGCGAGGGATATTACCTCATGCCTGTTTAATTCGAAAACAGCGGGATATGCGATATATTGGGCGAAAAGGGGATTGGGGTAGTTGTTGGCCGGTTGTGTGGCGGCTGTATCAGGGGGCAGAATACGTCGCAGCGAATTTTG